>JBEPUZ010000205.1:0-8734 GCA_041691275.1 Actinomycetota bacterium | reverse complement strand
TCGAACACGTACTTGTGGGTGTAAGCGACCTGCGTCAGGTAGCCGCCGGTCGTGTGCATGATGCCCTTGGGCCGGCCGGTGGTCCCCGACGTGTAGAGGATGAAGAGCAGATCCTCGGCGTCCATCGACTCCGCCGCGCACACGTTGCTCTGCCGGGTGACGGCGTCGTGCCACCAGATGTCGCGGCCTTCCTGCATCGCACATTCCGACTCGGTACGGCGCAGCACGAGCACATGCTCGATCGAGGGGGTCTCGGCGACCGCCTCGTCGGCGATGTCCTTGAGCGCTACGACCGAACCCCGCCGCCATGCGCCGTCGGCGGTGATGAGGACCCGCGCCTGAGCGTCGTTGATCCGGTCCTTCAACGACTGCGCGGTGAACCCGCCGAACACGACCGAATGCGCGGCGCCGATGCGCGCGCACGCGAGCATCGCGGCAACCGCCTCCGGCACCATCCCCATGTAGATCGCGACGCGGTCGCCCTTGGCGACACCGAGCTCGCGCAGCAGGTTCGCGACGCGCGACGTCTCGTCGAGGAGCTCCTGGTAGGTGACGGACCGACTGTCGCCGGGCTCGCCCTCCCAGTGCAACGCGACCTGTTGGCCGTGACCCGATTGCACGTGGCGGTCGAGACAATTCTCGGAGACGTTCAGCTTCCCGCCGACGAACCACTTCGCGAACGGCAACTGCCAATCGAGGATGGTGTCCCACTCGCGGTGCCAGTCGAGAGCCAGCGCCTGTTGGGCCCAAAAGCCCTGCCAATCGCGTTCCGCGTCGTCGTAGACACTTGCGTCGGTGACGAGCGCGTCCTTCGTGAACCCGGGCGGGGGCGGGAAGGTACGGCCCTCTTGGAGGAGTGCGTCAAGCGTCTCTGCCATGGTCGCGGAGGCTAGTCACACCGGACAGGAGCCAGACACTCCGACAGGCGGGGCCGCGCGCCTCACCAGGTGAAGTTCTCGCCCGCCCCGCCGGCGCCGTACAGCAATACCCGGTGTGCACCGAGCCCGGATGGATCCGTCAGCGCGGCCGCCTCCGAGACGCGGCTACGGCCGGCCAGCGCTTCGAGATCGCCCCGCGCCGCGCCGGACTCCCACGTCCGGCGGCCCTCGTCGACGAGGGAATCGATACCGAGCGAAGCCAGCCAGTCGGCCTGACTGTCGACCCGCAGACGCGGGAAGGGCGCGCCCGCATCGACCTGTTCCACGATGATGTCGGCAGTGATGTCCTGCTCCCCCGGCGACTCGAGAGCTGAGCTGCCGGTCGAATGCGCGCGATACGTGCGCAGCCAGGGTCGGGTTCCGAGCTCGGAGACGTTCGCGGCGTAGTCGATCGCGAGCACGAAACCGTGACGCACGACCCCTTCGCACATCCGCCACCACTCGTCGATACCGCGAGGAATTGGAACGCGGGCGCCCGCGGCAACGCGGTACCCGGGATCGACGTCGACGGGGACCAGGACCTCCTCGAAGCCGACGGTATCGTCGGGCCCGGAGTGTCCGACCCGCACCTCGAGCCAACGCTGCCCGTCGTACTCGGCGATTCCGAACGGGAGGTTGTCGAGTAGTTCGTTCGCGAGCACGACCGCGTCGGTGGCCGCCAGCGCGGGCAGATCCGCGAGCGAGGTGAAGACGGGCCCGGCGAGGCGCGCCGGTTCGGGTTGGTCCTCGTCCCGACCCGCGACGAACGGACCGAGCGCCTCGTCGACGGGTTCGAGGGGCAACCGCGACCGTTGTTCGGCGCGCAACGCTGCCGAACGCTCCACCAGCACGTACCGCAACGTCGGTAGGCACTCGGGTGCGGCCCGCAACACCTCTCGGGCGAGACGGCCGTTGCCCGCGCCTGCTTCGATCACCAAGAAGGGATCGGGTTCATCGAGGGCGCGCCACAACCGGTCGAGCGCGCGGCCCACGCAGACACCGAAGAGCGGGCCCACCTCCGGGCTGGTGACGAAGTCACGGCCCGCACGGCCGGCGCCGTGGCCGAGGGAGAAGAAGCCGCCCTCGCCGTAGAGGGCGGCTTCCATGAACCGGTCGAATGTGATCGGCCCCTCGCGGTGGATCACCTGCGAGAGGTGCGAGGCGACCGCGTTCACGCCAGCATGCCGACTCGCGTCAGAACGCGAGCTCTCCAACCCGGGCGAAGATCTGCGGGTAGATCCCGACCACGACGACAACCGCGACGGTGATGGCGATGGCCGCCATCAGGGGCTGGGGGACGACCAGCGGCGTGCGGTCTTCGGTCGCGGGCTCGTGGAAGATCATCGCTCGGATTGGATTCGCGTAATAGAAGAACGCGATCACCGAGTTGATCGCCGCGATCACGCCGAGCGCGACCGCCCAGCCGGTACCGGCGTCGATGATCGAACGGAACATGACGAACTTGGCGAACCAACCCGCGAAGAACGGGATGCCTGCGAGCGACGCCAAGAAGACGCCCATGACGACCGCGAGCGTCGGCGCGGTCTGGAACAAGCCGTCGTACGACGAGATCTCGGCGCTGCGCGTGCGCCGTGCAACCGCGATCACGACCGCGAACGCGCCGAGGTTCATGGCACCGTAGATCAGCAGGTAGATCACAACCGCGCTCATTGCCGAGTTCGCCTTGTCGATGTGCCCGTTGGCCCCCGCGATGCCGGCCGCGACGAAGGGAACGAGCATGAACCCGCCCTGCGCGATCGACGAGTACGCCAGCATGCGAACGATGTTGGTCTGGCGCAGTGCGGTGATATTGCCGATCGTCATCGACAGCGCCGCGAGCACCCAAAGTACGGGCCACCACGAGTTGGCCGCGTGTCCGCTCGAGGTGAGGAAGCCGAAGTAGATGATGTTGATGAGCGCTACGAAGCCGCCCGCTTTGGATGAGACCGACAAGAAGGCGGTCACCGGCGTAGGTGCGCCTTCGTAGGTATCGGGCGCCCAGAAGTGGAACGGCACCGCACTGACCTTGAACGCGAAGCCGACGAGCGACAAGAAGATCGCGACCGCGACGAGCGGCACCGTTCCGTGCTGCGACATGTACGCCGAGATCTCGGAGAGCCGGGTCGCGCCGGTGACGCCGTAGATGAGCGAGAAGCCGTACAACATCAGCGCGGACGACAGGACCCCGATCAGGTAATACTTCACGCCGGCCTCGTTCGAGGCTCGATCGTGCTTGCGGAACGCGGCCAGCACGAACGTCGGGATCGAGAGCGTCTCGAGTGCGACGAACAGCGTGATGAGGTCGCGTGCCCCCGTCATGATGCTCATGCCGAAGGTAGCCACGAGTAACAAGAAGTAGAACTCGCCGTTGTAGTAGTCGCCTTCGCTGATGTAGTCGACCGACAACAACACGGTGATGTACGCGGCGAGGATGAAGAAAGCCTTCAATGCGAGGGCGTAGTGGCCGACGACGTAGGCGCCGTCGAACATCGCGCGCTCGTGCCCCGAATGCACGAGCGTGGCGATCGGGATCAGGGCGCCGAGTAGTCCGACCGCGGTGATGCTCGAGGTCCGCCACGACTCCCGATCGGGCAGGACAAGGTCGGCGACGAGCACGACGACCATCGTCGCGACCAATACGAGATCGGGCGCGAACGCATGCCAGTCGAAGGTCGGGGTCGCGATGGTTTGGGCCGCGGCAGACAGCAACTCAGCCCCCGGACCCATCGGCTGTGACCTTGGCCGTCACCTGCGCAGTCGCGGGTGCGCCCGGACACTTGAGCGACGGCGAAACGGGCGTGGTTGTCTTCGAGACGAACGGCGCCGCGGTCTGGCACGCGACCGCGTCGTCGGTGACACGGAAGATGAGGTTCGGGAAGATGCCGAGCGCGACGATCAGCAGCAGGATCGGGACCCAGGCCGTCCACTCGAACGATGACACGTCGTGGAGATGAGCGTCGGCGAACTCGGGTTTGGGCACGCCGAACGCGACCTTCTGCAGCATCCAGAGGAGATAGCCCGCAGCGAGCACGGTGCCGATCGCGGCGACGACCATGTACGTACGGAACAAGGGCTGTGAGAGGTTTCCGCCCGGGTTGAACGTCGACAGCACCGCCGGGAACTCGCCCCAGAATCCGGCCAGGCCGGGGAGCCCGAGGCTCGCCATCACACAAAAGCCGAGGATCCATCCCATCTTCGGCGCCGACTTGAGCAACCCTCCGAGCCGCGACAATTCACGGGTGCCGTAGTTGTGCTGGATGGAGCCGGCAATGAAGAACAACATGCCGGTGATGAGGCCGTGCGCGACCATCCCGAAGATCGCCGCGTTGATACCGAACGTCGTGAGCGTCGCGATCCCAAGCATGATGAAGCCCATGTGCGCGACCGACGAGAACGCGATCAGGCGCTTCATGTCCTTTTGCGCGAGGCAGCCCAGCGCGCCGTAGATGATGCCGATGACCGACAAGAGGCCTATCCACGGGGCCCAGCTCTTCGCCGCTTCGGGCAGGATCGGGAGGGCGATGCGAATGAAGCCGTACGCGCCGAGCTTCAGCATGATCGACGCCAGGAGCACCGATCCCACGGTCGGCGCCTCGGTATGGGCGTCCGGCAACCACGTGTGGAACGGGAACATCGGCACCTTGATCGCGAAGCCGACGAACATGCCGCCGAAGATGATGAGTTGCGTGCTGTGGACCAAGCCCGCGCCCGCGGCGTGCGAGAGCAAGACCATGTCGAACGTGTGCCCGACACCGGGAACGTCGACCTTGAAGTACAGCGCCAGGAACGACAAGAGCATCAGGGCCGAGCCGAACAACGTGAACAAGAAGAACTTGATCGACGCGTACTCGCGATTCGGGCCGCCCCACACCCCGATCATGAAGAACATCGGAAGCAGGACGATCTCGAAGAAGACGAAGAACAAGATGAGGTCTTGCGCAACGAACGTTCCGTTCAACCCCACCTCGAGAACGAGCAGCAGCGCGAGAAAGGCCTTCGGGTTGTGCGGCTCGGGGAAATGGTTCCACGAGTAGACAACGCACAAGAGCGAGATGAACGACGTCAGTGCGATCATCGGGAGCGAGATACCGTCGACGGCCACGTGGTAGTGGCTGTTGATGACGTCGATCCAGTTCTTGGTGACGCTGAACTGGAGCGTGCTCGTCTTGCCGTAGTCGAACCGGGCCATGGTGGCGATGGTGGCGCCGAGCGTCGCGAGCGTCGAGAGGAGCGCGGTCCACTTGATCGCTTCCTCTTCCTCGCGCGGGATGAGCATCGTGATGACCGCGCCGATGGCCGGGATGAAGACCACGAGGGTCAACGCCCAGGAGTCGAACCAGGTATGCATCGAGCCGATTCCCCTTGCCTAGGTGAAGATCCAGAGCGCGCCGGCGAAGATCACGACGGCAGCGACGAGCATGAGTGCGTAGAACTGGAGGCGTCCGGTCTGCAGCTTGCTGACCTCGCTCCCCGATTCACCGGTGAGCGTGCCCAGACCGTTGACGAGACCGTCGACACCCTTTTGGTCGATCACGGTGTACGTGAAGCGGCCGAGCGCCTGCGCACCCTTCCCGGTGTAGTTGAGGACGTTGTCGATGACGTTCTGGTTGAACCAGTAGACACCAGACGCGATCGGGCCCTTGATCCCGTCGACGACCACCTTTTCGTAGAGATAGTCGAGGTAGTACTTGTTGACGAGGAACTTCTTGCCCTTGCCCGCGAGCGCGTTGCGTTCGCTGAGGCCCTGCGGCAACTTGCCCTCGTAGTACGCCCATACGGTTCCGAAGGCGACGAGGGCGAGCGCGACCGAACTGATCGCGAGGAAGACGTTGAACGCGGCCGGGTTCGCCAACGTCGAGATGTCGGCGAACGCCGGCGGGAAGTGCGGCGTGAACCACTTCTCGAACTTGTCGAAGTGCGGGAAGTTCAAGAAGCCCGCGAACACCGCGAAGAACGAGAGCACCCAGAGCGGAGTGGTGATGAGGCGGTTGCTCTCGTGCGGTGAGTGCACTTCGGCGTCGTGCTCGACCGACGCCTCGGTGTCGATCGGGTCGTGCTCGGCCTCGTCGACGTGCGGGATCGCGTGCGGCGCGTGCGCGCCGCGGTACTCGCCGTGGAACGTGAGGTACACACATCGGGCCATGTACGCCGCGGTCATGAACGCTCCGACAAGACCGACGACGAGGAAAAGCTTGTAGTCGTTGTGTCCGGCGTTGGCGATGATCTCGTCCTTCGACCAGAACCCGGCGAGCGGGAAGACGCCGGACAACGCCAGTGTGCCGATCACGAACGTCTTGTACGTCTGCGGCATGTACTTCCTCAAGCCGCCCATGTCGGTCTTCATGTCGAACGAGTGATGCGATCCGGAGTGGCTGACCGAACCGGCGCCGAGGAAGAGGTCGGCCTTGAAGAACGCGTGGGTGAAGAGGTGGAACACCGCCGCCGTCCAGGCGCCGACGCCGAGCGCCATGACCATGTACCCGAGCTGACTGATCGTGGAGTAGGCGAGCACCTTCTTGATGTCGTCCTGCACGAACGCGAGCGCGGCACCGATCAAGACGGTGATCCCGCCGATCGCGGCCATGGGGTTGATGCCGCCGGCGCCGATCGAGAAGCCGTTGAAGAAGACTGGGAAGACGCGCGCACCGAGGTAGACGCCGGCGACGACCATGGTCGCGGCGTGAATCAGGGCGGAGACGGGAGTCGGGCCGGCCATGGCGTCGGGGAGCCAGGTGTGCAACGGGAACTGACCCGACTTGCCGACGATGGCCAACAAGAGAGCCGCCGCGCACCAGAGCACGAGCGTGTGGCCGACCTTCGGGTTCGAGGCGGCCGAGTTCAGCGCCACGATGTTGAACGACCCGACGCCGGTGGCTCGTTGCACGATGAAGAACGTCATGATCACGCCGGTAAGCAGGCCGATATCACCGGTGCGGGTGGTGAGGAACGCCTTCACCGCGGCGTCGCTGTTCGGTTTCTCCTCCCACCAGTGACCGATCAACATGAACGAGCACATGCCGACGAGCTCCCAGCCAACAAGGAGTTGCAACGTGTTGTCGGCGACGACGAGCAAGAGCATCGACGCGGTGAACAGTGACAGCGCCGCGTAGAAGTAGGTGAAGCGCCGGTCGCCGCGCATGTACTCGAGCGAGTACACGTGCACGAGCAGCGAGATCAGCGTGACGACGAACATCACCAGCACCGCGAGCCCGTCGATCTGGATGCCGACGGTGAGGCGCACGCCGCCGTTCTGGAACCACGTGAGGTGGTGAAGTACCGGAAGGACCTGCGCTTCGCCGCCCTCGGCGCCGAGGTGACCGATGCTGCGACCGAGGGCCCCGAGCGCGGTGCCGCCCTTGGCGTCCTGGACGCGCATGATCCAGCGGATGAGCGCGCCACACGCCAGCACGAACGACGCGCCGACCGAGAAGATCCCGACCTCGGAGCCGTGGCGGGGCATGCGCTTGCCGAACAGCAGGATCACGACGAACGAGAGCGCCGGGAGAAGCGGGATCAGCCACGCCTTGTCGAGGAAGAACACCCGTTTAGCCCTTCATCGAATCGACATCGTCGAGATCGGCACTGTGCAGGTTGCGGTAGATGAGCAGCACGATCGCAAGACCGATGCCGACTTCGGCGGCTGCGATCGTCAACACGAAGAGGGCGAAGACCTGACCGATCGTGTCGTGATGGAAGGCGCCGAACGCGACGAGGTTGAGGTTCACGCCCGCGAGCATCAACTCGATGCTCATGAGCACCAGCACCGCGTGCTTGCGGGCCAGCACCCCGTAGATGCCGGTGCAGAACAGGAACGCGGCCAGGATCAGGAATTCGTTGAGCAGCATCCCTAGTCCTTTCGCGCCAGGACGACTGCGCCGATCAGTGCGCCCAGCAGGAGCACGCCGACGACTTCGAACGGGATGATGTACGTGGTGAACACCCTGTCGGTGATCTGCGCGGTTCGCACCGGCGCCGTGAGGTTCACCTTGTCGGCGTGGAACGTGTGCACGAGCAGGCCCGTGAGTATGCCGACCAGGAAGAGCGCGGTGACGGCCGCAGGCCAGCGCAGAGTGTTGTCGAGCGAGTCTTTCGGGTGCATCGGCGCAGTCGTCAGCATGATCCCGAACAGGAACAGGACGATGACGGCCCCGATGTAGACGAGCACCTGCACCCAGGCGACGAACTCTTGACCGAGCAGGATGAACTGCGCGGCGCCACCCGCGAGCACGACCACGAGATAGAGCGCGGCATGCACGACGTTCTTCGTGCGCACCACACCGATCGCGCCGAGCGCCATCGCCGCCGCGATGATCCCGAAGGCCACGTTCTCCGCGATCATTTCTTGCCCTTCACCTCCGCGCCCATCTCGAGCGGTTCGGGCTCGGGCACGGTCGCCATCCACTCGCCGAGCTTGTGCTTGTCGTGCAGCAGCTCGGCGATACGGGTCTCGGAATACTCGAACTCCGGACTCCAGAACAGCGCGTCGAACGGGCAGACCTCCACGCAGATGCCGCAGTACATGCACAGCGCGTAGTCGATGTCGAAACGGTCAAGGAGGCTGACGCTCCGGGGCCGCCCGCCTTCGCGACGCGGAGGGCGCTGTTCCTTGTGACCCTCGATGTAGATGCACCAGTCGGGACACGACCGGGCGCACAGCATGCAGACGGTGCAGTTCTCCTCTTTGAGCGCGATGACGCCCCGGGCGCGCGGCGCCGGGTCTTCTCGCTCGTGCGGATACTGCACCGTGACCGCGGGCTTCATCATCGTCTTGAACGTGACGCCGAGCCCCGCGAGCATTCCCTTGATCTCTCGCTTCA
>JBEPUZ010000204.1:0-8756 GCA_041691275.1 Actinomycetota bacterium | reverse complement strand
CACTGGATGATCTACCGCGAGCACCCCGACGTCGGCGCGATCCTGCACGTGCACGGCTGGATCGACGGGACCGTGTCGACCGAGGTCAACTTCCCGTGCGGCACGCTGCAGCTCGCGGCGTCGGTCGCCGACCTCGTGCGCGCCGCGCCCGATCCCAGCCGTGCGGTCGTCGGTCTACGCAATCACGGTCTGACGATCACCGGCCACAGCCTCGACGACATCTTCGACCGCTTCGGCGCCGCGATCGTTCCCCGCGTGCCGATGGAGTAACGAACTTCGGAATAGCGAGTCCTCCTGCATCGGCCGCGTCGTCGCCTCGTGCGCGAGGAGCCAGCGCTTGCAGTCGATCCCGAACCCGTACCCGCCGAGCGCGCCGCCGGTACGGATGACGCGATGACACGGCACGATCAACGCGATCGGGTTCGACCCGTTCGCCATTCCCACCGCGCGTTGCGCACGGGGCTTGCCGATGCGCCGCGCGAGCTCACCGTACGAGATCGTCGATCCGACCGGGATGAGACGCAGCTGGCGCCACACCTCCTGTTGGAACGGCGTGCCGGGCGCCTCCACCTCGAGCGAGTCGAGCGCACCGACGTCGCCGGCGAAGTACGCGACCAACACGTCGTGTACGCCGAAGCGATCGCGTTGGGGTGGTTGTGGGGTGAACGCGAACGTCGCCGCGCGCACGACGCCGTCTTCTACGGTCGCTCGGAACGAGCCGAGGGGAAACTGAACTGCTGCGAAGTCGATCGTCATATGACCTTTGTAGGCGCGTCCGTAGCGCCGGATCCGGACACGGCTACCGAATGTCCGGATCTGTCTATTCCGATGCCCTAGAACGGGGACATGACGGAATTCACTGGCGTGGTCACGACCGGCATCTACTGCCGCCCCGGGTGCAGCGGCAACCCCCTTACCCGCAACACACGGCCGTACACGTCGGCCGCGGCGGCCGAGGCCGCGGGCTTCCGCGCATGCCTGCGGTGCCGCCCCGACCGCGAACCGGTCTCGGGCTGGGTGGACGCGCCCGAGCTCGTGTGCCGGGCACTGCGCGGGATCGCCGACGGCGCGCTCGACGACGCGACCGAAGACGCGCTCGCGGCGCGGCTCGGGGTCAGCGCCCGCCATCTTCGACGGCTGTTCGACGTGTACGTGGGCGCGACCCCGGCCGAGGTCGCGCGCAGCCGGCGCGCCCACTTCGCCCGGCGGCTGCTCGACGACACCGACCTTCCGCTCAAACAGGTCGCGGCCGCGGCCGGCTTCAACAGCGTCCGCCAATTCAACCGCGTCATGAAAGAGGTGTTCCGGTTCACGCCCCAGGAGCTGCGGTCGCGTCGCCGGCTCCCCGACCGCCTGCTCACCGACGGCGGTCTCGAGCTGCGCATGCCGTACCAACCGCCGCTCGCGTGGTCGGCGATGCTGGCGTTCCTCGCACCCCGGGCCGTCCCCGGAGTGGAGACGATCGATCTCGACGCTCAGGTCTACCGGCGCGTCGTCGAGCACGGCGGCGCGCCCGGCGTCATCGAGGTGTGGGACGAACCCGATCGGTCGGCGCTCCGCGTTCGCCTGCACCTCCCGACCTTCGACGGACTCGTCCATCTTCTCGCCAGGTTGCGGCGCCAATTCGATCTCGATGCCGACCCGGCCGTCGTCGACGCCGCCCTCGCCCGCGACCGCACACTGCGGCCGCTGGTGCGCGCCCGGCGTGGGCTCCGGGTGCCGGGCTCGGTCGATCCGTTCGAGGTGAGCGTGCGCGCGGTCCTCGGCCAACAGATCTCGGTCGCCGGCGCCACCACGCTCTCGGGACGGATCGTCCGCAGTTTCGGGACCCCGGTGCCCGGGATCGAAGCGCTCGGCCTGACGCACCGCTTTCCCGACGCCGCGACCCTCGCCGACGCCGACCTCTCGGAGATCGGCCTCACCCGCACGCGGGCCCGGACCGTCTCCGAGCTGGCCCGCGCCCTTGCCTCCGGTGAGCTCGATCTGGAGCGGGGCCGCGATCTCGAGCACACGGTCGCCCGGCTTCAAGCCCTCCCCGGCTTCGGGCCGTGGACGGCCCACTACGTGGCGATGCGGGCATGCGGTGAGCGCGACGCTTTCCCCGCAACCGATCTCGGTCTGAGGCACGTGCTCGGCGCCGATCCGGCGGCCCGGGCCGAGGCCTGGCGACCGTGGCGGGCCTACGCCGCGGTCCACGTCTGGCTGAGCGCGACGCCGCTCACCGCCAGCGCGGGGTCGCCCCGGGACCGCGCCGAACCACGTGTCCGGTCGGAGGCTCGCGCGAGTTAGCGGTCGGCGCGCCGGGTAAGAGGATGACGGCGGCTGTGTCGCGTTTCCCCTGGTCAGACCTAATATTCCAGCTTGAGATCCTGCCCGGCTTCGGATATAGTTGAACACCGGCTTTCGCGATTGGCAGGCCGACTTCTCCCGAAACTCCCCGCAGCTGTTCCCCCAGTCGTATCCCAGCTTCGAGGAACAACCTCCCGGTTGGTGAGCGTTGCACCCAGTGCCCGCCCACCAGTCTTGGTGCCCGCCCGAAGCCGAGATTCGCAACGCCTACCCGAGCCGAAGTCCCGACCCTTCCGCTCCGAAAGTGACGATATGGCCAAGCCCGTGAAGGCCCGCCGAGAAGACCGCGACTACGAAGACCTCGTCCGTCTGTACCTGGAAGACGTGGGTCGCCACAACCTGCTCACGAAGGACGACGAGATCCGTCTCGCCCAGGCCATCGAGACCGGCACCGCCGCGACCGAGCGTCTCGAGACCGCCAAGAAGCTCACCCCCACGCAAAAGCGCGGGTTGAAGCGTGAGATCCGTCAGGGCGAAGAGGCACACCGCCAGTTCGTGAACTCGAACCTGCGCCTCGTCGTGTCGATCGCGAAGAAGTACCAGAGCTCGGGCCTTCCCCTCCTCGACATCGTCCAGGAAGGAAACCTCGGCCTCATCCACGCCGTCGACAAGTTCGACTGGCGCAAGGGCTTCAAGTTCTCGACGTACGCCACCTGGTGGATCCGTCAGGCCATCCAGCGCGGCATCGCCAACTCCGCCCGCGTCATCCGGCTTCCCGTACACGCCGGCGACATGCTCACCGCGTTGCTCAAGCTCCGCGCCTCGCTCGAAGGGTCGCTCGGCCGTACGCCAACGCTCGCCGAGCTGGCCGGCGAAGCCGAGCTTCCGTTGGAGAAGGTCGTCGAGGTGCTGCGGTACGCAGTCGACACGGTCTCACTCGACGAGCCCGTCCGCGACGACGGTGACGCCGAGCTCGGCGACTTCGTCGAAGACCGCAACGCGGTCGCCCCGTTCGAGCACGCCGCCACGAGCCTCCTCCCGAACGAGGTGGCAAAGGTGCTGTCCGTGCTCGACGAGCGTGAGCGCACGATCCTCACGCTGCGGTTCGGTCTCGACGGTGGCGGCGAGCGCACGCTCGAGGAAGTGGCCGAGCACTTCGGCCTCACCCGGGAGCGCATCCGCCAGATCGAGGCCCGGGCCATGTCGAAGTTGCGGCACCCGTCCGCCGACGTCGGCGCCCGCGAGCTTCTCGAAGCCGTCTGAGCGGCTCCCGCTAGAACAGATTCTCGACGCTGCCGGCGGCGAAAGCCGCCGGCAGTTCGCGTCTGCTCGTCACACCGAGCTTCGTGTACGCGCGCGCGAGATGGTTCTGCACCGTCCGCACCGAGATACCGAGCCGGACGGCGATGTCGGAGTCGGGCCGTCCCGCCGCGGCCAGCAACGCGACCTCGTGCTCGCGACGCGTGAGCGTTTCGAGCGACGGAAATCCGGCGAGCCACGGGAGCGCGGCGTCCTCGCAGCGCGCGTGGAGCTCGCCGGCCCGGACGGCGGCGCGGGCCGCGGCCCGTCCGTCCGACGCGGCCCGGTAAGCGCGCGCCGCCGCGTACGCCGCTTGGGTCGCGAAGAGGATCCAGCCCAAGTCTTCGAAGCGAAGCGCCGCATCCGAGAGCAGCGCGCCGTCCTTCTTGGCTCGGGCGTGCGCGTGGTCGGCCAGCAACCGCGGCAAGGGGCCGTCGACGCGGTCGGCGGCGACGTCGACGAGATCGGCGGCCTCGGCTGAGCCCGTGTAACAAGCCGCGTCGTGCGCGCCCGCCATTGCGACCGCCCACTGTCCCATCGACGACGCTCGTCGCGCCGCGCGCAACGCGTGTTCGCCGGCTTCGCGGATCGCGCCTTCCGCAGCCAGCACCGCCGCTTCTGCGATCTCCCAGTCGGCCTCGAAGAGATCGAGGCGAGGTGCGTTCTCACCGGGCTGCAACGCGGCGCGGGCCTCGGCGGCATTGCCGGCCAGGGCAGCCCCGCGGGCCAGAAAGGTGAGGTTGTACCGGAGGAACAGCCGGTCGAACTCGTTCAGCGACGTGACCGCGATCCGGAAGAGTCGGGTGGCCGTGCGCGGCAGCCCGCGTCCGAGCGCCACCACGCCCAGCGCCGACGCGCCCCGCGGTCGCAACCATTGGTCGTCGTCGCGCAACGCATCGTCGTAGATCTCACGGCCGATCGCTTCCGCCTCGTCGAGGCGTCCACTGTTGGCAACCGCGATCGAAGCGGCGACCCGGATCGTCCCGAAGCCGTACGGCAACGCGGCCCGGGCTCGCTTCGCGTCGGGCAACACTTCCCGCATCGTGCGTTCAGCCTCGTCGATGTTCCCCGCGATCGCTCCCCCGGCGACGAGGGCGGAGGCCACGAGCGTGCGCGTCACGGGGTCGGCCGCCGGATCGACGAAGAGCGGGCGCGCCGCGGCAAACGCTTCGTCGAGACGCCCATCGAGCATCAGTGCCTGGGCGTACAACGCCTGGAGCTGCAACGGACTCGCCTTGCCGCGCCCGTCCGCGCCGGTCAGCAGTTCGGCCGCCATCCTCATCTCGCCCACGCGAGTTCGCGCCATGGCCCGCAGGTAGATCACCGCGTCGCGGTCGGCGTCCGAGAGCGTGTCGAGCGCGATCTCGTCGAGCAACCGGTCGGTCTCCGCGACGCGGCCGTGCATGATCAACGTCTCGGCCAACAACACCAGGGCTTCGACCGAACGACCGGCCTCGTACGCGGCCCGGGCCAGACGCTCGGCCGTGGTCGCGCTGAACGAGCGGGCGACGCGCGCGGCGGCGAGGAGCTCTTCGGGGTCGGCCGGCTCGCCCAGCTCGACGCGCCACAGCGCGGAGCGCAGGATCTCGCGGGGACCGGGAGCCGGGGCCCGGCGAATGGCGTCGATCAGGCCCAGGCGCAGGCGCCGCAGCCGGTACGGCGCGATCTCGGCCCGCACGACCTCGCCGTAGAGCGGATGCCCGAGCGTGAGCACCGGCCCGTCGACCGTCTGCTGTAGGGCGACGACCCGACGGCTCTCGAGCGCATCGATAACCGCGGCGCTGATCTCGGCCTGCGCGATGTCGAGCTGCAACGGCTCCGCGATGGCGAGCAGCTCGACCGCCTGCAACTCGTCGGCATCGAAATCGATGAGGCCGCCCCGGATTAGCTCGGCGACACCCGCGCCGACCGGAAGCTCGCCTTCGAGTCGCCACACCTCGTGACTCCGGGAGATCCCGCCCGACGCAAGCGCGGAACGAACGAGCTCGCGCAAGAGCAACGCGTTTCCGGCGGCGCGGTTCGTCAGCAGGCGGGGGAGCCTGTCCTCGACGTCGCCACCGAGCACGACCTCCAAGAGCGCGCGCACGTCGTCTTCGCCGAGTGGCGCGAGGTCGAGACGGTCGCAAGCGCCGTCGGCCCAGAGCCGAGCGACCCGCTCGGGAACCTGCTCTCCCGAGCGCACCGTCGCCACGACGAGGGCGCGACCCGTGCCCGCGAGGCGCCAGAGCAGATCGGCAGACTCGTCGTCGAGCAGATGCGCATCGTCGACGACGAGGACCGTCGCGGAGGAAGCCTCGACCCCGCCGACCCCGCCGGCCCCGTCGGCAAACGGCTGCAGGGGAAAATCAGACCAGGTGCTGCACAAGACGAGGTCGGTGCGGCGACCGGACCCCTCGATTTGGCGCTGCACCTCCCGCACCAGCATTGTCTTGCCGACCCCGGGCTCACCGACGACGAGCGTCCCGGTCCCGCGCTGCAATCCGGCAAGGATCGTCCCCAGCTCGTGACCCCGCCCGATCATCGGCCAGCCCGCAGTCACGAAGCGCCCTCGATGCCGCACCTCGGGCCCGGCGATGAGTACTCGTTGCGCTCCATCTGAGTAGTCCTCTTACTCATGCGCCCGCACGTACCTGCACCGTACATTCGGCGCGGGTGTCGCCGGCAACGCCAAGCGTCTACGGAGGCGCTCATTGCTGCGATCGCGCTGCGATCGGGCCCGGGCACGATGCGTTCAATCCGCCCTACGACCACCTCGGAAACGGACAACACGATGCACTCCAACCTCGGGCACTCCAACCTCGGGTACTCCAACCTCGGGCGGCTCGGCCTCGGCGTCGCCGCATGTTTCTTCGCCGTCGCGCTCGCCGCGTGCGGTGGCTCGTCGTCGAAGACCTCGGGGTCGACCGCGACCACCGGGGCCGGCGGCAGCACGGCCGCAACGAGCCAGTCCTCCGACACGACGAGCGGGAGCAGCGGCGGCGGGAACGCGGCGGCCACCTGCAAGCAGCTCACGTACGCCGATGTGCAGCCGCTGGTCGTCGACCCGATCACCAAAGTCGCGGTCACGACCGCTTCCGCCTCCGACAACAACGGCCAGAGGTGTGTCTGGGGCACGTCGAGCACGAGCGACGCCATGGCGATCACGGTGTTGAGCGGCGATGACGCCAAGAGAATGTTCAGCTCCGACGTCCAGAGCATCACCGCGGTGAGCCTGTCCGGCGTCGGCGACAAGGCCGCGCGCGACGGCTCGCACAGCTCCGACCTCGTGACGTCGATGAAGGGCGACCTCTACTGCGGCGTCACCCCGGGCGACGGCGAGGTGCCCGGAATCGCGCAGCTCCAAGACGCCGCCGGCAACTCGTCGAACATCGGGGACAAGGCCTACGCCGAGCAATCCGCCGCGGTCGGCACTCTGTGCAACCGCATCTACGGGAGCGGCAACACCACACCCGATCTGGCCGACCTGAAGGCCGCCGGCGCGACCGCCGCCACGGCACCGACCACCGGTCCCACACTGCCGACCAACTTCACCCTTCCCACGGACGGCAGCACCGCCCCGTGAACGAAACCTCGAAGAGCCTGGTACTCGTCGCCGTATTCGCACTCGGTGCGGCGGCGTGCGGCGGTTCGTCGAAGCAGTCGTAACCGGTTCCGACGGCAAGGTCTACGCGATCAACGCCCGTCACATGGTCCGTGCCCTGAGTCGGACGGCGTACAGCGTGCACTGCGCCTTACGTCACCGGCAAGGTCCCGTCGTCTTCGGCAAAGGGACGCCGCCGCCGGTTTACAGTCTCGGCCCTCGTCGTTAGGGTCGAGCATCGTTCCTGCGGCCGAAGGAGCTACCAATGACCGAGTACGGCGGATACAGCTATCCCACTCTCAGCCCGTACGTGTATTACGCCGACTTGGCCTCGGCGCTCGAGTTCCTCGTTGCCGCGTTCGGCTTCACGGAACGGATGAGGAACGTGAACCCCGACGGTTCGCTCAGCCATTGCGAGCTCGTGGTCGGCGACTCCGTGCTGATGCTGGGCAACCCGCCCGACTACCGCAGCCCGGCCGAGCTCGGAACGGTGACCGTCGGGCTCCACGTGCACGTCGACGACGTCGACGCGCACTACGCACGCGCGATCGCGGCCGGCGCCGCGGCAGAACGGGAACCCGTCGACCAGCCGTACGGCGTGCGCAGCTACGCGGCCCTCGACCCCGAGGGCCACCAGTGGTACTTCGCCCAACCGCTGCAGTGAAGCAGTTGGCATGAGGTTCAGGCCCCGCTGAAACGATCGAACAACTCCGCGAGCGCGGCATCGGTGCCGGCCTGCGGAAGCGAGATCCCGCCGTCGACGACGAGGGTCTGCCCGGTCATGTAGCTCGACCGACTGGACGCGAGGAACAGCACGACTTCCGCGATCTCGTCGGCGTGACCGATGCGGCCGAGGGGGATCGTCCGTTCGACCGGATCGAACACGTCGGGGAACTGCTCCCAGGCCGCGGTCAGCGGGGTACGCACGTGGCCGGGCGCGACGCAGTTCACTCGGATGCCGGGCCCGTACTCGAGCGCGCCGCTCTTGGTAAGTGCGATCACTCCGGCCTTGGCGGCCGAATACGCGGCTTCGTTGCGCGTCGGCGTGAGGGCCGAGACCGACGCGTTGTTCACGATCGTTCCCCGACCCGCGGCGAGCATCGTCGGCACGACCGCGCGCATGCCGTTGAAGGTGCCGGTGAGGTTGACGTCGATGAGCCGGTGCCACAGCTTGTCGTCGACCGTGTGCAGCGGGCGCAGGTCGCCCGAGCCCGCGTTGTTGAAGAGCACGTCGATGCGGCCCGCCTCGTCGATGACGGCCGCGACCGCGGCGGTCAGCGCCTCGCCGTCGCGCACGTCGACGACGAAGGCGCGGCCGTCTATCTCCTCTGCGACCCGCTGCGCAGCATCGCCGTCACGATCGAACACTGCGACCGAAGCGCCCTCGGCCGCGAAGCGCACGGCGGTCGCCCGGCCGATGCCCGACGCGCCTCCGGTGATGATGGTTACCTGGCCGTCGAGCTCACCCACGAGCGCCGACGCTACCGGTCGCTACCCGCGGGGAGCGAGGGCGGCGACAACGCCGCGCGCGTAAGCGTCGGCCTGCGCGAGGTCCGCGGCGCGATAGTGCTCGCCGCACGGCGCGACG
>JBEPUZ010000203.1:0-8761 GCA_041691275.1 Actinomycetota bacterium | reverse complement strand
CCGACGATGGTGGAGGCCGCGCGTACGGCCGTGGAGATGGCGGAGGCCGCGAAGTGAGCATCTTGGTGAACGCCGACACGAAGGTGATCGTGCAGGGCATCACCGGCGGGCAGGGCCGGTTCTACGCGTTGCGCAACCAGGCGTACGGCACGAACGTGGTCGGCGGGGTGAGCCCGAAGAAGGCGGGCACCGACGTCGAGGGCATCCCCGTGTTCGCGTCGGTTGCCGACGCGGTGAAGGAGACGGGTGCGACCGCGACGATGGTGATCGTTCCCGCGGCCGGGGCCGCGAGCGCGGTGCTCGAGGCGGCGGAAGCCGGGATCGAGTTGATCGTCGCGGTAACCGAAGGCATCCCGGTGCACGACGAGGCGCGGTTCTACAACCAGGTGGCGCGCGACTTCCCGTCGTCGCGGATCCTGGGGCCGAACTGCCCGGGGTTGTTGACCGTGGGCGAGTGCAACATCGGCTTCATTCCGGCCGAAGTGGCCAAGCCCGGTGGCCCCGTCGGGATCGTGTCCCGGTCGGGGACACTCACCTACCAGGCGCTGAACGAGCTCGCCCAGAAGGGCATCGGCGTGACCACGTGCGTAGGCATCGGTGGAGACCCGGTGCCCGGCACGAGCTTCATCGACTGCCTGACGTTGTTCGAGGCCGACCCCGAGACCAAGGCCGTGATCATGTTCGGCGAGATCGGCGGGTCGGCCGAGGAAGAGGCAGCCGACTTCATCCGCACGAAGATGTCGAAGCCGGTGGTCAGCTACATCGCCGGCGTCACCGCGCCTCCCGGCAAGAAGATGGGGCACGCGGGAGCGATCGTCTCCGGCTCGAAGGGCACCGCCCAGGCCAAGATGGAGGCTCTGGAGGCCGCCGGAGTTCGGGTCGCGACGAACCCGACCGCCGCCGGCGAGCTGATGGCCGAGGTCGTGCGCGGGCTGTAGCCGGAGGCGCTCCAGGCGGCGGCGCGTACCCGGGTTCAGGTGATGGACGGCGTAGACGCCTCGGTCGACGCGTCGGGCGCGACCCTGGCGGGTCTCGTAGCCGAGGGAGTCGGCGAGCCGTTTCACAGGGTGGCGTGACGCGATCGCGTACCCGCGCAGGTGCAGCTCACGGTGGATCTCGACGAGCGTCATCGGCCTGGCGTTGCTGGCGAGCACCGCGAGCGCGCTGGAGCGCAGGCGCTCGCCGTCGAGCGGATGCGCGTTCGGTGCTTCCGGAGGGATGGGCGGTGGACCGCCTCGGTGCGTGCGGCGAAAGCCGTGGACGATGTCCTTGGGATCGACACGAGGCCACATGACGATGCGCATCTCGGCGAGCTGAGTGCGGACCTCGGCCAGCTCGGCCGCAAGTCCCTGCTGTTCGCTGTCCAAGAGCGTGGCCCGGGCGAGCAGCACCTGACACTCGGCCTTGAAGACGGCGAACTCCCGCTGACCGTGGGGCATACGCCGGTAGCGGGTCGGATAGCGGATGGCGGGCAATACGGCTCCCCGAGCAGAGTCATCGGGGGAAGCGTGCGCGGGGCGGCGAGGCGAAGCCGTCGCCGAACGGTGACCGGGACCATATCTCGATCGGCCCGCCTTCACCCCCCCCCAACCCAAAAACCCGTATCGAAGATTCGTTGGAAGAATCGTCGATACGGGTTTTGCAGAGGGGGGGCGGCTCGGGGGCCGCCCGGCCCCTACGTGGCGGGGTTGGGCTTCTCCTGCATGCGGAGGACGGCGCCGACGAGCAAGGCGATCGCCGCGATCAGCATCAAGAACAGCCCGATGCCCTTGCCGAGGCCTCCAGTGCTCTGGATCAGGAATGCCAGCATCATGATGGTGGCCTGGAAGCCGAGCACCAGGTGGATCTGAGTCCACGTCAGCCCGAGAACCTTTTCCGGCAGCTTGACCTGCGGCGCGAATGCCACCACCGCGACGTGCGCGGCCATCACGAGGCCGATGAGCGCCGGGATCGTCGCGATCAGGAAGTGTCCCGTGCTCCACGCGTTCCCTCCACCGCCGGACCCGTACGAGACGCCGCCGATGGTGATGCTCTTTGACTTTGTGAAGTCGAGGAACGAGGCGATCAAGATCACCACCCCCGCGACCAAAATCACGATGTTCGCGGTCGAGAGCTTGAGCTTGTCCATGAGTATCTCTCCCTCAGCCGATCGCGCCGGTGTTGCGTTCCCGCTGGAGCAGCACGGCCCCGACGACGAGCGCGATGCCGCCCAGGATCTCGAACCATTGCCCGATCTGCTTGTCGCCGGTGTTGGTGGCGAGCCATCCGATCGCCATGAGCGCAGCCATAGCACCGAGTGCGAGATGGATCTGTTCCCAGGTGAACCCGAGCACGGAGTCCGGCAGCTTGACCGACGCGAACTTCGTCAGCGCGATCTGTAGTCCCATGATCAGGCCATACAGCGGCAGAAGCGTCGCGATCGGGAAGAGCCCACTTCCCCAGGCACTCACGCCGAATTTGCCCGAACCGGCGAAGTTCAGAAAGGAGAAAATGAGCATGACCGCACCTGCGGCCATGATCGTTATCTCCCCGGGCGTAGGGGATTTCGTGTCAGCCATTCGATTGTCTCCCTCGTTGTAAAGGGAAGTGAAACATCTTTCGAGTCACTACCTGGGGATTTCCCGGGAAAAGATGCGCGCGACGGCGCGGGATAGGGTGCCGGACATGCGGGTCGGGGTCCTGGCATCGGGGAGCGGCACCATCCTCAGCGCCCTACTCCAACGACAGTTGCCGATCGTTGCGGTTCTTGTCGACAGGCCATGTGGCGCTCTTGAGATCGCCGAGCGACACGGCATCGCGGCCGAGCTCGTCGAGCGGACCGACTTCGGCCCGACCTTCGACCGGGTCGCCTACACACACGACGTCGTCGACGCGCTCCGCCGCCACGACATCGACCTGGTCGCCATTGCAGGCTTCGGCACGATCCTCTCCAAACCCTTCGTCGACGCCTTCGGCGGCCGGGCCGTGAACACCCATCCGGCCCTGCTCCCGTCGTTCAAGGGCTGGCACGCGGTCAGGGACGCCCTCGAGTTCGGGGTGAAGGTCACCGGCCCCACCGTGCACCTCGTCACCGAGGACGTCGACTCCGGACCGATCCTGGCCCAAGAGGCCGTTGCCGTCCTCGACGACGACACCGAGGAGACCCTGCACGAACGCATCAAGGAAGTAGAACGCCGCCTGTACCCCGACGTCATCGAAAGGCTCGTGAAGGCCCAAGCATGAGCAATACCCGGATCAAGCGCGCACTGCTCTCCGTCTACGACAAGACGGGTCTCGTCGACCTCGCCCGAGGCCTGCACGAGCTCGGCGTCGAGCTGGTGTCCTCGGGCGGATCGGCGACCGCGCTCACCGAGGCCGGCGTCCCCGTCACGCGCGTCGAGGACGTCACCGCGTCGCCCGAGATGCTCGACGGCCGGGTGAAGACCCTCCACCCGAAGATCCACGGAGGTCTGCTCGCCGATCTCGGCAACGAGACCCATCGCCGCGACCTCGACCTGCACGGCATCCGCCCGTTCGAGCTCGTCGTGTCGAACCTCTACCCGTTCGAGCGGAGCCCGGACATCGAGACGATCGACATCGGCGGCCCCGCGATGACGAGAGCGGCGGCCAAGAACCACGCGTGGGTCACGATCGTCACGAGCCCCGACCAGTACGGAGCGCTGCTCACGGAGCTGCGTGCCAACGACGGCGAGATCACGACCGAGACCCGGCGCGCCTACGCGCTCGAAGCATTCGCCCGCACTGCCGCGTACGACGCGGCGATCGTGCAGTGGCTGCAGGAAGGCGAACAGCTGCCGGAGCACATCGTCGTCGCCCTCGACCGCACCGACGAGAAGCTCCGCTACGGCGAGAATCCCCACCAACAGGGCGCGCGCTATCGCCGGGCCGGTGTCACCAGCTTCTGGGACGACACCTTGCAACACGCCGGCCTCGCCCTCTCGTACCTCAACTACTACGACACCGACGCCGCATGGCAGCTCGTGCATGATCTCGGCGACGGACCGGTGTGCGCCATCATCAAGCATGCCAACCCGTGCGGCGTCGCGCTCGACGACACGCTCGACGCCGCGTACCAACGCGCCCTCGAATGCGACGAGCGTTCCGCGTTCGGCGGTATCGTCGCGCTCAACCGACCAATCGACGACGCAACGGTCGCACGCATGATCGAAGGCCCGCAGGCCGACGTCGTGATCGCACCGGGCTATGCGCCGGGAACGATCGAGGCGCTCCAGAAGAAGCGCAAGAACACCCGGCTCCTCGAGGCCCCGCGTCCGGGCCAAGACCCCCTCGACTTCCGCCAGATCAGCGGAGGCTTCCTCGTCCAGGACGCCCACCACTTCGCCTCGACCCGCAACGACTGGCGCGTCGTCACCAAGGTCGCGCCGACGCCCGAACAGTGGCGTGATCTCGAGCTCGCGTGGCGCATCTGCGGGCACGTGAAGTCGAATGCGATCGTGCTCGTGAAGGACGGTCAGGCCGTCGGCATCGGCGCCGGTCAACAAAACCGCGTCGAGTCGGGCGAGATCGCGGCCAAGAAAGCGGCCGGTCGTGCGAGAAACGGCGCGGCGGCGAGCGATGCCTTCTATCCTTTCCCCGACGGAGTGGAAGCGGCGGCCGACGCGGGGGTGGCGGCGGTGATCCAACCGGGAGGCTCAATGCGCGACGAGGTCGTCATCGAACGCGCCGACGAGCTCGGCCTTGCGATGGTGCTCACGGGCGAACGGCACTTTCTCCACTGATGCCGGCGACCGTGCTCGACGGCAACGCGCTGCTCCAGTCGGTCAAGGACGACCTCCGTACCCGGATCGACAAGCTCGCGGCGCGGGGCGTGACGCCCGGCCTCGGCACGATCCTCGTCGGCGACGACCCGCCCAGCCACGCGTACGTGCGTCTGAAGCGGGAGGACTCGGCCGAGATCGGTGTGCGTTCGATTCACACCGAGCTCCCGGCGTCGATCAACCAGGACGAGTTGCTCGCGGTCATCGACCGTTACAACCGCGACTCTGACGTCGACGCATACATCCTCCAAGTTCCCCTGCCCGACCACCTCGACGCGGAGTCCGCCCTCCTCGCCATCGATCCCGACAAGGACGCCGACGGCCTGCACCCCGTGAACCTGGGCAAGCTCGTCATGGGTGTGCCCGGCGCGCCCCGGCCGTGCACGCCGCTCGGTATCCAGGCGCTACTCGTCATGTACAACGTCCCGATCGAAGGCCAGCACGTGGTCGTGATCGGCAGGGGACTCACGATCGGTCGCCCGCTCGTGAACCTGCTCTCGCTGAAAGAACCGAACGCCAACGCCACGGTGACGGTGTGTCACACGGGCACGCACTTCCTGCCGCAGTACACGAAGGAAGCCGACATCATCGTGGCCGCCGCGGGTCGACCGTCGATCGTCACCCCCGACATGGTCCGGCCCGGTGCCGCGGTGCTCAGCCCGGGGGCGACCATGCAGGGCCGCCGGGTCGTGCCCGACGTCGACGAGGCCTGCGCGGAGGTCGCGGGCTGGATCACGCCCCGCCTGGGCGGTGTCGGACCGACGACGCGCGCGATGTTGCTGCGCCAGACGGTCGAGACCGCGGAACGGCGAGCGGGATGACCGCCGCACCCCAGCCGGGCCTGCACTGCGCCGTGTGCGGCGCGCCGGTCGCGTCCGACGCCGCCCGGTGCCCGTCGTGTGGTCTCTCGCGTCCCGCCGCCCAGGGCGGCAAGGTGCTCGGGCGTCAGGGATTGTGGGCGGTGGCCGCCGCCCTGCTCGCGGTATACGTGATCGTGCTGATCATCGTGGCCGCGGCCAAATGAGCTGAACGGCCATTGCGCTGAATTCGTCCGCCGGACCCTTCGGGACCGAAGATCAGGGCGGAGGGTCTTGCCCGTGTTGCTGGCCGAGTTGAACGTGCGTCACACCCGCCGGCACATGCCGACGCGCCGCGTCGCGCTCGACGGCGCGTACCTGCCGACCTCCGGTCCCGCGCACGGCGTGGCACTCCTCGCGGCCGTGGTCGCGACGAACCTCCCCGCGATCGAGGACGAAGGTCGCGAGCTCCTGCCCCGCCTGCTGCACGACGCGCGCCGGGGTCTCGCCATCCCCCGGATCGCGCTGCGCCACCGCTTGCAGTACGACACACACGGCCTCGACCGGTCCCGGCACCGCATGCTCGGTGAGGAAGGGAAGCTGATCGTCGAACTCGACATCCACGGTGCGCCGACGCCGCAAATCCTGGGCGCGGTGATGGGCGCGGCCGCACTGCACGTGAGCGGCCGCATGATCGCGCTCGACGCGATCCGCAAGGTGATCGAGGGGCGCTGGGTCGGCCTCGCGCCCGAGGTCGAGATCAGGGTCGTCGCGGAGGCGATGTGGAACGGCATCCGGCCGCCGCTCGCCACTGCAGGTGAGTGGAACGAGACGGCGCCGCCCGAGGAGCTGTTGTGGCGGGGCATCGGTCCCGACCAACGCTGGGCGATGGAGGTGCTCGGGCTCCGGGCCGTCATGGACGTCGAGCGCGATGAGATCAACCGTCGGTTCCGGCGCATGTTGCGCGAGGCCCATCCCGATAGTGGCGGCGTCTCCGACGGGGCGGCCACCCGCATTGCCGAGCTCACCGAGGCCCGCGCCATCCTGCTCGCGATCGCGACCGACCCGGTGGCGGCCGAGGGGTAGTTGCCGAGTAGCTTCGGCAGCGTGAAAAACCCCGTACGAGTCGCAGTGACCGGCGCCGCCGGTCAGATCGGTTACAGCCTGGTGTTCCGGATCGCGCGTGGCGATCTGCTCGGACCCGACCAGCCCGTGGTGCTGTCGATGCTCGAGATCACGCCCGCGCTCGGTGCGCTCAACGGCGTGGTCATGGAAGTCATGGACTGCGCGTTCCCCTTGCTGCACGGCATCGAGACGAGTGACGACGCGGGCACGGCGTTCGACGGCATCAACTACGCGCTGCTCGTCGGATCGCGCCCGCGCACGAAGGGTATGGAGCGCAAGGACCTGCTCGAAGCGAACGGCGCGATCTTCACCGCCCAGGGCAAGGCGCTCGCATCGAGCGCGGCCGACGACGTGCGCGTGCTCGTGGTGGGAAACCCCGCCAACACGAACTGCCTCATCGCGATGAACAACGCGGGCTCGATCCCGCGGGAACGCTTCACCGCCATGACCCGCCTCGACCACAACCGGGCCAAGGCCCAGATCGCGGCCAAGACGAACAACCTCGTCGAGGCGGTCTCGAACATGACGATCTGGGGCAACCACTCCGCGACGCAGTACCCCGACCTGTTCAACGCCAAGGTCGGTGCCAAGACCGCGAGCGACCTCGTCGACCAGGCTTGGATCGAGGGCGAGTTCATCCCGACCGTGCAGCAACGCGGCGCCGCCGTGCTGGAAGCGCGGGGCGCGTCGTCGGCGGCGTCGGCCGCATCGGCCGCGCTCGACCACGTGCGGGAGTGGGCGCTCGGAACCGCCAAGGACGACTGGGCCAGCATGGCCGTCTGCTCCGACGGTTCCTATGGAGTGCCCGAGGGACTCATCTCCGGGTTCCCGTGCACGACCGAGAACGGCAACTGGAAGATCGTCCAGGGCCTCGACGTCAACGAGTTCTCGCGGGGCCGTATCGACGCCAGTGTCGCCGAGCTCGGTGAGGAACGCGACGCCGTCTCCGAGCTCGGGCTGATATAGCGAGGGACGCGATGCATGTCTGGCGCCAGCCCTCTCCGCACGGTGAGCTGACCGTCGTCGTCACCGACGCCGGTGTGTACGAGATCAGCCTGCCCGGCGACGACCAGCCCGACGTCGATCTCACGACGCCCGACACGAGGGTCGCCGGCCAGCTCGACGACTGGTTCGCGGGGAAGCGCAAGGCGTTCGACTTCGCCCTCGACCTCCACGAGATCGAGGGCTTCCGCCTCCAGGTGTTGGAGACGCTCGCGCGGGAGGTGCCGTGGGGAGAGGTCGTGACCTACGGCGAGCTCGCCGCGCTCTCGGGCCGGCCCCGCGCCGCGCGCGCCGTCGGCAGCGCGATGCGCAACAACCCGATCCCGTTCGTGATCCCGTGCCACCGCGTGGTGGCCGCGGGCAACAGGATCGGCGGTTACGGCGGCGGCCGCAACGCGATAGCGCTCAAGCGCGAGTTGCTGGCGTGCGAAGGGGTTTCGACACTTCGCTGAAGAAATCGTTGCCCTTGTCGTCGACGATGACGAAGGCGGGGAAGTCGTGCACCTCGATCTTCCACACGGCTTCCATCCCGAGCTCCGGATACTCGAGCACCTCCACCTTGGTGATGCAGTCCTGGGCGAGCACCGCCGCGGGGCCACCGATCGAACCGAGGTAGAAGCCGCCGTGCTTGTGGCACGCGTCGGTGACAGCGTTGGAGCGGTTGCCCTTGGCGAGCATGACGAGTGAGCCGCCATGCTCTTGGAACAGGTCGACGTAGGAGTCCATGCGCCCCGCGGTCGTCGGCCCGAACGATCCCGACGCGTAGCCCTCGGGGGTCTTGGCCGGGCCCGCGTAGTACACGCAGTAGTCGCGCAAATATTGCGGCAGACCTTCACCCGCGTCGAGGCGTTCCTTGATCTTGGCGTGGGCGATGTCGCGCGCCACCACCATCGGGCCGTTCAGCATCACGCGCGTCTTCACCGGGTAGTGCGAGAGCGTCTCTCGGATCTCCGCCATCGGTCGGGTCAGGTCGATACTGACGACGGGCGCGGCCTCGAGGTCGTCGTGCGTGACCTCGGGGAGATACCGCGCGGGGTCGGTCTCGAGCTGCTCGAGGAA
>JBEPUZ010000202.1:0-8767 GCA_041691275.1 Actinomycetota bacterium | reverse complement strand
CTGTGAACCCGGAGGACAACCGGCGGCTCAGCGTCTATCCGCAGGTTGAGGTTGAGCTCACCGCCGATGTCTGCCCATCCGGCCCCGCGCGCGACGCGGTCGATCAGGGCCGAGACGGCCGGATCATCTGGGCTGGCTCTAGGTCCAAACCAGCGCGGCAAGGCAGGGGGAGAGATCGAGGCTTCGATTCCGGTCATGGCAATGGCCCACCAGCGCACCCGACGAAGGGTCCGCCGGCGAACCCATCCTCCTCGACGCGGGTCGATCGTGCCACGCATGTGCCGTTGGTGGACCGGCAAACGTTGCCTGACGCGGCACTAGCACGACCCGTCGATCCTCACCTGGCGGGCTAGATCTGCCGATCGGAATCGGCGCCAATCTGTCCTCGTCCGCGAGTCGCTCGGCGCGCGAGCCGGAGATTCAGCCGAATGACATGGACCTGCGAGTCGCTAAGGCTCAGACCCTGATGTCGATAGAGGCTTTCGCCTGTTGCGCGGCAGCGTCACCGTCGTTGAGGGCCGCCGAACCGGTCCTGCCATCTCCATCGCCTGTCGCCCGTTGCAGGATTGCGGCGGACACCTGCTGCGGTGTAACTGGTGCTGCCGGGGATGTTGACGCAGCCGTCGCGGCAGCGGTCGGCCGGGCAGCTGAAGTCGTCGCAGCAGGCGGAGAGACCTGCTTCGTGGCTGAAGTCGTCGCAGCACGCGGAGAGATGTGCTTCGCGGACGATGCGGTCGCGGGCGAGATTTGCATTGGTGAACTCCGTCCTTAGAGTCGTTCTCTGCTTCGTGCATCGACGTCTTAGACGACACCTTGAGCTACGGAGTGACCGGTCGGCTAGGCCGCCCGACCAATGACCGATACCAACCAAATGGACGACGTAACGGACGCCATATCTGGTTCTTCCGCTGTGCCCGTGAGTCAATCGCGATCTGGGAGGCTGGGTGGGTGTGGTCCAAGCGCGAGGATCGTGAGCGCGATGAGGGCTCGTGTCCGTGGAACCGAACGCGATGCGCGTCAGGAGCCGGATCTTGGTGTTGGTCGATTCGATGAGTCCTTGCGAGAGACTCCCAGCACTCGTTCATGATGCGCTCGGGAGTGACGGCTCGGCCGGCCCCCGCTGCGCGGAGCGCCAGAATGCCGATTCGCTCGGGCGGGGGTCACTTCCTCGTCGCCCGTCCAGCGCGGCGGGCATCGATGTCGATGGCGAGTTCGCCGACGGTGATGTCCGAGGACTACGAGAAACGTCACTCCCGCGCGGCAGCGCGCGTACGCCGCGAGAAGCCCGCCGAACCGGCGCGGCTTGGTGACGTAGTCGTTGGCGCCCGCGTCGAGGCCGACGACATAGCCCGCGGCGCGTAGCGACTGATCAAGCGACCGACCGATGGTCTTGTCATCCTCGACTAGCGGTCCTCGCGCTTCCATCTCGAAAGGGTAGGGGTACGTGTGCTTCGGACCGATTCGGCGCGAGGGATTTACCGTTCGATAACCCTCGCATAAGTCTGCGCTTCCGGCCCGGACCGTAAGGTCGGCTTCGTCTCAATCCGCTACCAAGGGAGCTCCGATGCGACGAGCCGTCAACGTCTCTGCCCTTGCCGTCGGCGCGTTGGTGGTGCTCGGCGCGTGCGGCTCCTCGAGCCGGAGCTCGTCGCCGTCGACGACCACGCCCGCGACCAACAATTCGGCGTCGAACGGCGCGCCCACGACTGCATCGGGAAGTTCGTCGGCAGCGACGAACTCGACGACGGTGCCGGCGACGCTCGGGCCCGAGGTCAGTCCTTCGGGGGACATCCCAGACAATCAGGCGTTCGTGAAGTACGCATCTGCCCGGGGCATGTTCTCGCTACAGGTCCCGGAGGGGTGGGCGCGTACGGATACGGGTGGGCTCACGACGTTCGCGGCTTACTTCAACTCGATCCGGACTGCGTCGACGCGACGGACGGTCGCGCGCTCGGTCGCAACGGCCCGCGCCATCGACGTACCCGCTTTGCAGGGCAGTGAACATGGGTTCGCGCTTCTCAACGTGAGCGAAGTCACGCGACCGGCTGGAACAGTTGTGCTGATCACCTATCGGGCGCAGTCGGCGGCCAATCCCGTTACCGGCAAGAGCGTCGTTCTCGACGTCGAGCGCTACGAGTACTGGCACAACGGCACGTCGGTCACGCTGACGCTCTCCGCGCCGACGGGCTCCGACAACGTCGATCCGTGGAAGAAAGTTACCGACTCGTTCGCGTGGTCGGCATGACCGCTGCGCTCGAAGCGCGTGACCTGTATCGCTTCTACCACGCCGGGGACGCCGAGACGCTCGCACTGCGCGGCGTGTCGCTCGAGGTCGACGCGGGCGAACTCGTTGCCGTCATGGGACCGTCGGGCTCGGGAAAGTCGACGTTGCTGGCGTGCCTCGCCGGTCTCGACGAACCCGACGGCGGGATGGTGCGGATCGACGGCGAGCCGCTGTCTCGCCGAACCGAGGAGACGCGAGCCGCCCTGCGCGCTCGCAGCATCGGCGTACTGTTTCAGAGCGGCAACCTTCTCGATCACCTCACGGTCGCTGAGAACGTGCACGTTGCCCGTCGGCTCGCGCGTAAGGTCCGAACGCTCCGGCCGGTGGCCGATCTTCTGGCTGATCTCGGGATCGGCGATCGCGCGCACTCGCGACCTTCCCGGTTGTCGGGCGGAGAGCTCGCCCGCGCCGGTCTTGCCGTCGCTGTTGCCAACGATCCGAGCCTGGTGCTCGCCGACGAGCCGACCGGCGAACTCGACCATGCGACCGCATCCAGGGTCATCGCGCTTCTGCGGGCCCGAGCCGACGACGGCGCCGCCGTTGTCGTCGTCAGCCACAGCGCCGAGATCGCGTCGGCATCCGATCGCGTGATCGCGCTCCAGGACGGAAGGGTGACGGTATGACCGGCACGACCTCGGAAGTCCTCGTCCTCTGCGACTCCGTCGGGCGCACCTACGGCGCGGGCCCGAACGCGGTTGTCGCAATCCACGACGCGACGTGCAAGGTCTGGCCGAACGAACGCATCGCGCTGGTCGGGCCCTCGGGCTCGGGGAAGTCGACGCTGCTGCACCTGATCGCCGGCCTCGAGCGGCCGACCGCCGGATCGATCAGCTGGCCCGCACTCGGTGATCGTGCTTCGCTGCGGCCGGGACCGGTCGCGATCGTCTTCCAGGGTCCGAGTCTCCTGCCTCCCCTCGACGTCGTCGAAAACGTTGCCCTTCCCCTCGTCCTCGGCGGCACCGACGAGGCCGAAGCCCGGGAACGCGCGTCGGCTGCCCTCGCGCTGCTCGACCTCGAGGGGCTTCACGCGAAACTGCCGGAAGAGCTCTCGGGGGGTCAGATGCAACGCGTCGCCATCGCGCGCGCACTCGCGCAGCGACCTCGCCTGCTCCTCGCCGACGAGCCGACCGGCCAACTCGACCACGACACCGCCGATCATGTGGTCACGATTCTCGGGCGCGCGGCGTCGGAAACGGGTGCCGCGCTCGTGGTCAGCACCCACGACCCCGCGGTCGCGGATCGTCTCGATCAAGTGTGGCCAGTCGCCGACGGTCGCCTGACGGTCGGTCGTCGCCTGGCCCGCGACGAGACGTATTCGGCATGATCTGGCTGCGTGGTACTGCACGCCGCGCCGGCCGGTTCGGCGCGACTGCCATCGGTGTCGCGATCGCGGTCGCGTTGCTGGCGTCGATCGGCACCTTCCTTGCCGGTTCCAAGGCGACGATGACGAAACGCGCGGCGCAGACCGTCGCCGTCGATTGGCAGGTCGAGGTCCAACCGGGCGCGGATCCCCGTACAGTCCTTGCTGCCGTGCGATCACGCGTGCGCGCCGCACTGCCGGTCGGCTTCGCGCAAACCTCCGGGTTGCGCGCGACGACGGGCGGATCGACGCAGACGACAGGTCCGGGTGTCGTGCTCGGCTTGCCCGACGGCTATCGCAGCACCTTCCCCGACACGATCCGCGATCTCGCGGGAACAGGAGCCGGTGTCCTGGTTGCGCAGCAGACTGCTGCGAACCTCCGCGTCGCGCCGGGCGACGCGATCACGATTGGCCGGGCGGGGCTTGACCCCGCCCGAGTCCGGGTCGACGGGGTGGTCGACCTGCCCACCGCGGATTCGCTGTTCCAAAAGGTCGGCGCGCCGGTCGGAGCGCAGCCGCTCGCACCACCGGACAACGTCCTCCTCGTGCCGGAGCGCACCTGGCATACGTTGTTCGACCCGCTCTCCGCGAAGCGCGCGGACCTGGTCCGGACCCAGGTGCACGCCGCGCTCGCGCTGTCCCTCGCCCACGATCCCTCGGCCGCGTACACGCAGGTCACGGGCGCGGCGCGCAACCTCGAGGTCAGCCTCTCGGGCGGGGCGCTGGTGGGAGACAACCTCGCGGCGGCCTTGGGGGCCGCGCGGGCTGACGCGCTGTATGCGCAGGTGCTGTTCCTGTTTCTCGGGCTGCCGGGCGCCGTGCTGGCTGCACTTCTCACTGGGGCCGTCGCCGCGTCCGGTGCGACCCGACGTCGGCGCGAACAAGCGCTTCTGCGGACCAGGGGCGCGACCACGCGCACGTTGGTGCGCATCGCCTTGGTGGAAGCGGCTCTGGTGGGAACCGTCGGTGCTCTCCTCGGCCTCGGGGTCGCGTCGATCGTCGGCGCCATTCAATTCGGGAGTGCGTCGTTCGGAGCGACGCGTGCGACCGCGATCGGCTTCGGGCTCGGCGCCGCGATCGTCGGTCTCGTGATCGCGAGCATGGCCATCGCATTGCCGGCCTGGCGCGATGCTCGGATGATCACCGTTGTCGGTGCGCGCCGCCCCGTCGGTCGCCTCCGGGCACCGCGCTGGCTGCGCTTCGGCGGCGACTTCGTGCTGCTCGCGATATCGGGGCTCGTGTTCTGGCTGACCAGCCGAAACGGATACAAGCTCGTGCTCGCGCCCGAGGGCACGCCGTCGATCTCGGTGAACTACTGGGCCCTGGCCGGCCCCGCCCTGCTCTGGCTCGGTGCTGGGCTCTTCGCCTGGCGTATGGCCTACACCGTGCTGGGAACGACTCGCCGCGCCGGCACCTGGATCGCGCGCCCGTTCTCGGGGCGACTCGCGCCGACGGTCGGCGCGACGATGCGCCGGCAACGTCGCCTCCTGGCGAGCGCGCTGGCGCTCGTCGCGCTCACGGTCGCCTTCGCGACGTCGACCGCGGTCTTCAACGCGACGTACGAGGCGCAGGCACTCGTCGACGCCCGCCTCTCGAACGGCGCCGACGTTACCGTTACCGTGGCGCCGGGCGCGTCGGTGGCGCCGGGTACGGAGCAGCAGATCGCAGGCCTGGGCGGCGTGAAGGCGGTCGAGCCGATGCAGCACCGCTTCGCGTATGTCGGTGCCGATCTCCAGGATCTCTTCGGCGTACGCACCTCGACGATCGTCGCCGCGACCAAACTGCAGGACGCGTACTTCCAGGGCGGCACCGCCCGACAGCTCATCGCCCGGCTGAGCGTACAAAATGACGGGATCTTGCTCAGCGCCGAAACCGTCAAAGACTTTCAACTCCAGCCCGGTGACACGGTGCGGCTCCGCCTGCGCGATTCGCGGAGCGCGCGCCTGATAGAAGTGCCGTTCCGCTACGTCGGCATCGCCAAGGAATTTCCAACCGCCCCGCGCGACAGCTTCCTCGTCGCCAATGCCGACTACGTCGCCAGCCGCACAGGCAACGCCGCGGTCGGCACGTATCTGGTCGACGTGGGCTCCGCGTCGCCGCGCATGGTTGCGACGCGCGTGCGGTCGCTGCTGGGAACCTCGGCGACGGTGAATGACATCACGAGCACTCGCAAAGTCGTGGGGTCGAGCCTCACCGCCGTCGATCTGTCGGGTCTGACGAAGGTCGAGCTCGGCTTCGCGATCGCACTCGCCGCCGCGTCGACTGGGCTCGTGTTCGCACTGAGTTTCGCGGAACGGCGCCGCACCTTCGCGATCACGAATGCGCTGGGAGCCAAATCGCGCCAGCTCGGCGGCTTCGTCTGGAGCGAAGCCTCGTTCGTCGTTATCGGTGGACTGCTCGCCGGCGCGGTCGCGGGTGCCGCCCTGGCCGCGATGCTCACCAAAGTGCTCACCGGCGTTTTCGACCCACCACCGGCTGCGCTCTCGGTACCATGGGCGTACCTCGCGACGGTCGCGACGGTCGCGGTCGCGGCCGTCGCGGTGACCAGTGTCGTGACGATCCGACGGGCTCGGATCGCCCCGCTTGCCGTGCTGCGTGAACTGTGAGGCGCAGGACCGAGTGCCTTGCACTGATACTCGCGCTGCTTCTCCTGCTCGCTTCATGCAGCGCGTCGAGCGAATCGAGCGCGTTGAAGTCGACCACCACATCGACCGTAAAACCGGCCTCGGCCCTCACGACCCGACCCCGAGGTTCGAGCGCGAGCACGAATCCCGTCAACATCTACTCGCATGATGGCGTGAACAGATTCAACCCGGCCACGCGCGGCGCCCGGTCACTCATCTACGTCCCTGAGAGCATGTCCAGCTATGTCGACGTGATCGATCCGACGACGTACCGCGTGATCGACCGGTATCAAACCGGCGAACGACCGCAACACGTCGTGCCTGCATGGGACCTGCAGACCCTGTACGCGACGAACAACCTCGGCAACTCGCTGACTCCAATCGATCCCCGGACTGGGACGATCGCCGGGCCGAACATTCCCGTCGAGGATCCCTACAACATGTACTTCACGCCGGACGGCCGTTCGGCGATCGTGGTCGCCGAACGACAGCAAAAGCTCGACTTCCGCGATCCGCACACGTTCGCGCTGCAACAAACGGTCAAAGTTGATTGTCTGGGGATCGACCATCTCGACTTCAGCGCCGACGGGAGCTATCTCGTCGCCTCCTGCGAGTTCGCGGGCCGGCTTGTGAAGATCGATCTTCCGAGTCGTCGGATCGCCGGCTATCTCGACCTGCCGGGTTCGAGTCCCCAGGATGTGAAACTCGAGCCCGCCGGAAAGGTCTTCTACGTCGCAGACCTCCTCCTCGGTGGAGTGCACCTGATCGACGGCGCGTTGCTGCGGGAGATCGGCTTCGTTCCTACCGGCCGCGACGCTCACGGCCTCTATCCAAGTCGCGACGCGCGTCATCTCTACGTCTCCAACCGGCGCGGGGCGTCCATCAGTGTCATCGACTTCGCCACGCGAACCGTCACCGCGACGTGGCAGCTGCCCGGAACCTCACCCGACATGGGCGGTGTCTCCGCCGACGGGAGGGTGCTGTGGCTCTCCGGTCGCTACAACGACGCCGTCTATGCCATCTCCACAACCGATGGTCACATGATCTCCGTCATCCATGTGCCGCATCGGCCCCACGGGTTGTGCCTGTGGCCGCAGCCCGGCCGCTACTCGCTCGGCCACACCGGTGTGATGCGGTGACGCGCGGCGTGCGCACTGGTTGGAGTGCACTGGCGCTCATCGGCGTGGGCGTCGTCGTTCTCGGCGCGTGCAGCAGCGGTGGCGAGGATGTCGCAACCCCGGGCGTCGCTTCCACGAACCGGAGAGCCACGAGACCGACGAGTGCGGGCCCCACCATCCCGACCGGTTCAACGCGCGCACCGTCACCGGCTGCGCCGCAACGCGAGGAACCGGGGCTTCCACGCGCCATCCAGGAGGCCGCCGCGACCGCCGTCGCCGACCGGCTCTATGTCCTCGGCGGCTACGACACGATGCGCAACAGCAGCGCGGCCACGTTCGTGTTCGACGGTTCGGCCTGGGCGTCGGGACCGACGCTTCCGATCCGGGTCAATCACCCGGGCGCGGCCACCATCAACTCGGACGTGTACGTCGCGGGCGGATTCACGGCCTCCGGCGCGACGAATCGTGTCTTCGTCCTCGCGTCCGGAGCCGCCGCTTGGCGCGAGGTCGCGCCGATGCAACGGGCGCGCGGCGCGTTGTCGCTCGTCGCCGTCGGGCAACGGCTGTATGCGATCGGCGGACGGGATGCCAGTGTCGAGATCGCGGTGCCCGAGGTCTACGAGCCGCGGTCGAACACCTGGACCGACGCAGCCACGATGCCGCACCCGAGGAATCACCTGGCCGCGTTCGTAGACGGTGTGCTCGTCTGCGTCGCAGGCGGACGCACACCCGCGACCAGCGGCGCGATCGATTGCCTCGACACGGGTAGCGGCACCTGGCAGTCGAGCGGCGTGTTGCCGGTGCCGACGTCGGGCGCCGCTGCGACGTTCACGCGCGGCGTCACGATCGTCGCCGGGGGAGAGCCGAGCGGCGAGACCAGCATCACCGGGGTCGTGCAACGTCTCGCGGCGAACCGTTGGACGACCGAACCCATGCTCGTTCCCCGCCACGGCACCGCATTCGCCGTGTATCACGGGCGGCTCTGGATGTGCGGCGGCGCAACCGCGGCCGGCTTCCATGCGGTCTCGAGCTGCACCTCGCTCACCCCCTGACGAGCGACGAGCGAGCGATCGGTCAGCTCACTTGTTGCAGGCTCTGATGCCCGCTCGCGTCGATGTGATCGACATGAATTCGGGTTCGATCGCGCTGAAGATGTTGTTCTTCGCGCCGTCGATCGCAGTGACCGCACTCACAGCGACTTCATGCGGGCGACGGTTGTTGTAGTCGACGAGCCAACTGTCGATCTCGCCTTGGAGCTGACGGACGCGCGAGAAACGCCGACGATGGAACGCCGGACGCCAGCATCCTTGCAATGCGGGCCTGATCCGTTCTGCCGGCCCGAAAGCGCGCCACGGTGAGGCGCGTTCCGTCCGTGAGCGCG
>JBEPUZ010000201.1:0-8936 GCA_041691275.1 Actinomycetota bacterium | reverse complement strand
AGCCGCAACCGCGGCTGGGAGAACCGAGCCTCTACTAAACCCGGGGCACTTCAACCTCGACCGGAACACCGGCTGAACCCACAGTCGAACACCGATCACCGGAATATCCCGACCACCCCTTGACAGATCACCGGAATAACTGCCGATCGGGCGCTGGAATAGCGGTGCCAGGCCGGTCGATCTGTGGGCGTGACTGCGCCCGACGATGGTTCCGACGGTGAGTGCTGGCCCCGACGAGATTTCGCGCCTGCTGAATGTCGTTCGATCTGCGCTTCGGAGTGCTCTTGAAATGCCGTCGTCGGCGAGCAAGGATTTGGGAGTTGAGCAACAGGGGGTTCGATGATGCATAGCTTGTTGGGGACTCGACGGTTTCAACGAGGTGGATCGCGACACAGGTGTCGGCTCGTCGTCGCGATCGCCGTGGTGGTAGTCCTGGCCGGTTGTGGGTCTTCGTCGCATTCGTCGACATCGAACACGTCGTCGTCGGCCGCGACGACGGCGACCACCGGATCCTCCGCATCGAACACGGGCTCGACGGGATCGCCATCGTCGTCGGTCGCCTCGACGACGACGGCAACGCCGACGCTGGCGTCGCCGCTGTGCGGCATCTTGGACGCCAGCACCGTTGTCCATGTGATGGGCAGCAGCGCCGGGTCGTGTCAGAACTTCGCTGCCGAGGGTACCGCCGGTAGGTGCTTGTGGGGAACGCTCGGAACCAGCGGCAGCACAGTGCAACTCACGGCCTTCACCGGCGCGGTTCTCGCAGCCCGCAAGGTTGGCTGGCAGGCAGCGTTTCCGGCTGTGCATGGCGTCGGCCTGGGGGGGTGGTCCCACGGGGCGGTCAACCTCGGCAAGCTCGTAAACGTCGTGCTGTACGTGGACTACGGGACCTTTGGACTCGAATTCGCGGTGTCATCTCCCGCCGCCACACTGGCGATGGCCGTCACCCTCGCCCAATCGATCAAGTAGCCGCCCAGTCGCGCTCGAGCGTCTTTCCCAGGGCGATTCGTCGGCGGCCATTTGTCATCGATCCCCCCCCGAGTTCCGCCAGCAGAGCTGGGGCATCACGCCACCCGAAGACACACGCCGTCTCGCCATTACTGCCATCGATCCGCGGCGTCCTCAATCGTCGGATGCGCGCCAGAAGAACTCAAGCTGGATGTTGTCGGGATCGCGGAACGTCAGGATCGCGTTGCGCGTGTGACTGGGTTCTTTGACGCCGGAATGCTTGATCGCAAGCGCATCCAGCCGAGTCGCCCACTCGTCAAGGTCGCCGCGACGCGCCACAACGAACTCTAAGTGGTCGAGCCCCGTTCGCGACTCGCTGAATGGCCCACCATCGTTCGCTCGATGGCCGACGAGACAGAGGATCAAGCCGCTCACCGGCTCGACCAGGCACACGTACTCGGGGCGGCCGTCGGCCGGGAAATACTCGTAACGCTTCTCCATGCCGAGGAGCGACATGTACCAATCCGCACTTCGCTGGGGATCCGTGACCGTGAGATTGACTTCCACCGCGCCGGTGATCGAGGGCACGCCGTCAGTCTGCTACGTCCGGGCGGCGCGCCAGATCTGCCGATCTGGCGCTCGCAAGATCACGCCGGATCGGACAATATGCGCTCGTGTATCCCGATCGAGATCTCGCGTCCGATGCGAGGGGCCCGACACTGCGGACTCAACGCCTGGTGTTGCGGCGTTGGCGCGCCGAAGACCTAGCACCCTTTGCCGAACTCAACGCCGATCCCGACGTAATGGCGCACATGCAGAAGACCATGAGCCGAGAGGAGAGCGACGCGTTCGTGGCGCGCATCGAGCAGGAGTTCGACGACTGCGGTTTCGGTCTGTGGGCCGTAGAGGCGCCGAACCACTCGCCGTTCATTGGCTTTGTCGGGTTGCACCGAGTGCCGTTTGACGCTCCCTTCACGCCTGCGGTCGAAGTCGGATGGCGCCTAGCCCGCGAGCACTGGGGCTATGGATTCGTGACCGAGGCGGCTCGTAGTGTGGTTCGCTACGGACTCGAAGAGGTCGGCCTTGACGAGATCGTTTCCTTCACCAACCCAGACAACGTCCGGTCGTGGAAGGTAATGGAACGCCTCGGCATGATTCGTGATCCGGCGTCGGATTTCGAGCACCCCAACGTTCCAACGGGACACTGGCTCCGTCCCCATATCTTCTACCGATTTCCGCCTGCGGCCCCGTCGCCGTAGCGCCCGATCTGCCGATCGGGACTGTCCCGTGGACCGCCCATACGCCAATCTGGACGGCGTTGGAATCCGCACGTCGAAAGGTCGAGTCGATGGTCGAACGGGCAGTAGCGATCACCGACATCATCTTCGATTGTTCCGATCCCGCTGGTCTGGCGTTGTTCTGGGCCACACTCCTCGGACGCACGATCGAAGACGAGAAAGGTCCGTACGTATGGCTCAGCCGCGCAGCGGGCGACATCGGCGTCGGCTTCCAAAAGGTCGCCGAACCGAAGACTGGCAAGAACCGAGTTCACATCGACATCGCGGTAGACGATCCCGGCGCCTCGACGACGCGGATCGAGAGTCTCGGCGGCGGCAGAATCGAGGGGTACGAGAGGGGCGGCTTCCTCGTCATGGCGGACCCCGAAGGCAACGAGTTCTGCCTCGTTCCCCTCGCGCCATTCCATTTCGATGAGACCGGCCACGCCGACTATCTCGACGACACCTGACCGACCTCAAACACGCCAGAACTGCCGCCGATCTGGCGCACCTGCTGATGCGAGGGCCTAAGTAAAACATGCGCCCCATAACGTGCCCAGATCAACGATCGCACGCATCCTCGAGGCGGCGGTAGGGGCGCTCGCGACTACGGCGTGCGCGCTCTTTCGAGCGGAGGGGCTCGTGCGGTCTCGATCGCTCACGAAGGTCGTGACATTGCCGACGGGTCGCGCGAATCGCGCGATGTCGTGGTGCCGGATTGGTGCCAAGACGCGCTGACACGGGGTGTACGCGAGCCCACTGCGCGAAACCATGCGTTCTAATGCCGCAGGTCAGGGCGTATGCAACGATCGCGTTGGTACTCCGAGAACAGCCCGGAACAAACAGCAAGTACTACGGCTCGATCGCCGTTCGGGTTTCGGGTGCGCGGCCGACCTGTTCGAGATACTCCGCGATTGCGGCGTCTTGGCCGGCGAGCTGATGTTGGTATCGGAGTGCGGCGGCAGCTGAGTGGTGGCCGAGTCGGTGCATGATGGCGCGCAGCGGCGCGCCGCTGGCTGCGGCGAGCGTGGCGTTGGTGTGGCGTAGGTCATGGAACCGGAGCCCTTCGACGCCGACCGCTTCGCACGCAGGAAGCCATACGCGCTTGCGGAAGTTCTCGCGACGCAACACCGTGCCTTCGGCCATCACGAAAACGAGACCCTCGGGACCCGGTTCACTCCATCGCGCAAGGTGTTCGAGCATGGTGTCGACGATGAAGTCGGGCAGGACCACGGTACGAGTCCCCGCGCTCGTCTTGGGCGGCCCCCACACGAAATGACCCGATACTTGTGTGCATTGCTCGACGACGCGAACAGTCTTGTGGAGCGGATCGAGGTAGCGGCAACGTAGGCCAGCGAGTTCGCCCCATCGCAATCCCGAGTACGCGGCGAGCAGGATGAGGCCGCGCCATTCCGGGTCTACGGCGTCGGCGAGCGCGGCCACTTGTTCCGATGTCGCGCAGCGCATTTCGGGGAGGCGTTCGGTTGCCGCTCCCTTGATGCGACACGGGTTCCGGACGATGAGCTCTGCGTCGAGTGCGGACTCCATGACCGCTCGCAGAACCTTGTATGTCTTGGCCACGCTGTTGGCGCCCATGCGCGTGTTGGAGCTGCGGTCAGAGATCCACATCTGTACGGACAGCTTCGTGATGGAACCGACTGGTTCGTCGGCGAATGTCGGCAGGATGTGCCGATCGAGAAGTGTGCGGTAGATGTGCTTGGTCGTCGGACGAAGATGCAGCTTGGTGGCGTACCAGCGTTCGGCCACTTCGGAGAAAAGGACGTCGCCGCGCTTCGGGTCGTGCCAATGCCCGCGAGTCATGTCGGCCTCGAGGACGGACAGCCAACGAGCGGCTTCGGTCTTGGTCGTGAAGGTCTGCGCCGCGCTGCGATAGCTCTGAGTGTCGGGATCGCGAAAGCGCACCTGCCAACGGCCAGAAGGCAACTTGCGAACCGCGCCGAAGCGACGTCGGCCGCTCATCGTGCTGCTCCGCTACGCGCACGCTCGCTCGCGACCGTGCGAGGCGGTCGTTCAGGACCCGAGTTCGGTTCGATCGAGAGAGCGCGTTTGCGCGTGTGCATGTATGCCTCCTGTGTGACGAAAGTTCCGACACCAGGAAGAAGCGCGTTGGCGACGCCAAACGCGACGACAAAGTGCCGGCGTGCCACTTCCGTGCCACTACGGAGGCAGAAGCAGGGGTACGGGACGCAACGCCCCGATACCGTGCGAACGCCTGACCAGGACTTACGCCCGAACGCCCTGCTCGGACGCCCCGTCGAAGGCCGCTTACGAGCAGGGGGTCGGCGGTTCGAGCCCGCCAGCGCCCACCACAAAACGGCTGGTCAGCGCGTTTCGACGTTCCTGGCGGACCAGTGATGGGTGGGCTGGCCGCCGCGTTTCGCCGACGTGCGGAGGCTGTCGACGGGAACCGCAGAAGCGGCCGTCTACGCGTTCGGGCCCACGTCGACTTGTAGCTCGGCGACAACACTCTCCACCCACGGACGCGGTCCTTCGATCCGCACCCGGACGCTCCGAACGCACCAATATCCGACGGCCACCGGTGACTCGATCGGCGTGATCGTTCGTCGGGGGCCGGCGTTCGCTGCGCAGCTGTTCTCGGTCAGCTCGACTTGTCGGTCACTGAGGTCGGGGGTTCTGCCGAGAACCACGCCTGAGTAGTCGATGGTGCTGTCGACGGGCACCTCGAGCGCCGCGCCGTGCGGAGTAGAACGGAGACGCCAGCCGTTCAGGCGAGCGAGAGCGGCCGGGTCGCCTGGGCTTGTTGCGACGAGCGTCCAGTCGCCGGTCGAGAGAATCGCATACGGGCCTGCGCCGTGTTTGAGATCCACTTGCCTGGCGAGCGTCGACGACACCAATACCGGTCTCATAACCGCGTGGGATCCGAGCGTGGCGAAAAGATCGCTGGGAGCAGCGTGATCGACCTCGAAGTTCACGGAACAACAGACTGCTACGTCCTTCGGGCTCACCGATCCGCCGAAGACCGCGCCCAGCCCTCCGATCGTGCTCGTCAAGCCACGCGAAAGTCTGACCCGCAAACCCGACAGCAAGACGAACGCCGTCGTGTCGTTGTGGTCAAGTGCCGGGTAGAAACGACCTGGAATCCGCCCGCTCGGGCGCTTGATCGGAGCCGTCGCCTGCGTTGGATGCGGCACCTCGGTTGACAACGAAATCGTCGCCCCCGGCGATCGCGAGGTCGTCGATGTGTCTGGCGGAGGGCGAGTCACGCGCGTCGCACCGTGCGAACCGAGCGTCGCGGCGACCTCCAACGTCACGACGCCAGCGAGGACGGCGACGACCACGATGGACCGTGAACGCAGCCTTCTGCGACGCGAGGTCTTCGTTGGCGACCGGAACTCGGCTGGAACTTCGATCGCTTCCAGAGGTTCGGATCCGTCGAAATCCTTGTCCCGGGCCACCACCCAAGTCTGCACCCAACTTTGTGAGGAGCGGTGCGACTCGTTGAGGCACGACCATTGACGCTGCGGCGATGCCGAGTAGATCGGCAGACATGCGCTACCCGTCGGGACCGAGGTCCCCGCCACATCCCGGCGAACGAATCTATCAACGACACCCTGTCGTAGCATGATGAAACCCCGATGATCTCTGGAGAGTGAGGGTCGAACATGTGGAACTGGCACGGTGGCTCGTGGGGCTGGATCTGGATGGCCGTCGCGATGGCGGGCTTTTGGGCTGCGGTGGGTTTTGGAATTGTGGCCCTGTCCAGAGGATCGAGGCGAGGAGGTCGACAGTCTCAGCCGCGCGAGGGCAAGGTGATACCCGAGGATGTGCTCGCGGAGCGTTTCGCCCGAGGCGAGATCGACGTCGACGAGTACGAGCGCCGTTTTAAGGTCCTGGGCGGACGTCGACGACCGTGACCCCTTCGCGTGAGGACGGATCGTCGGCGACTGTTGTCCTAGAGACACAGGGATTGCAGTGGGCGTCGGAAAAGGCGCTCGTGGAGCAGGTACTTGGCCGTCGGCCGGGCGTGTTGCGCGTAGCGGCGAACGCTGTCGCGCAGACGGCGACAGTTGAGTTCGATCCGAAGATCGCTTCGATTGGCGACCTACGTGGGTGGGTCGAGGATTGCGGCCTTCATTGCCGCGGCATCTCGGTGCCTGAGCATGTGTGTGATCCGATGGTGCTCGGTCACGCTTCCGCCCCTCCGACGGCGGCGCCCGTTCGGAAGGCGTCCCCTCACGACGCGATGGGTCATGGGAGCCACGGCGAGATGTCGATGGCCGCGATGGTCAAGGACATGCGCAACCGCTTCTTTGTCGCGGCGTTGTTCTCGATCCCGATCCTGTTGTGGTCGAGTATTGGCCGCGACGTGCTGCACTTCCGCGTCGCCGCGCCGTTCGGATTGCGCGACGACGTTTTTCAGCTCCTGTTGAGCCTGCCGGTCATCGGATACTCGGCGTCGATCTTCTTCGAGGGAGCGTGGCGGGCGTTGCGCGCTCGGGCGCTCGACATGATGGTGCTCGTCGCGGTCGGAGTCGGTGCGGGCTGGACGTACTCGCTCGCGGTGACCCTGACCGGTGGCGGTGACGTGTTCTACGAGGCGTCCACCGTGCTGACTGCATTCGTGTTGTTGGGGCACTGGTTCGAGATGCGAGCCCGGGGCGGCGCGAACGAAGCGATTCGCCACTTGCTCAATCTCGCGCCCCCGATGGCGCTCGTCCTTCGTGACGGCCAGCCCGTCGAGGTCCCGACGTCGGAACTCGCCGTCGGTGATGTCGTGTTGGTACGACCGGGTGCCAAAATTCCGGTGGACGGCGTCGTCGTCGACGGCGAAAGTGATGTCGACGAATCGATGGTGACGGGCGAGAGCCTGCCAGTCCACAAAGACACCGGCGCCGAGGTGATCGGCGCCACGATCAATAGCAACGGGACCCTTCGGGTGCGGGCCACGAAAGTGGGAAGCGACACCGCGCTGGCGCAGATCGTCGCGCTCGTCCAGGAAGCACAAAATTCGAAGGCGCCAGGCCAGCAACTCGCCGATCGCGCCGCATTCTGGCTCGTCCTCGTCGCACTCCTCGGCGGGCTGGGCACCTTTCTCGCCTGGTACTTCGTCGCGGGTCGCTCCGCGTCAGAAGCGCTGTTGTTTGCGATCACGGTCGTTGTGATCACCTGTCCCGACGCGTTGGGTCTTGCCACGCCGACCGCGATCATGGTTGGTTCAGGCCTGGGAGCTGCACGCGGTGTTCTGTTCAAGCATGCGGCTGCGATCGAGAGCGCGGCGCGTATTCAGGTCGTCGTGATGGACAAGACCGGCACGCTCACCAAGGGCGAGCCGGAGGTCGTCGAGATCGCGTCGGCTCCCGGCGCCGACGAGGCCGGGGTGTTGCGGGTTGCCGCCGCGATCGAACGAGAGTCCGAGCATCCGTTGGCGCGCGCGATCGTCACCCGCGCCTCAGACGCGCACGTTGCGGACGCAACGGCGAGTGAATTCGAGAACGTCCCCGGTCACGGGGCACTCGGCACCGTCGACGGCTCACGCGTCGCGGTCGGAAACCCGAGGTTGATGGAACGTGAGCAGGTAGAACTCGGCGCGCTCGAATCTCGACAGCACGAGCTCACGGCGGGCGGCCGCACCGTGATCTGCATCGCGGTCGATGGCAAGCTGATCGGTTTGGTCGCCGTCGCCGACGCAATCCGGCCCACCTCGATCGCAACGATCGACGCATTGCACGGCCTTGGCATCGAAGTCGTCATGCTGACCGGCGACAACGAGGCAACTGCGCAGCGCATTGGCCACGAGTTGCACATCGACACGGTGATCGCCGAGGTGCTGCCAGCCGACAAGGCTGCGAAAGTTGCTGAGTTGCAACGGGCCGGAAAGCGAGTCGCGATGGTCGGCGACGGCGTGAACGATGCGCCTGCGCTCGCACAAGCCGATCTCGGCATCGCAATCGGTGCCGGCACTGACGTCGCGATCGAGACGGCCGACGTCGTGTTGATGCGATCGGACCCGCTCGACGTCGCTACCGCGATCGAGATCGGTCGAGGCACGCTGCGCAAGATGCGTCAGAACCTGGGCTGGGCGATTGGATACAACGCGATCGCGCTCCCGATCGCGGCCGGCGTATTCGAACCCGCCTTCGGCTTGTTCCTTCGCCCCGAGATCGCGGCGCTTTCCATGTCGGGATCGAGCTTCATCGTCGCCGTCAACGCCCTCCTCCTCAAACGACTGCGGCTGCCCGAGCCCAAAACTGCACCTGCGGAGGCGCTCGAGGTCGCCGAGCCCGGGGGTGCTGCGCTCGAGGTCGCCGAGCCCGGGGGTGCTGCGCTGGGCTCGCCGTGACCGTGGTTGCTGACGCGATCGTGTGAACAGCCAATCTCGGTAAGCGCCTCGTCGTCACCGGAGCCGGTTGTGGTTCACAGCCGGCACCGCGACGTTCGCCGTCACCTACGCAGGTATCGGGGCATTGGCCGGCCGGGTCTAAGGCCGGACCGCGAATTGGTAGCCGCTGCGGAAGACCGGCTGGAGCCGAATGAAGTCGCCAGTGTGGGTGGCGGAGATCGTCATGCCGTTGCCGATGTACATCCCGACGTGGTGGTGGTCGGGGTAGTAGATGACCAGGTCGCCGGGCTGGAGCGCGTTGTCGGGAACGCGGGGAAACATGTTGCCCTGGGCAATCGAGCCGTGGGGCATGGACACCCCAGCTAGCGCCCAGGCCATCATGGTCAGGC
>JBEPUZ010000200.1:0-8950 GCA_041691275.1 Actinomycetota bacterium | reverse complement strand
CGACGAGCGGGTCGTCGGGCGCGACGACCACGAGGTCGGCATCGAGCTTGGCCGCGAGGTCGGCCACCGCCGCGGGATCGGTCGGCACGACCGGCATGCACTCGCCGATTGCAGCGATGCCGGCATTGCCGGGCGCGCCGATCACCTCGTCGACATGTGGAGAGCGTGCCAGACTCCACGCGAGCGCATGCTCGCGCCCGCCGGAACCGATGACGAGGACGCGGGTGCTCACGCGCTCACGCGGCGCGAGGAAGGACGATCGTCTGCTCGCGCGCCGGGCCGACACCCACGATGCTCACATGCACACCGACGAACTCCTCGATGAACCTGACGTAGTCACGCGCCCGCGGGGGCAGGTCTTCGAGGCGGCCCGCGGTCTCGATCTCGATGCCCCAACCCGGCAGCGTCTCGTACACCGGACGCACCTTGTGCAACACCGACTGGTGGTAGGGCACGTGGTCGTAACGCGTGCCGTCTTCGCCTTCGTAGGCGACGCACACCTTGAGCTCCTCGAGCGGCGAGAGGATGTCGAGCTTGGTGAGCGCGAGCTCGGTGCACGTGTTGAGCCGCACCGCGTGCTTGAGCATCACGAGGTCGAGCCAACCCGTACGCCGACGGCGGCCGGTGTTGGTGCCGAACTCGCGACCGCGGTCGACGAACATGTCGCCGACGGCGTCGCCTTCGAACAGCTCGGTCGGGAACGGACCGCTGCCGACGCGGGTCTGGTACGCCTTCACGAGACCGACGACGCGCTGGATCGCGAGCGGGCCGACGCCGGCGCCCGTGCACACACCGCCGGCGATCGGGTTGCTCGACGTCACGAACGGATAGGTGCCGTGGTCGAGATCGAGGAAGGTCGCCTGCGCGCCTTCGAACAGCACCCACTGCTGGGCGTCGAGCGCCTCGTGCACCAGGTGCACGGTGTCGTCGATCATCGGCGCGAGCCGCGGCAGCATCGCGAGATAGCGCTCGGCGAGTTCCTTGGCGTCGATCGGGAGGCGGTTGTACACCTTCGCCAAGACGCCGTTCTTCTCGCGCAGCGCGAGGTCGAGCTTCTCCCGGAAGATCTTGGGATCGAGCAGGTCCTGCACCCGGATGCCGACCCGTAACGCCTTGTCGGCATACGCCGGGCCGATGCCGCGCTTGGTAGTACCGAGCTTGTTCTTGCCGAGGTAGCGCTCGGTCACGCGATCGAGCTCCTGGTGGTACGGCATGATCAGGTGCGCGTTGCCCGACAGCCGTAGGAGCCGGGTGTCGACGCCCTTGCCCTCGAGCATGTCGACCTCGGCGATGAGCACCGCGGGGTCGACGACCACGCCGTTGCCGATGACCGGTGTCACCCACGGATAGAGGATGCCGCTCGGGACGAGTTGGAGCTTGAACACCTCACCTTCGACCACGAGCGTGTGGCCCGCGTTGTGTCCGCCTTGATAACGGACGCACATCGACGACTCCTTGGCGAGATAGTCGGTGACCCGACCCTTGCCCTCGTCGCCCCACTGTGTGCCGACGATCACTGCGCCGGGCACTTAGACGCTCCACCTGTTCGGGGTCACGTTGGGGACATGGTAGCCGACCACGGGCGTCACGTCCCCGGACGTTCGTAGGCTGACCATCGTGAGGACTTCACTCGGCATCCAGTATGCGACCGCACCCCGCTTCTCGCCGCCGCAACCGGTTGCGTTCGACGCGGCCGCGGCCGACGGAACGAGCTTCGGGCCGGCCGCGCCACAAGCGCTCGACGGTCCGCTCGACGACATCGTGCCCGGCATGAAAGTTCGCGAGACGGACGAAGACACCTGTTTGACGCTCAACGTGTGGGCGCCCACCGCCGCGGAGCCATTGCCGGTGCTCGTGTGGTTCCACGGCGGGTCGTTCGTCATCGGCGCGTCATCGCAGCCGGTGTACGACGGCGCGTTCCTCGCCGCAGAGCAGGACGTCGTGGTGGTCTCGGCGAACTACCGGATCGGCGCCTTCGGCTTCCTCGACGCGCGGCCGTTCGGCGGAGTCGCGAACTGCGGCCTGCGCGACGCGATCTGTGCCCTCGATTGGGTACGCGACAACATCGCGTCGTTCGGGGGCGACCCCGCGCGCGTGGTGGCGTTCGGTGAGTCGGCCGGAGGCGGGTTGGTGTTGCACGCGCTCGCGTCGCCGGCCGCGGACGGTCTGGTCGCGGGCGCGATCATCCAGAGCGGTGCCACGTTCGCGACCCTCGACGAAGTCGGCGCTGCGACGGTCCTCGAAGCCATCGTGAAGGAAGCAGCGGTCGACGAGGCGTCGGGGCTGCGCGACATCACGGCCGATGCGCTGGTCGCCGCGCAGTCGACCGCGATGATGTCGTTGCTCGGCACGGTCGGGATGATGCCCTTCCACCCCATGGTCGACGGCGATGTGCTGCACGCACCGCCCGCGGAGGCTTTCGCACAGGGGGCCGCGGCCGGCGTGGCACTGATCGCAGGGACGACCGCCGACGAGATGCGACTGTTCGTCGACTCGTCCGCCGCGCCCGCGCCGCGCGACAAGGTCGTGCGCCGGGCGACGCGCTATCTGGGCGTCGACGACGCCACAGGGGAGGCGATCGTCGCGGTCTACGAGCGTGCGCTCAGCACCGGCGACACCAACGAGATCTGGCGCGCGCTGTTCGGTGACAACGAGATGCAACAACCGTGTCGAGCGGTGCTCGACGCTCGTGCACCGCACAGCCCGACGTACACGTACTGCTTCACGTGGGAGGGGCCGACGGTCGGTGCCTGTCACGGGATCGACATCCCGTTCCCGTTCGGCAACTTCGTCGACGGCTGGGACACGTTCGTCGGTCTCGATGACGACGGCCGGGCGCTGTCCGCGGCGATGCGCTCGGCGTGGGCGGACTTCGCGCGAACCGGCGATCCCGGCTGGGACCCGTACCCCGCGGCGCGCGTCTTCGGTCGGGACATCAGCGACGCCGAACAACACCCCCTCTTCGGGCGGCTCCCGAGTATCTAGGCGAACGCGCGGCGCGGCGGGCGGCCGAGGACGCGTTCGACGGTGTCGGTCGTGTCCGCGAGCGCGCCGCGCGCCACAGCTTCGAACAGGTGCACCGACGAGTCGGCGAGCCAGGGATCGAGCCCGGACGCCACGACGGTCTCCCGCCAACGGTCGAGGGGCAGATCGATGCGCTTCACGCCGATTCGTTCGGCGACTTCGTCACCGTCGAGCGCCTCCGGTCCCGTGATCTGCAACGGACCGTCGAGGTCATCGCGCACCAACGCTTCCGCGGCGACCGCGGCGATGTCGGACGGGTCGATCCACGTGATCTTGCCCGCCCCGGTCGGTAGCACGACGTGGCCGCCGGCCAGAACCTCACTCTGCTTGTCGATCACGCTCGTGAAGAACGACGGCTGCACGATCGTCGCCGCGCAGGTCGACTCCACGAGCCGGCGTTCGATCGCCCGGTGGTTGCCGTGCAATCCGGTCTCGAGGCCCGGTATCGGGATGTTGGAGATCTTGACGATCCGCGCCACGCCGGCGCGCTCCGCGGCTTCGATCCCGTTGGTCTCCAACTCCACCTGATCCTGCGTCGGCGACGACACCAGGAACATTCGGTCCACGCCGGTGCACACTCGATCGAGAGAGGCAGGGTCGCGCAGGTCGGCGAAGACGATCTCGTGCAACGGCGCATAGCTCGTCCGGCCCGGAAGTGGTCGACGAGACAGGCGCAGCTCCACGCCTTCCCGTCGCGCGAGGGCGGCTGCCACTCCCTGGCCCAGCTCACCTGTGGATCCGAGCACGAGCACCTTCACGAGCGGAGAGTCTCGCGGATACCGTCGTACGCATGCGTCAGCCCCGGCCCGGTCCCGGCATCGGCCACGACCTCACGGTGCAACAACAGCTCGCGTGTGCCCTGCGGATCCTGGCGCACGAGGGCTGGCGGGAGAACCTCTCGGGTCACATCACCGTCGCCACCGACGACGGCGGGATGTGGTGCAACCCGTGGGGGCTCTGGTGGGAGGAGGTGCGGGCCTCCGACATTCTCCGCCTCGACGCCGACGGCGAGATCGTCGAAGGCGAGTGGGACGTCACGCCCGCGGTGTTCCTCCACACCGAGCTGCATCGCGCACGCGCCGATGCCGCCGTCATCGTGCACAACCACCCCTATTACGCAACGCTCTTGTCGATCATCGGCGAGTCACCGCAACAGGTGCACCAGAACTCGTGCATCTTCGACGGCGAGATCGCGTTCGTCGACGAGTACGGAGGGGTCGGCGACGCGAGCGAAGGTCAATGGCTCGCCGACCAGGTCGGCGACGCGAGCGGCATCGTGCTCGCACACCACGGCGCGATCGTGACCGCCTCCGCGATCCCCGAAGCCTGTTACAAGGCGGTGACGTTCGAACGCATGTGTCGCTTCACGTACGACACCATCGTCGCCGGCCGAAAGCCGACCGAGGTTCCGGCGCCGGCGCGCCCGGCACTCAAGGCCGCGCTCCGCCAGAACACGCCCGTGGCGTACTGGGACGGCGCGGTCCGTCTTCTCCTGCGCGAGGAACCCGAGGTGCTGACGTGACCGGCATGCCGCTCGAGGCGCTCCAGAGCAACGAGTTCTTCGGCGGGGGCAAGGGGCGCCGGGAGACCATCACGTGGTTGCCCGAACCGGAGCCCCGCGAGCGCGCGTACACCGTGATCTCGGTCGACGATCACGTCGTCGAGCCGCCCGACGCGTTCACCGGCCGGTTCCCGAAGCGATACGCCGACAAGGAGCCGCGCGTCGTCCCCACCGACGACGGCGGCGAGGCATGGCTCTGGCAGGGCCAGGTGTTGGCGAACGTCGGGTTCAACGCCGTGGTGGGTCGGCCCTCGACCGAGTACGGCTTCGAGCCCACGCGTTTCGACGAGATGCGACGCGGGGCCTGGGACATCGACGAGCGCGTGCGCGACATGGACACCGACGGCGTGGCCGCGTCGCTGTGCTTCCCGTCGTTCCTGCCCGGCTTCGTCGGTCAGCGCCTCACACTGTGGCCCGAAGACGAGGAGCTCGCGCTCGTCGCGATGCGCGCCTACAACGACTGGCATCTCGACGCGTGGTGCGGTGCCTATCCGGGGCGCTTCATCCCGAACCAGATCGCATTCCTGCGCGACCCGCAGATCGCCGCCGCCGAGATCCGCCGGAACGCGGCGCGCGGCTTCAAAGCGGTCACGTTCTCGGAGGCGCCCGACAAGCTCGGCATGCCGACGATCCACTCCGGGTACTGGGACCCGCTCTTCGCGGCGTGCGAGGAGACCGAGACGGTGCTCTGCCTGCACGTCGGTTCGTCGGGCACATCGCCGACCACATCCGACGACGCGCCGCCCGAGATCCCCGCGGTGCTGTTCGGCGCGTACGGCATGTACAGCGCGGTCGACTGGCTCTACTCGAAGATCCCGGTGCGCTTCCCCAAGATCAAGATCTGCCTGTCGGAAGGCGGCATCGGTTGGGTCGCGGGGATCATCGACCGGCTCGACCATTGCTACAAGTACCAACTCGGGTACCTGCCGACGTGGCGCGATGTCGAGGAGTCGCCGAGCGAGGTGCTCCGGCGCAACTTCTGGTTCTGTGCGCTCGACGACGACTCGAACATGGCGCTGCGCCACCGCATCGGGCTGGAACACGTGCTCGTCGAGTCCGACTACCCGCACGCCGACTCGTCGTGGCCGAACACCCAGGCGATGCTCGTGCGTCAGCTGCGCGACCAGAACATCCCCGACGACGAGGCCGAACGCATCACATGGCGCAACGCCGCCGACTTGTTCCGTCACCAGCTTCCGGCCGACGTTCATTCGTGAGAACGGTCGCGGGCGTCGTCGCCCGCAATGCTCGCGAGCTGCCCGACGCGCTCGCGTTCGTCGAGGCCGCGTCGGGCGAGACGATGACGTGGCGCGAGTACGACGAACGCTCCTCGCAGATGGCCGGATCGCTACAGCAGTACGCACCCGGCGATCGGGTGGCGCTCCAGATCCCCGACGGACCGGGCGTGCACGCGGCCATGCTCGCGTGCGAAAAGGCCGGACTCGTCGCGGTCGGGATCGGTTCCCGGGCCGGCGAGCGCGAGGTCGCACACCTCGTCGAGCGCAGCGGCGCGCGCGCACTGCTTCGTCAGCCGCCGCTGCTCGGCAGCGCGTCCGACGAGCACCCGATCGGTTCCGACGATCTCTGGCTCCTCAACTCGACGTCGGGAACCACCGGATTGCCCAAGGTCGTCATGCACACGCAGGCGCGCTGGTTCGCGTTCCACGGGTTCGCCGATCGCGACTCGCACTTCACCGCCGACGACGTCTTCTTGTCGGCGCTCCCGGCTCCGTTCGGGTTCGGGCTGTGGACCGCGCATTTCTCCCCCGCCATCGCGGGCGCGTCGTGCATCGTGTGCGCACGCTTCGACGTCGACACGGTGCTGCGCGCGATCGCGCAGTATCGCGTCACGGTGCTCGCCGCAGTCTCGACGCAGTTCGTCATGATGCTCAATTCCGCCGCGCTCGAGCGGCACGACCTCTCCTCGCTGCGCGTCATGTACACCGGGGGCGAGATGGTGCCCTACGAACGCGCCAAGGAATTCGAGGACCGCACGGGTGCACATGTGCTGCAATTCTATGGTTCGAACGAGACCGGCGCGCTGTCGTGCACGACTCCCGACGACCCGCAGGACAAGCGGCTCCGCGGCGCGGGAAGAGTGATCCCGGAGATGGCCGTGCGTTTGTTCGATGCCGACACCGACGCCGAGATCACCACACCCGACACCCCGGGCGTTCCCGCGGGCAAGGGCCCCGCGCTCTGCCTTGGCTACTACGACGACGAAGCCGCCAACGGGGAGCTCTTCACCGCCGACGGTTGGATGCGGATGGGCGACCTCGTGACGATCGACGCCGACGGGTACCTCACCGTTGTGGGACGAACGAGCGACGTGATCATCCGCGGCGGCAAGAACATCAGCGCCGCGCAGGTGGAGGACGAGGTTGCATCCCATCCCGCGGTCGCGCTGTGCGGCGCCGTCGCGGTTCCCGATGCGACGTTCGGCGAACGCGTCTGCGTGTTCGTCGAGCTTCGCGCCGGCTACGAGACGATCACCCTCGACGAGCTCCGCGTGCACCTCGACGCCCGCGGGACCGGGAAAGAGCTCTGGCCCGAGCGCCTCGTCGTACTCGCAGAGCTCCCGCGTTCGTCCGGCGGCAAGCTGGCCAAGGGCGAGCTGCGCGCGCTCGCCCGCTAGCTGTCGGCGCGCGCGACGTTCGCGGTTCATGCTCGGAACCGTTCATCCCGGGAGGCGCTGCTCGAGCGCGTCGAGGCGGCGCACGAGCTCGGCCAGAACCATCGCCGTGTCGGTCGACGTGTCGGTCGCACCACCGGCGAGGGTCTCGCGCGCGAGCGAGTACCCCGTGAGCATGGCCGCCACCGCCCGCTTGGTCGCGCGCAGCTCAAGGCCCATGCGCCGCAACACCTTGCTCGCGATCCCGTCCTCGGTGGCCAGCAGGCCGAGCAGCAGGTGCTCACAGCCGATGTAGTTGTGTCCCATCGCGAGCGCTTCTCGAGCGGACGCTTCGAGGCTCGCCTTGAAGAGCGGCGTGAACGGCACATGCACGGAGCCGGGTTCGGTCGCCGGCTCCATCGACGCGTCGAGCTCGGCCCGGAGATCGTCGATCTCGATGTCGAGCGCCGCCAGGGCCTTCACCGCGAGGTTGCCCTCGACGTCGAGGACACCGCGCAGAAGGTGCTCGGTCCCGACGTAGTTGTGGGGCTTGTCGTGCGCGGCCTTCTGCGCAAGCACGACCGCGTGCCGGGCCCGAGGCGTGAACCGGGCGAACGGTCCCGAGGCGGTTTCGGACATGCGCGGCAACACGTCGGCGGACCGCATCGCGTTCACGCCGCGCACCGATCGTTCGAGCGCGGCCTGGCAGATCGCGGACACGGGCAACTGGGCGTCCCGAACCGCGGTTGCAAGCTCATCGGGCAGATAGACGTTGATCTTGGGCATGCCGTACCTCAAGTGATCTTGCTGGGGTCATAGTGGGGTTATATAAGAGTGATACGACGAGGGCCGGGTTTGCAGTCAACCCCTGTATTGGACACGCGAAGTGGGCGATACTCCTCCTAGACCGCGAATCCAGGGGGACGAAATGCGCGTACGGCTCGCGACCGTCCGGCGTTCGATCGGCGTTGTCTGCGCCGGAATCGGGTTGGCGATTCCCGCGGTGACCGCGGGTGCATCACCGGCGTCCGCCGCGCTCCCGCCGATCGTCGGCTGCGGGTTCCACTTCGGCCCGATCTCCAATCAGGGCGCGGCCGGAACGGTCTTCTATTCGGCGGTGCTCGAACCCGCGAGCGCGGCGCAGCGCTGCACTACGACAGTCACGTTCACCGTCTCGGCCACGCCCACCTCCGCGGCGGCCGGTCGGTACACCACGATCGACGACAACCCGCTCACCGCGACCCGGACCGTCACATTCGCGCCCGGACGGCTACCACCCGTGCTCACGATCGCGTGGGGCGGCTTCCACTGCGCCGACCCCGCGGTTCCGGGGTCGATCCGGTTCGCAGCCGGCGGCCAATCGGCGTCGGTCGGAATCACGCCGAGCAGTTGCTTCGCCGCGACCGGGGGCATGCACTCCAAGTTCGAGTCCGCCCCGATCCCGGCGACGCCGAGCACCGTCGGCATCGCCGCCACACCCACCGATCACGGGTACCGCACCGTCAGCCAGACGGGCGCGCTGACGAGCAAGGGCGACGCCGTCGCGTTCACGGCCGCGCTGTCGCAGTCGCCGGTCGTCGCAATCGCGTCGAACCGGGTCGGGAGTGGAGCCTGGGTCGCGGCCGCCGACGGCGGAGTGTTCGCGTACGGATCGGCGCACTTCCAAGGCTCGCTCGGCGGCTCGCACCTCAACCAGCCAATCGTCGGCATGGCGTCCACACCCGACGGCAACGGCTACTGGCTCGTCGCGTCCG
>JBEPUZ010000199.1:0-8963 GCA_041691275.1 Actinomycetota bacterium | reverse complement strand
ACTTCTACGGTTCGATGGGTGGTTCGCATCTGAACCAGCCCATCGTGGGGATGGCCGCGACCCCGACCGGTCACGGCTACTGGCTCATCGCGAGCGATGGCGGGATGTTCTCGTTCGGTGACGCGCACTTCTACGGTTCGATGGGTGGTTCGCATCTGAACCAGCCCATCGTGGGGATGGCGTCGACACCGTCGGGTCACGGCTACTGGTTGGTCGCGAGCGATGGCGGGATGTTCTCGTTCGGTGACGCGCACTTCTTCGGTTCGATGGGTGGTTCGCACTTGAACCGTCCGATTGTCGGCATGACGAGCGGGGCCAACGGTCGCGGTTACTGGCTCGTCGCGGGCGACGGCGGCATGTTCACCTTCGGGTCCGCGCACTACTACGGATCGACGGGCGGATTCCCCCTGGCGGCTCCGATCACGACGCTGACGCGCACGTCGAGCGGGCTCGGATACTGGCTGGTCGGGCAGAACGGCGACGTGTACCCCTTCGGCGACGCGCGGTTCTACGGCTCGACGGGCGGGTTCACCCTGAACCGGCCGATCGTCACCGCGGCGGCGAGCAAGCACGGGTGAAAGGGCTGGTGAGCGGCCCGCGAGGGGACCGCTCACCGGCTACCCAGACCCGGAATGACGGGCGCGCTGCGCTACGTTTGCTCATATGGCAATTGGCGAGACACGGTCCGAGCGCGCCCTGCACGACGCCCGGGTAGTCCGCTCCCGCACCTCGGTCCTTGAGCGTTTCAAGCGGATCGTCATCTACCACGAGCTGCTCGTCGGGATGACGCGTAAAGAGCTCAAGGTCAAGTACAAGAACAGCATCCTCGGCTTCGCCTGGTCGATGCTGAACCCGCTGCTGTACCTGATCGTCTTCTACATCGCGTTCGTGAAGATCCTGGGTTCGGGCGTTCCCGCCTTCCCGATCTTCTTGCTGTCGGGCCTGCTCGTCTGGAACCTGTTCTCGACCGGGTTGTCATCGGCGTGCACGTCGGTCGTCGCGAACGCGGGCCTCGTGAAGAAGGTCGCGTTCCCACGCGAGATCCTGCCGCTCGCCGCGGTCGGGAGCATGCTCGTGCACTTCTTCCTGCAAAGCCTCGTCCTGTTCTCCGTGCTCGCCCTCGTCCGCTGGGACCTCGCGTGGATGTACATGCTGCTCGTCCCGCTCGCGCTCGTCGCGCTGGTGCTGCTCACCGGTGCGCTCGGGATCCTGCTGAGCGCCACGAACGTCTACCTGCGTGATACGCAGCACTTCCTCGAGCTCGCGTTGCTCGCGTGGTTCTGGCTGACGCCGATCGTCTACGGCTTCCAGACCATCGGGCGCCGGAACAGCTTGTTCGCGAAGCTCTACATGCTGAACCCGGTCACACCGATCGTGTTGATCTTCCAGCGCGCGATCTACGCCAAGCTCGACAACTCCAAGGTGATCGCGACGGCAGCCGATCCGAAGCTCAACCAGATCCTGCCGCACTGGCCGATCACCGGGTACCTCGCGTATCTCGGCTACTCCTTCGCGTTCGGTTTCGTCATGCTGGCGATTGCGATCTCGGTGTTCGGCCGCAGCGAAGCGAACTTCGCCGAGGAGCTGTAAACCGTGCCTCCGGCGATCGAGATCAAAAATGTCTCCAAGCACTTCCGGCTCTCGCACGAGCACTACTCGTCGCTGAAAGAGCGGATGATCCACTTCGGGCGCACGCCGTACGAAGACTTCATCGCGCTGAACCACATCAACATCTCGATTGACGAAGGCTCCACGGTCGGGATCCTGGGCCACAACGGTTCGGGGAAGTCGACGCTCTTGAAGTGCGTCGCCGGCATCCTGCAGCCCAACGACGGGGAGATCATCACCCGCGGGCGCCTGGCCGCGCTGCTCGAGCTCGGCGCGGGGTTCCATCCCGAGCTGACCGGGCGGGAGAACATCTTCATGAACGCCTCGATCCTCGGTCTCTCGAAGCGGTCGATCACGAAGGTGTTCGACGAGATCGTCGCGTTCTCGGAGCTCGACAAGTTCATCGACATGCAGGTCCGCCATTACTCGTCGGGCATGTACGTTCGCCTCGGCTTCGCAGTGGCCGTGAACGTCGATCCCGACATTCTCCTCGTCGACGAGGTGCTGTCGGTCGGTGACGAAGCCTTCCAGCGCAAGTGCATCGAACGGGTCAAGCGCTTCCAGCGCGAAGGCCGCACGATCCTGTTCGTCACGCACGCGCCCGACATGATCCGCCGCATCTGCGAGCGCGGGATCGTGCTCGACCACGGTGAGATGGTCATCGACGCCCGCCCGGGCGAGGCAGTCCGGACCTACCGCGAGTCGCTGCAGCGATCGGGCCTCGCCGATCCCACCGTCGAGGCCGCAGAAGCCGTCGACGCCGCGGCCGGGGCGTCACCCGAGGCCGAAGACGACTCGTTGCTGATCTCGCACGGTCGGAAGATGGCGGCATCGGCAACCCATCGCGTGAAGATCACCAACGTCACGATCACGCATCCGGGATCGCTCGACGGCCGCACCTGGTTGTTGCCCGACGAAGCGATGACAATACGGGTCGGCTATCACGCCGACGAGCCGACCGACGATCTCCTGTTCGGTATTGGGATCCACGACGAAGAGGGTGTGAACCTCTTCGGTACGAACACCAAGATCGAGGGGATTCCGGTACCCGAGGCCGACGGCGACGGCGAAGTGACCTTCGAGTTCGACCGCATCCCGTTGCTCGACGGCACCTACCTCGTCACGCTCGCGATCCAGTCGACGGATGAAGGCACAGTGCACGACTGGCGGGAGCAGGACTACCAGTTCTCGGTCATGAACCCGGCCGGCACCGCGGGCCGGGTGGCGCTCCCGGCCCACGTCCGCTTCGGTACGCCTCTCGCGGAGCACGTCGAGGAAAGCAGCTCCTGAACATGCCCCGCTCGTTCCGGTCCGAGGCGGTACGCAAGCTCGACGACGCGTTGAGCCCCCACTACGTCCGCCAAGAGGACGTGTCGCGTGCGCTCGACGAACTGACGCGGCTGCTCGCCGATCGGTTCGACGCCGAAGCCGAAGCGGTTGCGGTGATCGGGCAGCGCCTCACGGCGCTCACGGCGCTCGTCGAGCAGTTGCAAGATGAGCTGGCCGAGCTGCGCTCGACTCGGTGAGCCCGTCGGTGGGCCCGTCGGCCGCGGGACCCGTCCTCGTCGACGTACAGGCGACGCAGAGCGCCGGCCATCGCGACCGCGGTGTTGCCCGGTATACGGCCGGGCTCGCGGCGGCGCTGTGGCGCCGGCGCCCCGACCTCATGCACAGCTTCCTCCTCAACCCGGATCAAGCGCCGCCGGGGTCGGTCGAGGAGCTGGTCGCGAGCGGGCGGCTCGTGTACAGCGACCGCGGCGATATCGGCGCGGCGCGCTTGTTGCATGTCTGTTCGCCGTTCGAGCTCGAGGTGCCCCTTAACCGGTTGTGGCCGGCGCGCGCATCGACGCGCGGGATGCGGCTCGCGGTGACGCTCTACGACCTGATCCCCGAAGTGTTCCCCGATCGGTATCTCGCCGATACCGGACTCCGCCGCCGGTACCGGGCCCGGCTCGAGGTGGTGCGCGCGGCCGACGTCGTGCTCGCGATCTCGCAGACGACCGCGACCGACGCGATCGAGATCCTGGGTGTCCCCGAGGACCGGATCGTCGTCGTGGGCGCGGCCGCGGCCGACGCGTACGCGCGCCCCGAGTCTCGCGCCGCGGCGCTCGGGTTGGCGCGCGCCGCGGTGGCGGGCCTCGAGGAGCATTTCGTCCTGTACACCGCGGGCATGGACGACCGGAAGAACTTCGAAGGACTGTTCCGCGCCTTCGCCCTGCTCTCGGACGCGGTCAAGGGCGCGTGGCAACTGGTGATGGTGTGCGGCATGGACGCGCCGACGCGCAACCACATCGAGCACCTCGGACAGCAGTACGGCATCTCGACGCGCCTACTGTTGACGGGCTTCGTCTCCGACGACGTGCTGCGTGTTCTCTACCAAGCGACGGATCTCTTCGTCTTCCCGTCGTTCTACGAGGGATACGGTCTCCCGGTGGCGGAGGCGCTTGCGTGTGGTGCGCGCGTGATCGGATCGTGCACTTCGGCGGTCGGTGAGCTGCTCGTCCCGGCTGCACAGTTCGATCCCGCCGGCGACGCCGCCATCGCGGCCGCGATGGAAAGGGCGTTGACCGACAGCGCCCTGCACGAGGTCCTCGACGAGCAGGCGCGCGCCGCGCTCCCGGGGTGGGACGTGGTCGCCGACCGCACCGCCGAGGCGTACGAAGGGGTCTTGACAGAGGCTCCGGCCGCCCGGAGGCGCACGGGCCGGCGCCGGCCGCTGGTCGCCGTGGTGACTCCGCTGCCGCCGGCCGCGAGCGGCGTCGCCGACTACAGCTACCGATTGCTGGAGGCGCTGCGCGAACACTGTGACCTGCATGTGTACGCCGACGGCACCCGCCACGTCGATCCCGACCTCGGTCCGCCCCGCGCGCCCGCCGGAGTCGAAGTGTTCCCGGCGCGGTTGCTCGCCGACACCGAAGCTGCGCGCGGCGGCTACGACTGCGTCGTCTACTGCATCGGCAACAGCGAGTTCCACACCGGTGCGTTGGCCCAGCTCCGCCGACGTTCCGGCGTCGTGCTCGCGCACGAGGTCAGGCTGACGCACCTCTACACGTTCGGGGGCGACGAGCCCGGCGCAGTACCCGACGGCTTCGCTGTCTCCCTGCACGCGATGTACGACGATCTCCCGGCCGAGACCGGTGCCGACGGTCGGCTGGCGCCAGACGTTGCCGATCGTCACGGTGTGCTGATGGTCGCCGAGGTCGTCGCGCTCGCGGACCTGTTCTGTGTCATGTCGAACTTCGCGGCCGACCGCGTGCGGCTCGACGCGAGTGCGAGCGCCTCCGGCCGCGTCGCGGTCGTGCCCTTCGCGGTTCCCGATCCTGTCGCCGACCCGGCCCCGTCGGAAGCGCGCGCGCCCATCGTTGCGAGCTTCGGGGTCGTGAACGAGGTGAAGCAGAACGCCCTGCTCGTCACCGCGCTTCCGGCACTCCTGCATCGCCGGCCCGATGCAACGCTCGCCTTCGTCGGTCCCTGTTCCGATGCCGCGCGCGAGGAGCTCACGACGCTCGCAACGGCGCTCGGGGTCGCCGAACGCGTGGTGATCACGGGCGCGGTCGGCGCAACCGAGTACGCGTCGTGGCTCGACCGGGCCGCGGTCGCGGTGCAGCTCCGCCGCACGGCGAACGGTGAATCGTCGGCCGCGGTCGCCGACTGCCTCGCCGCGGGGGTTGCGCTCGTCGTCACCGGTATCGGCGCGGCGCGGGAGCTGCCTTCCGACGCGGTTGTGAGCGTCAGCGCGTCCGTACCCGCGGTCGCGCTGGCCGAGGTCGTCGGCACGCTGCTCGACGATGTCGATCACCGTCGCCGTCTCGCCGGGGCGGCGCGCCGCTACGCCGAGCAGCACGGCTTCTCCAACGCGGCGCGGCGTTTGTTCGAAGACGTGATCGAGCCCGCGACAGTCGCCGGTCTCAGTCCTGCGCGTTCGGAGTAGCCGATTCAGGCGTCGAGCGTGCCCCGGCGCGCCGCGCGCCGGTCTTCGGCGGCGCGGCGCCGGATCCGGCCCATCACGTCATCGGCATCGGTGACGCCGTCCCAGGCGATGTCGCCCGGACGCTCGACCACGGGCGGGGTGCGCGGCAGCTCGACGCGTGCCTCGGGAGCGCCGCCTTCGTCGACCAGGCGCCGGCGCCCGTGCTCGTTCGCGACGACAAGCCGCTGGGCCGCGGTCCAGAGGAAACGGCCGGTACGACCGCCGATCGAACGCGGCACCACGTCGGTGTCGGGAATCACGAGCGTGACGTTGCGCAGGCCCCGCAGTGCGACTCCCCACGCGAGACAGTCGACGAGGCGGTCGACCCGGGCTCGGCGACCGTGGACCATGCGCAGCGGGGTGCCGCTCTCGACCTGCACCACCACCGAGTCGTAGCGGCGACCGAGCTTCCACGTCAGCCAGGCTCCGCGCGGTCCCGCAGTCGGGCCCCGGAGCTGGGCGGCCGATCCGACCGCCGAGAGCACGTCGACGTCGTCGCCCTGATCCCCGAGTCGCTGCACGGTCGCGATGGTTGCGTGCGCCTCCCGGCGGGCCGGCGGCGGATACGAGCCGACTACGAGAACTCGCACTGCAACTCCTGCAAGCTGGCTTCCATCGCGTCGAGCACGACGTCCCAGCGGTAGTTCGCCAAGACGTACTCGCGTCCCGAACGGGCAAGGCGGGCAGCTGCGTCGGGTGCGGCCGCGAGGAACGCGAGGCATTGCGCGAGCTCGAACTCGTCGGCGTACGTCAGGCCACCGCCCGACCGATCGCAGTGCCACTGCAACACTTCGCTTCCGGCGGTCACGATCACCGGCGTGAGGGCGAGCCACGACTCCATGATCGTGCGGGAGAAGCTCTCGTTGGTACTCGGCTGGATGTACGCGGTCGCGGCTGCGAACGCGTCGGCGACCTCGCTCTCGTCGAGGTAGCCCAGGTCGTGGACGCCGCCCGAAGCGTCGGGTTGTGTGTTGCCGGGGCTGACGCCGATCGTCACGAGGTCGAACGGAACGCCTTCCTGGCGGATCGCGAAATGGAACGCCGAGAGCAGTGCGTCCCAGCCCTTGCCGCGCTCGCGCCGGCCCGCGAACAGCAGGAACGGCCGCTCGAGACCGTGCCGGGCGCGGAATCCGTCGGGGTCGTACCGCTCGGGGGCGTGGACCCCGGCGCCGGTCAGGTCGTGGGGCGGGAGCACCGCGCAGCGGTGGGCGAGCTCGTGCTCGGGTTCGGACAGGAACCAGAGGCGCGCGACGTCGGACAGCACCGGCTTCAGCACGTCGAGGTACGCGTACGGCTCGTCGTGGAGGCACGGCATGACGATCGTTCGCTCGGGCAGGATGGTCGCGCCGGTCACGGTCGTCCAGAAGAGGTACGGCGACAAGATGATCGCGTCGAACCGGTTCGCGTTCATCACGAGGTGGTGGAAGAGGGCGGGCACCCGGAACAGGCCGTCGAGCCACGCGAGCTGGTCGGGAAGCGACACGTGCTCGCCGGCTTGGATACGGGCCTCGATGCGGTTGCGCTCGCGGTTGCGACTCGCGCCTTCCACGGGAAACCTGTGCACGACGACGTTGTTGTCGGTGGTCGTCCCCGCGGGATACTCGTTGTGCCACGTGTAGTGATCGCGCGCGCAGGTCGTGAGGACTTCGACGTCCCAGCCACGCGCCGCGAGGCCATGCGCGGCTTCGCGCATGACGGCCTCCGATCCGCCCACGATCTCGGTGCCGTACCGCGGCGGTACGAACCCGAGCCGGCCGCGCCGCTCGCTGGTCACCGTCGGCTCCGTTCGGTGTACCGAGCGCTCATGACGTTTCTTTCATCAGGGTTTGCAGCGTTTCGACGAGTTGGGGCCCGGTGTGCGCAATCGAGAAGTGCTCGACGCGCGCGCGTCCCGCATCGACGAGGCGGCCGCGCAGCGTCGTATCGGAGAGCACGCGTGCAACCGCGGTCGCCACGACGACCGGGCTCTTGTCGGTGAGGAGGATGCCGCCCGCGCCGACGGTGTCGGGCACCGCGGTCGCGGCGTACGCGACGACCGGCACGTCGAAGTGCATCGCTTCCAGCACGGGCACGTTGAAGCCCTCGTGCTCCGACAGGCAGACGAAGACGTCGGTCGTGCGGTAGCACGCGAGCAGCTGGGCGTGGCTGACGACGTCGGTGAACCGCACCGCGTCGGTGATCCCGAGCTCCTCGGTGAGCCGACGCAGCGCCCGCCAGTACTCGCCCGCACTCTGGCCGCCGATGAGGGTGAGTCGCGCCTTCGGATCGTGGATCTTCCGGTAGGAGGCGAACGCGAGCACGACGTCGTGTTGGCACTTGTTCGGTGCGATGCGGCCGACGGCGAGCCAGTCGGATCCTCCTGCCGCGCGCGCCGCCCGGCGCCTTGAGAGTACGGCCTCGTCCGGAGTGGTGTCGTAGTCGGTAAAGTCGACAAGGATGGGCGCGACGGCGGTGTGCTCGCAGCCGAGTTGAACGAGCTCGCGTTCGTTGAACTCCGAGTCGGCGAGCGCAAACCGAGCCTGCGGCGCGAACTCGGCCAGCTGCCGTCGACCTTCAAGCATCTGCGTCGCGGCGCGCGGCTCCCAGCGCCAGAAGAACTTTGCGTCGGTGACGTTGTGATAGTCGAGCGCGATCGGTACGTCGAGCGCACGAACGACATCGAGCAGGGGACTGCCGATCGAGAAGTGATAGAGGATCCACGCGTCGCGTCCGGGGGGAACGCGTGCTGCGAACGTGCCCGCCGCGTGCGCCTCGTCGCGCACGTCGTCGTGGGTGTCGAGCGCGTAGATGTCGGACACAAAGCCCGCGTCGCGCAGGAGCCGACGCATCCGGATCGCGTGCGTCCCGATCGCGTCACGCCCGGCAAAGGTCGGGAGGAACTGGTGAACCTCGGTCACGACTCCGACGTGTCCCGGGTGGGGATATCCCTGAGTGCGTCCCGATCGAGCGCGCCAAGGCGCGTCTCGAGCTCGATCACCCGGGCTTCGAGCTGCTCGATGCGCTCGGCCGCAGCTTCGCCGACCGAGACCGTGGCCCAGCCCAGCGCGCGCATCTGTTCGGCGAGGTGATTCGTCGTGAAGAACACCGACTTGCGCACCATCAACTTCACCGCGCTGATGCCGCGGTTACGGGATTCGACCGGAGCCGAGACGTTGATGTCGGTCTGCTCTTCGAGCAACGCGAGCGCGGCGCGCACGTCGTCGGTGTCGGCGGTGCGCAACGTGAAGCGTTCGCCCGCCGCGTTCACCTGGGCCATGTACGCAGAGGGAAAACCGGGTCGCGCCGTGGCCGCACGCGCCGCGTCGTTGATCTCGGCGCGTTCGTCCGCGTAGGGGAGGGGGCCGGGAACGCGATCGCTCACCATCGAATCCGACGCTAGCGCGGG
>JBEPUZ010000198.1:0-8976 GCA_041691275.1 Actinomycetota bacterium | reverse complement strand
CACATCGGTCGCAGCGCGCGCGTGCCCGTCGCGGCCCTACAGGAGTACGTCGACCGTCAACGCCGCGGCGCGACTACCGTGCGGTCGAGAAAAAGTGCGGCCCGGGCCAAGCGCCAACTTGACCCGGGCCAGCCGACCACCTGAAACAACCAGGAAGGCCGACACCATGAGCGTCCACCGACGCGCTACGTCACGTGGCACCCGCTACGACGTGCGCCTCCGAGACCCCGACGGCCGCGCGTACAAGCGCACGTTTCGCAACCGACGCGACGCCCAAGCGTTCGAAGCCCGCGAGCTGGCCGACCGCAGCCGCGGCGCGTGGATCGATCCGAGGCGATCGGCGGTGACGTTCGAGGAGTGGGTCCAGCAGTGGTCGGCGTCGACCGTCGGGAGACGACCGAAGACGGTCGCCTGGTACACGAGGACCGTCGACTTGCATCTCGTCCCCGCCTTCGGGTCGCGCCCACTGGGATCGTTGACACCGCTCGACGTTCAGGCTTTCGTTGACGCGCTCGCGGTCCGTTTCGCGCCCGCCACGACACGCGGCTACTACGCGGTCTTGCGCCTCATCCTCAACGCCGCTGTGAACGCCGACCTCATCGGCCGATCGCCCTGCCGCGGCGTAAGGCTCCCGCCGTCGGCACCGACAAACCGTCGACTCCCCGACCCGAGCGAAGTCCACCGACTCGCGGAGGCGATAGGGCCCGAGTACCGCGCGATGGTGCTCGTCGCCGCCGAGCTCGGTCTCCGCTGGGGCGAATGTGCCGGCCTGCAGGTTTGCGACCTCGACGTGCTGCGCCGCTCGGTGACCGTAAGACTCAACATCGGGGAGGTAAACGGCGTCCTCGACGTCGGCGACCCGAAGACGAACGCCGGCCGGCGCACCATCGCGGCGTCGGGCCCGCTCATGGCGGAACTGGCCGAGCACCTGCGTCGTCGCGGACTGACAGCGGAGAACGCGGAGTCGTGGGTATTCGCGGCCCCCGAAGGCGGCCCGTTGCGGTATTCGCTCTTCCGATCGCGCGTCTGGGTGCCCGCAGTCCGCTGCGCCAAACTCGACGGGCTGACGTTCCACAGCTTGCGTCATGCCGCGGCAACTGCGTGGGTGGCCGCGGGAGTGGACCCGCGCACTGCACAGCACCGGCTCGGCCACGCGACACCGAGATTGGTGCTCGAGCTGTACGCACACGCGACGACAGAGGCTGACCGAGCCGCGGCCGACCTCATGGGGTCCCGACTGTTCGGCTCCTCCGAGACACCAGCGGCGCGTGCCATCGACGCGCCATGAGATCTCGGCGCGCATGTATGCATCACCACTCTCGAACCGCGTGACCTGCGTATTCACCAGAGCCGGGTGTCGGGATCGAACCGACGACCTGCTGATTACAAATCAGCTGCTCTACCGACTGAGCTAACCCGGCGGGAGGGTCCGAACCGCTCGCGAGCAGTTACCTCGTGCGACGATGCTAGGTCAGCGACCGAGTACGTCTCTCTCGAACGCGGCGGTGCGGAACGGAACCCGATCAACCGGCGTCGTTCGTCGGCAGGGTCGGGTGTTCGGTCGGATAGAGACCGGCGACAAACGCGTAGACCGTGTCGCCCGAGCGCGGGAGCTGCGAGAAGTCGTGCACCACATCGAAGACGCGTTCCCAGAACTCGGCGGCCCGCTCGCGCGGGATCCGGGCGTGGCGGATGATCGCGCGCAGCTCGTCGGCGTCGTGGGCGGCGCCGGATTCGGCCGCCGCGACGGCGAGCTCGTTCGTGATCGTGGCGGCCTGTTCGGGCTTGATGGCACCGACGTAGAAGATTCGAGCAGTGCGGCCGTAGAAACGTTCTTCGACCGCCCGCACCTTTCTCGTACGCACGACCTGGAGGATGCTGGCGTCGACGAGCACACCGACGTGGTGCGCCACGGTGCCCTTCGGGCGATCGACTGCAGCGGCCATCTCGCTGACCGTCGCGGCGCGCTCGAGGACGAGCTCGAGGAGGGTGCCGCGCAGCGGATGGAAGATCGCCCGAAGTTCCCGCGGCGTGGACACGATCCGCAGATCTTCCAGCTCGTAGTCGGGGATGGCGTCTTTACTCGACATAAGTGGATCGTTCCGCTAATCTCAATCGAAGATACTCGATCGTAACGCGCCGCCGGCCGGAAGTGGCGGCTCCCGAGGAGGGCCCACATGACGAGTCTGCGTGACCGTCCGAACACCGCCTTGCTGGTCGTCGATGTGCAGAACGATGTCGTCGCGAACGGTTACCACCGCGATGAGGTGATCGGGCACATCCGCAGCCTGATCGACCGGGCGCGTGCCGACCAGGTGCCGGTGGTGTGGGTGCAGCACTCCGACGACAACCTGGCAAAGGGCAGCGAAGGTTGGCGGTACGTGCCGGAGCTCCAGCGCCGGGAATCCGAGCCGCTGGTGAACAAGAACCACGGCGACGCGTTCGAGGACACCAACCTCGAGTCGGAGCTGGCCGAGCGCGGCGTGGGCCGACTGGTCGTGACCGGCGCCCAGACCGACGCCTGTATCCGGGCGACGCTCCACGGGGCGTTCACCCGCGGCTACGACACGCTCCTGGTCGCCGATGCGCACACCACCGACGACTACTCCAGCTACGGACTGCCGACGGCAGACAAGGTCATCGCCCACACCAACATGTACTGGACCTGGCAGACGGGCCCCGGCCGGACGGCGGCAGTGGTCGAGACCGCCGGCGTCGACTTCCACCCAACCGAGCCGGCTTCGGCATAGACACGCCGCGGCGCTCGCGGTCGACGACCTTCACGGGAGCAACACGCGCGGATGGGTTCAGATCTCGAGGTAGCGCTCGCTCAGAACCGTCACCGTCGACACCGGTAAGGCGTCGGTCGCGAGGAGCTCTTCGATCGTCACGGACGAGAACGTCGACGGGTCGATGAGCAACGCCCGGTAGCGAGCGCACGCGTCGGCGAAGTCCGAGTTACCGGCCGGGTGCACGACGACAAACCGCCCCCATCGCCACGAGCGGTTCGGATGCTGGAGCATCGACAAGACCAACGCGTGGGCCAACCAGATGTGAACGAGCTCCGTGCCGTTGACGGCGCCGAGCCACTCCGGCCCGAATGCTCCCGAACCTTCGGTGATCTCCCGGTACCGCGGCAGGCGGTTCGGCTTCGGCAGCTGCGGCTTGTTCACGTCGTGGTACGCGTTCATCACGCCGACGATCCCCTGGGTCCCGTCGCCGAGGTCGAGGACGAACGCGACGTCGAACGCGACGAGGTTGCCGAGGTAGGAGGGATCGAGCCAGCCCGGCGAGTGCGCGAAGTGGACCTCGCGCACCTGGCCCGGTGTGTCCGGCCACCAGGCGTGGACCGCGCGGTCGGCCAGCACGAGGTCGGCACCCAGGTCGCCGAACAGATTGAAGGTCATTGCCGGCGACGACAGGAGGTCGGCCCACAATCGCTGGTGATCGAGGCTCTGGTGAGGTTCGACGATCGACGTTCGGGCGCTCGCGGCTTCCAGCGCGCCGGGCGTGACGAAATTCGCGCCGGTCTCCTTCGCGTAGGTCAGTGGGAGGCGGCTCCCAACGACTCGCGCCGCGGCACGACCGGGCTTCACTGCGATGGGCTGCGTTCCGATGGGATGCCCGTTCGCCTCGCGCCACTGCGCCTGGTGGTAGCGCAGTCGGCGGCGGAACTCGGTCAGCTCCGGTCGCCTGGGCACGCGGTCTTCGGCCTCCCAACAGTGCGCGGACTCGAGCTCCTGCTGGGAGAGCGCGTCGGTCATCTCACGATCGTAAAGGCCGCGCCGCACTCATTTGGATTGCCGGCGCCGGCGCGCGACCTCGTGACACGCGAGGGTCGCGGCCGCGGAGACGTTGAGCGAGTCGAGATGACCCTGCATCGGGATCTTGACCAGCACGTCGCAGCGGTCCCGGGTGAGGCGGGCGAGACCCTTGCCTTCCGATCCGAGCACCAAGACGATGGGCTGATCGGCGAGATCGAGGTCGAAGAGGCTCCGGTCGCCGCGTTCGTCGAGACCGACCGACCAGCATCCCGCGCGCGCGGAACGGTCGATGGCCGCAGGGATCCCGCCGACCAGCGCGATCGGCAGGTACTCGATCGCACCCGCGGCGGCCTTCGCGACGACGGGCGTGACGTTCGCGGAACGATGGCGGGGCATCACGAGACCGGTTGCCCCGGCCGTCTCCGCCGAGCGCATGATCGCGCCGAGGTTCCGAGGATCGGTCACGCCGTCGACGGCTACGAGGAACGCCCGATCGACCTTCAGCATCTCGTCGAGATCGGACGGGCGCAGCGGCGGCGCCATCGCGATCACGCCCTGGTGCACGTCGGTGCGGGCCATCTGTTCGATGCGCTCGGGCGCGACGGATTGCAGCAGTCCACCGGCCCGGTCGACGATCTCCTTCACGATCTCGTCGGCATTGACCGTGCGGGAGAGGTAGATCGCGCGCGGCCGGCGCTTTCCTGCCCGCATCAGCTCGAGTACGGCGCGCCTGCCTTCGACCTGCTCGCCGCCGAGGTCGGAGCCTCCGCCCTTGCTCATTCGCGCCGCCACTCGGGCCCGCGCGCGGTGTCCTCGACGACGATTCCCCGACCCGAGAGCTCGCCCCGGATGCGGTCGGCCTCGGCCCAGTCCTTGTCCCGTCGGGCGGCCTCGCGCGCCTCGACCAGATCGTCGATCTCGGTGTCGGCCTGCGGCCCGTCGGCCCGGAGCTCCAGACCAAGCGCGCCCGCCAGCTCCTGCACGGTCGCGAAGTGCATCGCCGCGGTCTCGGTCAGGTCTTCGTCGAGCGCGACGTTCGCGTCGCGCACGAGCTCGAACACGTAGGCGAGCGCGGCGGGCGTGTCGAAGTCGTCGTCCATCGCGTCACAGAACGGCTCGGTCGCGCCGACGGGCGCGGTCGCCAATCCTGCCGCACGGCCGCGGCGCGCGAGAGCGTCGAGACGACCGACCGCCTTCTCCGCGTCGGAGAGCTCCTTCTCCCCGATCTCCATCTGCTTGCGGTAGTGCGTCTGCAGCACCAGGAGTCGGAACGCCCGCGCGTCGTACTCGTCGAGCACGTCGACGAGCGTGGTGAAGTTGCCGAGCGACTTCGACATCTTCTTGCCATCGACGTTCAACATCCCGTTGTGGAGCCAGTAGCGCGCGAACTCGTGACCGGCGCCGACCGCTTGCGCGATCTCGTTCTCGTGGTGCGGGAAGACGAGGTCGCTCCCGCCGCCGTGGATGTCGAAACCGTCGCCGAGCAGCTTCAACGACATCGCAGTGCATTCGATGTGCCAACCGGGTCGACCGAGGCCCCACGGCGACTCCCACGCGGGCTCGCCCGGCTTTGCGAGCTTCCAGAGCGCGAAGTCGACCGGTGCGCGCTTGCGCTCGTCGACGTCGACGCGGGCCCCCGCGCTCTCGAGCAGCTCCTCGAGCGTGCGGTGCGACAGCACGCCGTACTCGGGGAGCGTGTCGACCTGGAAGTACACGCCCATCCCCTCGACGACGTACGCGTGACCGTCGGACACGAGCTGGGCGACGAGCGCGATCATCTCGCCGATCCACTCGGTCGCCCGGGGCTCGTCGTCGGGCGGGAGTATGTTCAGTTCGTCGAACGCACTGCGGAACGCCCCCTCGAAGCGGGCGACGAGCTCCGATTCGGTGGTACCGGCCTCGTGGGCGCGGGAGATGATCTTGTCTTCGATGTCGGTGACGTTGCTGACGTACTTCACGCCGTATCCGCTCCAGATGAGGTATCGGCGGATCGTGTCGAACACGACTTCTTTGCGGCCGTGACCGAGGTGCGGAACGTCGTACGGCGTGGGCCCACAGACGTACATCGATACTCGTCCTTCGACGCTCGGCACGAAGTCGACCTTCGCGCGCCGGGCGGTGTCGTAGAGCCGCAGCATCCGGCGAGGCTAATCGGCCCGGGAAACGGTCCCCGTGGGATTCAACCGCCCGAGAGCATGGCGACCGCCCATACCGCGATCCCTTCGGACCGGCCGATAGCGCCCAAGCCTTCGCCCCGTTTGGGGCGTACCGAAACCGCGATCCCGCGACCCATGGGCTCTCGCAGGGGCTTCAGCACCGCGACGATGTTCGCGGCCATGGCTTCCATGTGCGGTGCGAGGCGCGGCGTCTCCGCCGCGATCGTGACGTCGACGTTCTCGAGATACCAACCGTCGCGCGCGACCCGATCGGCGACCTCGGCGAGCATCCGCATCGAGTCCGCGTTGCGATGCTGTTCGTCGGTGGCCGGGTAGAGCGTTCCGAGGTCGGGCAGTCCCGCCGGACCCAGCAGAGCGTCGGCAACTGCGTGCGCGACTGCGTCGCCGTCGGAATGCCCGGCGAGCCGAGGACTGTCCGCAATGGTCACGCCGCCGAGCATCAGCGGTGGCGCCGCGCCGAAGGGATGGACGTCGAACCCGAGCCCGACGCGGTTCCTCGTCATCGGAGAAGCGCTTCCGCCAGCTGCAGGTCGTCGGCGAGGGTCACCTTCAGGTTGCGTGACTCCCCTTCGACCACAACGACAGTCCCGCCCGCAGCTTCCACGAGCGCGGCATCGTCGGTACCGACACCGTCACCCGCGTGCGCGGCTTCCAGCGCGGCGCGCCGAAACGCCTGCGGCGTCTGCACCACGACGAGATCGTCGCGCGGCACGGTCTCGACGACGCGGTTGTCGCGCACGCGCTTCACGGTGTCGGTGACGGGGAGGCCCGGGACAGCGGCATCGGCGCCGGCCCGCACCGCGGCCACGACCCGGTCGAACAGTGCGCGAGACGCGAGCGGGCGCGCCGCGTCGTGCACCGCGATCACGTCGGCGTCATCGGGCAGGCACGCGAGGCCGGCGCGCACGGACGCCGAGCGGGTCGTACCACCGACCGCCGTACGGACGTCGACCGGAGCCGCCCAATCGCTCCCGGCGGGCAGCACCACCACGACACCGTCGCACGCGTCGCGGGCTACACCCACGGCCCGATCGAGGATGCTCACGTCACCGAGACGGGCGAACTGCTTGACCGCACCGAAGCGCGCCCCACCGCCGGCCGCGACGACGATCGCCCAGGTCTGCACTCCGACAGTCTGGCTTATCAATCACTATCGACTCGGGCGAACAGGAGCCGACCGGCTGCGGTAGGGATGACCGACGTCACCTGCAGCATCACCTCGGGTCCGCCCACGAGCTCGTGACCACCGTTCACGACGACCATCGAGCCGTCTTCGAGGTGGCCGACGCCCTGCCCCGATTCTTTGCCTTCCCGCGTGAGCGACACCCGCACGAAGTCACCGGGCCCGATGCTCGGAGTGAGCTCTTGCGCGAGCTTGCGCAGGTTCGTCGTGGGGACACCTTGCAGCTGCGCGTTGCGGGCGAGCGGACCGTCGTTCGTGAGCAGACGCAACTGGAGGCGCCGGGCGAGCGCGATCAGCTTCGCGTCGACCTCGGGAATCTCGGGCAGCTCGTCGTCGAGGATGTAGAGGCGCACGTTCGCCTCCTGGCGAAGCGAGTCGAGGATCTCGAGGCCGCGCCGGGCCCGGCGCCGCTTCACGTCGTCGCTCGAGTCGGCGAACCCCTGGACTTCGTCGAGCACGAAGCGGGCGACCATCAGATCGCCACTCAACACGCCCGCTCGGGTCAGCGGCATCAACTGGCCGTCCATCACCACCGACGAGTCGACGAGCAGACCGTCGCGCGCGTCGAATGCCTGCGCCCGCACGAGCGGACGGGTCGAGAGGCCGAGGAGCTCGAGCACGGCTTCGCTCTGATGGGCGACGAGGCGATACCCGGCGTACCCGAAGATCCACGACGCGAGCCCGACCATCGAGACCGCGAACGGGACCGGCACCAACAGCGTCACCGGCAGGACGAGCACGAGCGCGAGCGCCGATCCCGCGATGGCCCCGAGCGTGCCCGCCACGAAGCGCGCCGGGGAACGGCGGTCGACTCGGCGCTCGACGACGCCGACGGCCTTGTCGAGGACCCGGCCCAGCATGCCGCCGCTGACGTAACCGAGTAGGCAGCCGAGCATCCCACCGAGACCCTGGACCTCGGTACCAAAGGTGCGGGACACCCAAAATCCCGCGGCGGTGCCCAAAACGACCATGAAGAGTCGGACGCCTTCTACGAACACACGAGTGTCATCGGCGTCCCGGCGTGGCACTGAAGACGGGCGACCTGACGGAGCGTGACCGACCGACAGATCTCCGAGCGTCGGGTCTCAGGGCGCGCCGAATTTGCGCCGATGTGGAATGTGACCCAGAACACACTGGGCGGCGCCGAGCAAGCTCGGATAGCCTCCGCGAGAACAGGACTCGGAGACATGGCGGCACGCACGCCGGTGCTCGACAAGACCGATCTCTTCGGCAATTTGCCTCCCGAGCTGCTCGAGCAGCTGCGAGGCCGGACTGCTCTGGCGCGCTATCGCCGGGGCGACACGATCTTCCAGAAGGACGATCCCGCCACGCACCTGTACGTGGTGTTCTCGGGCCGCATCGCGATCGTGGCCCGCGCGTCGGACGACCGCGAATCGGTGCTCACCGTCCTCGGGCCGGGCGCGCTGTTCGGCGAGATGTCGATGTTCGATGGCGGGATCCGTTCGGCGAACGCCCGCGCGCTCACGACCGTCCACCTCATTGCGGTCGAGTTCGACGACGTGCGCGACGTGCTCATCCGCCGCCCCGAGGTGCTGTGGGCCGTCGTCCGCATTCTCGCCCGGCGACTGCGCGCCACCGACGAGGCACTCGCCGACGCGATGTTCCTCGACGTGACCGGACGCACCGCCAAGCGGCTGCTCGAGCTCGCCGACGGCGAGGACGACTTCCGCATGCCGCTCACCCAAGAGGAACTGGCCGGCATGGTCGGCGCGTCGCGTGAACGCGTGAACAAGGCGATCGCGTTGTTCGTGAAGCTCGGCTGGCTCGAGATCTCCGGCCGAAGCCGTTACATGATCGTCAATCGCGAAGAACTGGAACTCCGCGCGACGGT
>JBEPUZ010000197.1:0-9011 GCA_041691275.1 Actinomycetota bacterium | reverse complement strand
AGCCTTCGACGTCACATTCGCGGCCGCTGACGAGGAGGGCGGTCGTCACCTCGGCCGGCACATGCCGTCCGAGGTGCGCGACCGTGAGAATGTCTTTCCCTTTTGTGATGACTGCGGTGAGGAACGCGGACCCGAGGAGTGCTTTCACCCAGCTGACGTCGACGGGCCCGACACCCGGGATCTCACAGATCTCGCCGTCGGCGGTGCCACCGCGGATGAGGGCGCCGTGGTCGACGACGATATGCACATACGCGTTGGGAACGCTCGACTTGGTCGCGGGGGACGAGACGACCGGGTCGGTGAGGAGATATTCGGCGACCGCGTCCGCCGCGTAGGCGTCGAGCGACTCGTGATCGGTACCGGCTTTGCGGGCCCGGAAGATGCGCTGCACCTGGTCGTCGATCTTGGACTTGACCTGCCCGCCGATTTCGGGTGCGAACCGGAACCGGCCCACCACCATCCCGTCCGCGTCGGTCCATGACCGCCACTCCCGTTGACGATGATGACGTTGCGCCCGCTCTGTCGGATCTTCGACCGCGGCCCGGGCCCGGACACACGCATCCTTGAGCGGGACGAGTCCCTGCTCCGCGATCGCCAGGAGGCTCTCTTCGGCGGCCGGGTTCTTCGCCGCTGCGCCTGCGATCAGCTGCGTTTCCTTCGCGCTCAGCCGGCCCTCGCGCACCATCTGATCCGTCGCCGGTAACCCCTCCCGTTTCTTCGCGGTCTCGATCGCGCCCCGCACCTCACCCGTACCGACACCCAACGTCTTCGCAACCGACGCGACCGCATCCGCGGCGCTGACGCTTGTCTCCGCCACCCGTTTCGCGTCGAGCGCGACCATCCCGTCGACCAACCGCAAGATCAATCCGAACTCCTGCATCCACCGCCGCGCGGCCTCGGGAGTGAGCGCGGACGCGTCGAACGCCGCAGCGACTGCTTCCAACGTTCTGCGTGAGGCAACAACCCGATCGAACATGTGTTCGTATCGTAGCCGATAGTTCCGCCAATAGCGAACGAAACTTGCCTCCCGGATGAGAATTCCTCGAGCCGACCTACTCCACGGAACGGATCCGCTCGAGCACGCTTAGATTCTCCACCGTGACCTACCTACTGATCCACGGCGGCGGTTCGACCGGGCGCTTCTGGGACCGGCTGTTGCCGTATCTCGACCGACCTGCTCTCGCTATCGACCTACCCGGACGCAACGGGAAGCCTGCCGACTTCGCAACCCTGACCGTCGACGAGGAGGCCGCGTCGGTGGTCGCCGACGTCGCGGCCGCCGACGCCGCCGACCCGATCGTCGTCGTTGCCCATTCCTCCGGCGGATTGGTCGTTCCGGCCGTCGTTGCCGCGCTACGCGACCGGGTCACCGGCATCGTGCTGAGCGCGGCCTTGATCCCCGCGGAGGGTGGCCTCGGCATCGACTGCATGAAGCCGCGTCACCGCGAGGGCCTCGTCGCGTCGGTCGAGCAGGCCCGCCGCGACGGCACCACGATCACCCTGCCCGGCGCGCCAACGGACCCCGAGCCGTTCCGCAGCACCTACGGCGGCGATCCGCTCGACGACGCGACGCTTGCGTACGTGGTCGACCCCGTCCGCTGTGTCGCCGACACGGTGAACCACTACTTCCAGCCCGTTCACTGGTCGGCTGTCGCCAACGTGCCGGTCACCTATCTGTTGAACACGCGTGACCGGCCGATCCCCTCGCCGACGCAGGAAGAGATGGTCACCCATCTTGCGAACGCGCCGAGGATCGTTCGGCTCGACGGCGGGCACATCCCGGCGGTCACGGATCCCGCTGGGTTCGCGCGTCAGCTCGCGGCGGCGCGCTGAGCCAGGCGTCGCGCGAACGACGACGTCCGCGATCGTCGCCAGGTGACGATGCCCACGATCGTCCATACCGCGACGAGGACGAGAGTGACAGCCCGGTTGCGAATCCCGCCGACGTACAGCGCTCCGCTGAGCGCGACGAGCGACAGGAGAATCAGGAACCCGAAGCGGTGCCCGAACGGGATCGGGTTCCCGTGCTCGCGTTCGAACGTGCCGACGGCCAGGGGCGCGAGTTCGGTGCGGCACTGCCGACAGGCGACGACGTAGCGCCGGCCCCAACTGGCGCAGAACGCCCGGAAGAAGCCGAATACCTGGTAGGTCACCGACACGTCGCGCTCGTCCGAACCGCAGTTCGGGCACGGCTCGTGTCCAGCGGTCCGGCTGAGCACGAGGCCGCGGGTGCCTTCGCTGACGAGTATCACGGCATTGCTCGGGCGCGTCGCGTCCGACCCGTTGCGGTCATACGAATGTGTCGGCAGGCCCGAGTCGACAATTGAGCGCGGTCCGGTGACCGACGGCGCTACGGGAACGTCTGACCGACGAGGCGTCGCTGCTTGAGCTGCGCCTTCATGTAATCCTTGTTCATCAGGGCGATGAAGTCGATCGAGATCGACTTGGGACAAGCCGCCTCGCACTCGGCGTGGTTGGTGCACGATCCGAAGTAGGTCTCCATGGAGTCGACCATGTTGATGGTGCGGTCCCAACGCTCGGCCTGACCCTGCGGCAATAGGTTCAGGTGCTGCATCTTGGCCGAGGTGAAGAGCTGGGCGGCACCGTTCGGGCACGCGGCGACGCACGCGCCGCAACCGATGCACGCGGCCGCGTCCATCGCCGCGTCGGCCACCTGCTTCGGGATCGGGATGAGGTTGCCGTCGGGAGTGCCGCCGGTACCGACGCTGACGTACCCGCCCGACTCGATGATGCGATCGAACGCACTGCGGTCGACGATGAGGTCCTTCACCAAGGGGAAGCCCGCAGCGCGCCACGGTTCGATGGTGAGGTGGTCGCCATCGGCGAACTTGCGCATGTGGAGCTGACACGTCGCGGTCGCGCGCTCCGGACCGTGCGCTTGCCCGTTGATCATGAACCCGCACGAACCGCAGATGCCCTCGCGGCAGTCGTGGTCGAACGCGATCGGCTCCTTGCCGTCGTGCATCAGCCGCTCGTTCACGACGTCGAGCATCTCGAGGAACGACATGTCGGGGCTCACGCCCGGCACGTCGTACGTCTCGAACTTGCCTTCGACGTCGGGGCCGGGTTGGCGCCACACCGTCAGCTTGATGCGCATTGCCGAGCTCATCGCGGTGGAGTTCGCGGGTTCGTCTCTCATCGGATCCTCTACTTGTACGAACGGGTCGACGGGTGCACGAACTCGAAGTTCAGATCTTCCTTGTGCAGCTCGGGTTCGGTGTCGACACCCTTGAACTCCCACGCGGCGACGTACGCGAAGTGCTCATCGTCGCGCAATGCCTCGCCGTCCTCGGTTTGATACTCCTCCCGGAAATGACCGCCGCAGCTCTCGTTGCGCCGGAGCGCGTCGAGCACGAGCAGCTCGCCGAACTCCAGGAAGTCGGCGACGCGCCCGGCCTTTTCGAGCGCCTGGTTGCGGCTCTCGTTCTCGCCGAGCACGCGTACGTTCTTCCAGAACTCATCTCGGATCGCGGGGATCTCGGCCAGCGCTTTCGACAGGCTCTGCTCGCTGCGGGCCATGCCGCAGTTGTCCCAGAGTACGTGGCCGAGCTCGCGGTGGATCTCGTCGACCGTCTTGTTGCCGTTGATCGACAACAGCCGGCGGGTCTGCTCTTCGACCGAGTGCTCGGACTCCGTGAACGCGGGGTCGTCGAGCGGCAACGGCTTCGTGCCGAGCAACGGGGCCAGGTAGTCGCCGATCGTGTACGGCAACACGAAGTAGCCGTCGGCGAGCCCCTGCATCAGCGCGGACGCGCCGAGCCGATTTGCGCCGTGGTCGGAGAAGTTGGCCTCGCCCAGCACGAACAGTCCGGGCAGGTTGCTCATCAGGTTGTAGTCCACCCAGAGCCCACCCATCGTGTAGTGGACGGCGGGATAGATACGCATCGGCAACTTGTACGGGTCCTCGCCGGTGATGCGGTCGTACATCTCGAAGAGGTTGCCGTAGCGCTCTTCGATCACCTCGTGGCCGAGCCTCCCCGTCGCTTCGCTGAAATCGAGGTACGCGCCGTTCTTCAACGGCCCGACCCCTCGGCCGGCGTCGACCTCGTGCTTGATCGCGCGCGACGCAACGTCGCGAGGGACGAGGTTTCCGAACGCGGGGTAGCGGCGTTCGAGGAAGTAGTCGCGGTCGGCTTCGGGAATCTGATCGGCCGAACGCGTGTCGTCCATCTGCTTCGGCACCCACACCCGACCGTCGTTGCGCAACGACTCCGACATCAGCGTGAGCTTGCTCTGGAACTCGTCGCTCGCCGGGATACACGTCGGGTGAATCTGGGTGTAGCAGGGGTTCGCGAAGTACGCGCCTTTCTTCGCGGCGCGCCACGCGGCGGTGACGTTCGAGTTCTTCGCGTTGGTCGAGAGATAGAACGCGTTGCCGTAGCCGCCGGTGGCGAGCACGACCGCGTGCCCGGCCATCGAGAACACTTCGCCGGTGTTGAGGTCGCGACACACGATGCCGGCAGTGCGGCCGTCTTTCACGACCAAATCGAGCATCTCGGTACGCGGGAAGAGCTGCACACCATAGGAATGCACAGCTCGCATCAACGCCTGGTACGCCCCGAGCAGCAGCTGTTGGCCGGTCTGGCCCCGCGCGTAGAACGTGCGAGAGACCTGCGCGCCACCGAAGGAGCGGTTGTCGAGCAAGCCGCCGTACTCGCGCGCGAAGGGAACGCCCTGGGCGACGCACTGATCGATGATGTCGACCGACACCTGCGCGAGCCGATAGGTGTTCGCTTCGCGGGAGCGGTAGTCGCCGCCCTTGATCGTGTCGTAGAAGAGCCGGTAGACGCTGTCGCCGTCGTTCTTGTAGTTCTTGGCCGCGTTGATCCCGCCCTGCGCCGCGATCGAGTGCGCACGGCGCGGCGAGTCGTGGAACGTGACGACCTTCACGTTGTACCCGAGCTCGGCGAGGCTCGCGGCCGCACTCGCGCCGGCGAGACCACTGCCGACAACGATGATGTCGAAGCGGCGCTTGTTCGCGGGGTTCACGAGCTTGATGTCGAACTTGTGGTTGTCCCACTTGTCTGCGAGTGGGCCCTCGGGGATTCTGGAATCGAGCGCCATGGTCAGGTCGCCTTGCACGGGGCGGTCGCGGGTTCGGTGTGAGGGCACTTCAGGGTCATCACGTGCGCCTGGACCAGGATCGGGAAGCTCAGGTTCCCGATCAGAATGAGCCCGGCGAACCCGGTCGCGAACGAGCGCCGCAGCTTGTTGATACGCGGGTTGTTGACGCCCATGCTCTGGAACATCGACCAGGCACCGTGGTACAGGTGGAACGCCAGCGCGATGTTGGCGATGATGTAGACCGCGGCCACCACCGGCCGCTGGAGGCTGTACACGAGGTTGTTGTACGGATCGCCGCGCACGAACTGCGCATTTGCGTTGCCCCAGGTGAGATCCATCAAGTGGAAGACGACGTACAGCAGCACGATGATGCCGGTCCAGCGCATCGTGCGTGACGCAAAGTTGGCGGCCACGTAATCGCGCTTCGACTGGTAGCCCTTCGGGCGCGCCTTCTTGTTGATGACAGTGAGCGTGTACGCCGAATGCAGGTGGAAGACGAACGCAAGGAACAGGACCGTCCGGATCGTCCACAACAGGAACGTGCGGGGCAGCAGGTGGCCGGGCATGTTGCGCAACGCCTCGCCGTAGAGGTTGATCTCCTCTTTGGAGAGATAAAACTTCAGGTTGCCCAGCAGGTGCACGACGACGAAGCCCATGAGGATGACGCCGGTGACGGCCATCACCCACTTCTTGCCGACCGCGCTCCGGTAGAACCGGAGTATCGGCGGCCCGTTCGGCAAGAGCTTGCGAATGGGTCGGGCCGCTCCGACCGGCGGCGTTCGGGCCGGTTTGGTCGGCGGGGTTGCAGTGGTCGCCATCGTCTCCACTCGGACTCGTGAGCTTGTGAATCGGACTCTACGCTGAGCCCGGGAAACGGCGACGAATCGTGCAGAGATTCACATGCAGGCCGTCAGCGGGCGCGCCCGGCCTCGAGGATGACGAGTGGGTAGCGGTTGGTGATCGTCCCGATCTCGGGATGGCTGACCGCGACCTCCACGTCGACGGCGTCGTCGAGGGCGGCGGATCCGATGAAGACCACCGCATCGACGTCTACGTCGCCGGTCCAGCGCCGGACGCGACCGTCGACCGACACCGCGACCGAGGCCGCGGACAACTCCGTGCGCGTGTCGTTTACGACGTGCACGTGCCCGGTCCGGGGGTCGACCATCGCGAGCACCGGTCGACACGCATCGCGCACTGCTCCGTAGGCACGCTTCTCGACGCGGTCGTGGTCGAGCAGGCCGAACCCGATCGCCGGCGACGGATCGGCCAGGCAGAACACGGTGAAGCCACCGCACGGTGATCCCTTGCAACGCCGCAGGTCTTCGATCTGCAGTTGGAGCAGCGCGGCCTGGTACGCCTGGGTCGCGTCTCTCCACTCGTCGAACGACTTCGCGTCGCTCGCGGGCACGTACCGCTCGAACGCTTCCCGTTCCATGCCGTGGTGCTCGGTCAGTGACTCCCAATCGAGGTCGGGCCAGCGATCGACATCGAGCCAGTCCGCACTCGCCGGGACCGACTGCGCGCCGAACGCCGACACGAAGCGGCCGAGCCGGGGCACGGCCCGAATCGCGGGGGCGACGCCGGCCGGCGTGCCGTACCTCCAGCCGAACCAGAGGTGGGAGTCGTCGCCCGCGCCGGAGCTCCGCACGACCGGACGGGTCCCGTCGAAGCGGCCGATCGCCCGGGCGGTAGAACGGTCGAGCACTTCCTTGCCCCACGTCGGGGCGGCCGCGTTCGCGATGGCGTGGCCGGCGGTGTCGTCGCCCAGCGGAGCATCGTGCGCACACCACATGACGATCGACGGGTGGGCGCCGAGCAGCTCGACCATCGCCCGAGCCTGGCGCGCGGCCTGTCGGCGCACGCCACGCGCGTAGCCGCCCTCCATCGGGAGGTCCTGCCAGAGCAGCAGGCCGGCCTCGTCGGCGGCGTCGTAGAACGCGCCGGGTGCGACGTGGGTGTGCACGCGGAGCAGATCGAGGTTCGCGTCGATGGCGCGCTGCACGTCGCCACGGAGCAGGTCGTCGTCGGCTTCGCCGAGCAGCGCGCGGGCGGGTGCGTAGCTCGCGCCTTTGAGGAACATGCCTTCGCCGTTGACGAGGAAGGCCGAGCCGCGGCGCCGGATGTCGCGGAACGCGAACGGCTGCGAGAACCCGTCGCTCTCGACGCCGTCTACCTCGACCGAGAGGTCGAGACTGCACAGCGTCTGCGGTCCGAGCGCGCGGGGCCACCATCGGGGCGGGTCGTCGACGGTGAGCATCCACGCGAGCTCGTTGGTGCCGGCCGCGAGCGTCACGGTTCGCCACGCGTCGAGCAACACCGCGTCGGCGGGGCCGCGCACGACCGCGTGGAGGTGCGCCCGGCGAGCTTCGGCGACGGCGTCGAGAGTCACGTTGCACGCGATCCGACCGCGTTCGACCGACGCGTCGACGCACAGCACCCGCGCGCGGTCGATGCGCACCGGCCCTGAAGACGCGAGCTGTACCGGTTGCCAGATCCCGCCGGGGTTCAGCGCGCGATCGAACGCGGGCGACTGCCAGTAGCCGCCGGTGATCGTCCGTTTCGCGGTGCGGTCGCGCTGCGGGGGAGATGCGACCTCGATCGCGAGCATGTGTTGGTCGCGGGCGCGCAGTTGCCCGGTCACCTCGAAGGAGTGGCGCGCGAAGTAACCCTCGGTTGCGCCGAGGTACTCGCCGTCGAGCCATACGTCGCCGTAGTAGAAGACGCCCTCGAGCTCGAGGAACCAGCGCGGCCGTTCGTCCGGACCGTTAGTCGTCGGCGCGTCGGTCGTCGCCTGCGAACTGGTTGTCTCGGGACCGAATGGGCGGCGGTAGAGGAGCGGTCCGTCGAGGTCGGCGAACGCGGGTTCCGAGCGCCAGTGGTGCGGCACAGAGACGGTCTCCCACGCACGATCGTCGCCGTCGCTCTCCGCGAACGTCTTCGCGAGATCCGGCTCGGAGACGTGCGCGCGCCAGGCGCCCGACAGGCTGACTCGTTGGGCGCTGCGCGACTGACGGCTCACGGGGCCTCAGCGTATGCTCGCCTCATGAGCCGTCCCGCAACCCTCGGAGACCTGCACGCAAGTGGTTGGGAGTCGCGTCCCGTCAAGGAAGAGATCCGCGCGAACGCGATACGAGCCCTTGCGGAGCACCGTCCGCTCGTCGAAGGTGTCGTCGGCTACGACGACACCGTCCTTCCACAACTCGCGAACGCGTTGCTCGCGGGCCACGACATGATCTTCCTCGGCGAGCGTGGTCAGGCGAAGACGCGCATGATTCGTGAGCTCGTCAACCTGCTCGACGAGTGGATGCCCATCGTCGGAGGCAGCGAGATCAACGACGACCCGTACGCGCCCGCGTCGAGTCACGCCAAGCACCTCATCGCCGAGCGCGGCGACGACACGCCGATCGAGTGGGTGCACCGCGATCGTCGGTACGGCGAAAAGCTCGCCACGCCCGACACGTCGATCGCCGACCTCATCGGTGAGGTCGACCCCATCAAGGTCGCCGAGGGTCGCTACCTCTCCGACGAGCTCACGATTCACTACGGCCTCGTCCCGCGTACCAACCGCGGCATCTTTGCGATCAACGAGCTCCCCGACCTCGCCGAGCGCATCCAGGTCGGACTGTTGAACGTCCTCGAAGAGCGCGACGTACAAATTCGCGGTTACAAGATCCGGCTGCCCCTCGACGTGTTGCTCGTCGCGTCGGCGAACCCCGAGGACTACACGAACCGGGGCCGCATCATCACGCCGCTCAAGGACCGTTTCGGCTCGCAGATCCGCACGCACTATCCCCTCGAGACCGAGCTCGAGATGGCGATCATCGACCAAGAAGCACGCCCGCTCGCGGGAACCGGTCTCCAGGTCTCGGTCCCCGACTTCATGACCGAGATCGTCGCCGAGGTCTCGCAGCTCGCTCGGCGCT
>JBEPUZ010000196.1:0-9067 GCA_041691275.1 Actinomycetota bacterium | reverse complement strand
GGCACACGATGGGCCCCGCGTCGATGGAAGCCCACGACGCGAACTACGTCGGCGGTGACATCAACGGTGGTGTCGCCGACCTGCGCCAGTTCTTCGGTCGGCCGCGCTACTCGTTGCACCCCTGGGCCACACCTGCGCGAGATCTGTATCTCTGTTCGTCGTCGACCCCGCCCGGCGGTGGCGTGCACGGCGTATGCGGATGGCAAGCGGCGAAGCTCGCGCTCCATCGCAACCGCTGAGATCAGGTCACCTCGATCACTGCGATCAGGCGGGGCGCGCCTGCGCCGCGCTCGCGCGCTCGCGCTGGGTGATGCGGCCCCGGATGCGTGTCCCCGCGCCGGGCGCGCTGTCGACATCGAGCACGCCCCCGATCGCACCGAGGCGGTCGGCCATGTTGATGAAGCCGTGGCCGTCCCGGATGATGTGCGCCGCGTCGAAGCCGACGCCGTCGTCGGCCACCTCGAAGCTGAGCTCGGTCTCGGTCGCCGACACCGTCACGTTGATGCGCGAGCCTTCGCCCGCGTGCTTGCCCGCGTTCTGCATCGCCTCGAGACAGCAGAAATACACCGCGGCTTCGACCTCGGATTCGTACCGACCCACTTCGGCAACGACGTCGGTAGGCAGCACCGAGCGGTTCGCGGCGGCCCGCAACGCCTCGGGCAGACCGCGATCCATCAAGAGCGGCGGGTAGATGCCGTGCGCGAGCTCGCGCAGCTGGGTCAGCGTCGCCTGCGCGTCACCGCGCAGCTCCTCGAGCAACGTCGCGACGATCGCCGGATCAGCCTCGAGCATCTGCCGGGCCAGGCCCAGCTTCACCGCGAGCGCGACGAGGTGTTGCTGGGCGCCGTCATGGAGGTCGCGTTCGATCTTGCGACGCGACTGGTCGGCCGCCGCGACGATGCGGGCACGCGACGCGCTCAGCTGGTCGTTGGCGACGCGCAGGTCGTCGAGCGACGCCTGGAGCGCAGTGTCGAGCCGGGAATTGTGCAGACCGAGACCGACCTGGCGCGCGAGCTCGGTAAGGACGCGTTCCTCCTCCTCGGTGAATGCCGTGTCACCTTCGGCACGGGCGCACACGAGGAGGCCCAGCAGCTCGCCGGAATGCGCCATCGGCGCGACCCGCACGACCCGGTTCGCGTGCTCGGCCAGCACCCCCGGCAGCCACACCTGCATCCACGCGTTGCCCGACACGTGCGACCGCGCGACGACCGGGAGCTCCTCGGCCGTCAGCCGGATCCGGATCGGACCGCGATCGGGCACGGCCGCGGCCCGTTCCAGCAGCCCGTCGGTGCCGGTCCACACCTCGGCCGCGACGAGACGCATAGAGCGGTGCAGCGACTCCGCCAGCTGCAGCATGAGCTCGTCGAGCGCGATCGCGCGCGACATGCGCGCGCCGAAGGTCTGGAGGGCCTCGTCGGGCGCGCGCCGACCCCCGTAGACGCGGCGGTTCGCGAAGTCGGCGAGACGGCTGCGCACCGGGACGTACGCGAGCGAGGCGATACCTGCTGCGATCATCGACAGGCCGAGCACACGGCGCTGCGCGTGGTCGGGTGCGTTGCCGAATCCGAGGACGACGAGGAGATACACGACCCCGATCATCACGACGACGCCACCCGTCTCGATCGAACCGACGAGGATCCGGTCGACCCGCCCGGCGAACGGCTCGAACGACCCGAGCAACAGCGCGAGCGGCACCAGCAGCGACGCGCACACCGCGACGTCGCCGATCTTCCCGGGCCAGCCGAGCAGCGCGTCGAGCAGCCACGCCGCGCTCGCGATGGCCGCGAAGACGACGAGACCCCACGCCACCCATTGCAGGCGCGCCCGGTCGACCGCAGTCGCCGGGCGGTACTGCATGCGGTACACGACGAGGCCGACGACGAACGCGATCGGCGCCGCCGAGAACAACAGCGCGTCGGGAAAGGAGTCGCGCAAGCCAATGGCTGCCGCGATTGCGCCGCCGGTCAGTATCGCGACGGCGACACGCGAAACCCGCGAGCGGGCATTTTCCCGCCGCCGACTGAAGACCACCGCCGCGACGACAATCCACACCCCAGTGATCGCGACGCCGAGCACGACGACGAACCTTCGATCAGCTCGGCGCGGCGACGGAGGCGGCGTCGGCGACTTCGGCCGACTCGACTCGACCGTCGCGCATCCGGACGATGCGGTCGGCCGCGGCCGCAACCTCTTCGTTGTGCGTGACCATGATGATCGTCTGCCCGTCGGAGTGCAGTCGCTTGAACAGCTCGAGCACCTCGTGGCCACCCTCGCTGTCGAGCGCTCCCGTCGGCTCGTCAGCGAGCAGCAGTGTCGGTTCGTTCGCGAGCGCACGCGCGATCGCGAGTCGCTGCCGCTGACCGCCCGACAACAGACCGGGCGCCTCCTTCGCCTTGTCGCCGAGACCCAGCAGGTCGAGCAGATCACGTGCACGCGTCTCGGCCGGCTTGCGCTTCGTCCCCGCGATCACCGCGGGCAGGACGACGTTCTCCAGCACGCTCATACCCTCGAGCAGGTTGAAGAACTGGAACACCACGCCGATGTGGCGTCGGCGCATACGGGCGAGATCGTCCTCGCCCTTGCCGGTGATCACCTCGTCGGCGATCGTGATCTCACCTTCGTCGGCGACCTCGAGGCCGGCGACGAGGTTGAGCAACGTCGACTTCCCGCAGCCCGACGGACCCATGATCGCGACGAACTCGCCTGGCGCGACGTCGAGGTCGACGCCGCGAACGGCGCGCACCGGCGCCAACTCGGCTTCGAACGTCTTGCGTACGCCCTGCACTCGACACACGTACTCGCCTGTCACGGTGTTGCTCCTCCGCTTCCCGCCGCAGCGGTCTCCTGACTCGGCAATCGAAAGGCGAGCACCGGAGTCTCCCTCCCCTTGACCTTCTTCTCCGCGAGCCGCTCGAGCGCGGGCGGATTCGTCAACCCGGAGACGGTGGCGTCGGACAGTACCGTCGTCCCCGCGGGACGGGCCCAGTCCTGTAGGCGATTCGCGAGATTCACGATGTCGCCGACGAGCGTGTACTCGAGGCGCTCTTCCGATCCGAGCAACGCGGCCGCGACCTCACCGGTCGACAGTCCGATGCCCAGGCCGAACGGTTTCAGAGACCGTTCGGCCCACTCCGCGTCGAGTGACCGCTGGCGCGAGTGCATCATGATCGCGGCTTCGAGGGCGCGATCCGCGTGATCGGGTTGCGTGTACGGAGCGCCGAAGACCGCCATCACCGCGTCGCCGACGTACTGCATGACAGTTCCGCCCTGGTCGAGCACGGCCCGGTTCATCGCGGCGCGGTGCTCGTTCAACTGCGCGGCCAGCGCCGTCGGATCCGTGTACTCGGCGATGGCCGAGTAGCCACGCACGTCCGACATCAACACGGTCACGTCGAGCCGCTCGGTCTCGCCGATGTTTCGTCCGTCGCGTTGGAGCTTCTCCGCGATTCCGCCCGGCAAGAGCCGGCTCAGTGACTCGCCCTGCTCCTCGCGGTCGACGATGGCCTTCTGCAGGAGTCGGAGCCGTCGCAGCGCGCTCTCCCGGCCCGCGCTCGCCTCCTTCGCCAGCTTCAAGAACAGCGACTCGATCGCGTCGTTGACAGCCTCGGCGGGGATGCCGGCCGCCGCGGCAATGGCCTTCACCGGCTTGCCTTCGGCGATCCACTGCAGGAGTTGGTCCTCGTCGGCCGAGAGCTCTCCGTCGGCCCGCACCGGCGACACCATTGCCTCGACGATCGAAGGGTCGAGCATGCTCCCGCCGGTCGCGACCTCCCGCACGGCCCGGACGAGCCGGTCGCCGTCACCGACACGGTCCTTCAACAGGTAGGCGTAACCCGACGCGCCGTCGCTCAGCAGCGCGATCGCGTACTCGGGTTCGTCGAACTGCGAGAGGATCACGACACCGATGCCGGGGTTGCGCAGCCGCACCAGCCGGGCCGCCTCGATGCCTTCGTTCTGGAAGCTCGGAGGCATCCGGATGTCGGTGACCAAGACGTTGGGCTGCGTCTCTTCGGTGCCTTTCAGCACACCGTCGAAGTCCTCGGCGAGCCCGACCACCTCGAGATCCGGCTGCATGTTGAGCAGCGCCTTCACACCTTCGCGGACGAGCAACGAGTCGTCGGCGAGAAAAACGGTGAGGATCGGTTCGGCCACGACCCCCATTCGACCCGAACTGCACGCCGGCCACAAGGGAGCGCGCCCCCGTACTCCAGGTGTGCTGGCATCCCTCACGCGACACCGGCCGTCCCCATGTCGTTCGCGCCCAGAACTCGTTACGTTCTGTGCAGTTGCGCGCAACTGGGTTCGTGTCCACGGCACGGGATCTCGTCGAGGGAGGTAGTTCATGCGGGTCGAGTCGTCGGTCACGTCGTTGTCATGGATTCCTTCCGCGGCGGTGAGCGGCCTCAACCGCGCGATGTTCGAGACCGGGCTCGCGCACTACGACCAACCGCCGCCCGACCAGATCGACGACCTCGAAGCACTCCGTCAGGCCGACCGGTTCCGGTTCGCCAACCGGCTCGAGGCCTGGGCCGAGATCGAGGACGGCGTGATCGTCGACGCCGGGTACGCATCTGGAACCGGCGGACTCATGGGCGCGACGACCGTGCGCGTCGCGGCCAAAGCGGCAACGTTCGCGGCGCCGTCGATGCCCGACCTGCGCGCCGATCCCGAATGGGTCGACGGAACGGTGCGCTTCGTGCAGACCGTCGGCGGGCGTACCGCTCTGCCGGCGCCCCGGCGCGTGAACCATCCTCCGTACGTGCAGCTGCGCGCACCGCTCGTCTGGAGCACGCTCGAGTTGATTTTCCGGCCCGACGGCACCTCGTCGTACGAGATGCTCGGCGCCAGCGTCTTCCCGCGCCACTGGGTGTACGACGACGCCGGCAAGCTCGCGGCCAAGGCCGGACTCGCCGACTTCAAGCAGTGGTACCGAAAGGCCTTCGGCAAGCACTCGCCCTGGGGCAACGAGAACTCCGAGACGTTCGTCACCGCGGTCGAGACCGCGCTCGAACGCGATCTCGCGACCAAGATCATGCGGGGCGGCGAGAAGCCGACGGTCAGCACGCTGAAGTCGGGCGCGTTGCTCACCGAGCAGGGCGAGCCCGGCGACGAGGTGTTCCTGCTGCTCGACGGCGTGCTCGTCATGGAGATCGACGGGGAGCCCCTCGCCGAGCTCGGACCCGGCGCGATCCTCGGCGAACGCGCGGTGCTCGAGGGAGGCACGCGCACGGCGACGCTGCGCGCCGTCACGAAGGTGCGGGTCGCCACCGCCCAGGCGAGTCAGCTCGATCTCGACGCGCTCGCGCAAGTGGCCCTCGGACATCGCCGCGAGGAGCTGCGCGAGTCGTGAGGTTGTTCTTCGCGGGCGTGCGCGGGTCGACACCCGTGAGCGGGCCGCAGTTCGATCGGATCGGTGGCCACACGTCGTGTGTCGCGGTCACGCGCGCGGGCGAGCCGCAACCCAACCTCATCCTCGACGCGGGCACCGGCCTGATCAACCTTGCGGAGCGGTTCGGCCCGGCGCCGTTCGCGGGAAGCATCCTGCTCACGCATCTCCACTGGGATCACGTGCAGGGACTTCCGTTCTTCCGCCCCGCCGACCGCGACGACGCCCGCGCCACCGTGATGATGCCGGCCCAGGGCGACGCCGGATCGGTGCTCCGCCAGGCCATGTCGCCCCCCCATTTCCCGATCGGTCCCGAAGGACTGAACGGAAGGTGGGAGTTCGCCGCGCTCGACGCGGGCACCGGCTCCATCGAAGGCTTCGAGGTAATCGCGCTCGATATCCCGCACAAGGGCGGGCGCACGTTCGGGTATCGCGTCTCCGACGGGAACCGGTCGATGGCGTACATCCCCGATCACGGACCGAACGGCCCCGACGTCTCGGCCGCGAACCGCGCCAACGCGCTACAACTCGCCGACCACGTCGACGTGCTCGTGCACGGCGCGCCATTCGTCAGCAGCGAACAGAAGCTCGCCGACTGCTACGGACACGCGACAGTCGACGACGCGGTCGCGTTGGCCGTCGCGGCCCGCGCCCGGCGTCTCGTGCTCACCCACCACGGCCCGTTCCGCACAGACGATGCCGTCGAGGCACTGGCGCATACGGCTGCGACCACATTTGCGCGAGACCTCGTCGTCGCGCGCGAAGACCTGACGCTCGACGTCTGACGACCTCGTCCGACGTGAGACAGGTCAGCGTGGTTCGGGGCGGTCGAGGTTCCAGTGGCGCGACGACACGCCGATCCAGCGGTCCTCGCGACCGGGCGTGATCACGAACCGGCTCATCATCCGCTGCCCGCCTTCGTGGTCGCTGTAGAGCAACTCGACCGTGAACCGGCGGCGATCCTTGATCGCTTCGCGAACCGAGTCGAACACCGGGTCGGACGGATCGCGGAGCGCGCCCTGCCAGAACCCGCGATCGGACGGCGGCACGTAAAGGTCGCGCGTGAGGCGCCGGAAGGTCGCGAGGTCGCCGTGCCCGGCGTCGCCGGGCAGCAGCTCCCCGTACACACACCATCGGTCGAGCACCGCGATACCGCTGCCCACGTTGCGCAACGAGAGCACGAGATAGATCGCGTCGTCGCCCAACTCTGCGATCGCACCGACGCGAACGTCGCGAGGGCCAGCACCAGCGTGCCGCCCGCGATTGAGAGCGAAGCGATCGTCGACCAGTCGGACATGTCGGAACGCTAACCGTTCGAATAGACGCGCTCCGGGGTGACGAAGACCGCGGTGCGGCGTTCGGCCGCCATCACACGGTCGTACTCGTCCCAGTCGTCGTGCGTACCACCCGCGGCGCGGAACACGTCGCGTAGCACCAGCCGAAGCCGCTCCGCGTCGAGACCGCCGAGTGGATCGTCGGGCCCGAACAGCTCCGTCGCGCCCTCGACCGCCACCCACTGCCAGCCCGATTTCGCGACGAGCGTCGCGCGCGGACGACGACGAAGGTTCTCGAGTTTTCGGGAGCCGCCGATCGCGATCAGCCCGACGACGGATACGCCCGACACCGGATGGTCGGCGACGCCGGCGTTCACTACCGATGCCTGGACGGTCGCGTCGTCGCGCACCGTCGTCACCACACAGAGGCCGCTGTCGGCCGCACCCAGCCTGGAGAAATCGTCGAGTCCGCTCATGGACACAAGCTAAGTCATTGCACAACCTCGAATGTCGTCAATAGAACCTCTCTGAAATGCGCTTTTGCGGTATGTGATAAACGAAGAAGTGACAGGTGCTTCGTCATGCCCGGGAAAGGTCTCACGATGCCGCGTAAGCAAGATGCGAAGAGTGAAGTACGAGTCTCCACATCCGATGAGGCAGAAGTCGCAGTTACCGAATACCTCGCAACCATCGGGCAGCCGAAGGCGCGCGGCCGCCAGGCCCGGCCCAAACCTGATTTCGAGACGGCGACCAAAGGCATCACCGACCCTCTCGCCAAGCTCGCGGCGATCAAAGAAGAACGCGAGCGGGTTGCCCACATCGTGGTCGGGAACGACGCCGAAGACGGTTTCGTCAAATACGGCAAGACCTGGGCGAAGATTCACGAATACAGCCGCGAAGACTTCGCGGCACTGGGGGTGTCCCGACGCGTGCTCGACGCCGCGTTCGGCGAAAACGCACCTCGGGCAAAAGCACCGGCACCACGCGCACGCGCACCGCGGGTGAGCATCAAGGATCTCGCCGACGCGATCTCGGCCAAACCCGCGGGCACCTGGCTCACCGTGACCGCGGTCATGCGCGAGGTCGGCGGATCGCCCGCGACCGTCCGCAAGGTGTTCGACGAGCTCGCGACCGCGGGCACCGTCACCGACCCGATCGACGACCCGAAGCACTCGGGCAAGGGTCGGGCGCCGAAGGTGTGGGAACGGAACTGATCCGGGCGGCCCGGCGAGTTCAGGCGAGCGCCGCCGGCGAGTTCAGGCGAGCGCCGCCGGCGAGTTCAGACGAGCGCGCCGGCGAGGATGTCGGCGATCGCTTCGTGCTCGGTGAGGAACCCGTCGTGCCCGGCGATCGAGTGGATCACGTCGACGCCCTTGTTCCTCGGGATGAGGTCGGCGAGCTCGTGCTGGAGCCGCAACGGATGGAGCCGGTCGCTCGAGATTCCTGCGATCGTGACGTCGGCGGTCACCCGGGCCAGCGCGTCGGCGACGCCGCCGCGTCCACGACCCACGTCGTGATGGTTCATCGCCCGCGACAACAAGATGTAGGTGTTCGCATCGAACCGGTGCGCGAGCTTCTCGCCGTGGTATTCGAGATACGACTCGATCGTGTAGAGCCCTCCCGCGTAGGGATGCTCGTCGTTCTGATGGCTGCGGTTGAATCGTTCCTCGAGCTCGACCTCGGAGCGATACGTGACCTGTCCCATGCCCCGGGCGATCGACAATCCCGCCGCGGGACCGACCTCCGCCTCGTAGTAGTCACCGCCTCGGAAGTTCGGGTCGGCTTCGATCGCGCGCACCTGCAACGAGCACCAGGCGATCTGTTCCGCGGTAGCAGTCGCGCCTGACGCGATGACGACCGCGCGCGGGACGCGCTCGCGGTATTTCACCATCCACTCGAGCGCGCGCTGACCGCCCATGGATCCGCCGATCACCGAGTTCCAACCCGCGATCCCGAGGTGATCGGCGAGTGCCGCTTCCACGTCGACCTGATCGCGAATAGTCGTCACCGGGAACCGGGATCCGTACGCACGGCCCGTCCCGGGATCGATCGACGCCGGCCCGGTCGTCCCCTGGCAACCGCCGAGCACGTTGGGGCACACGACGAAGAAGCGATCGGTGTCGATCGCTCGCCCCGGCCCGATCAACCGGTTCCACCAACCCAGCTGCGAGTGCCCGGGCTCGACTGGTCCCGCGGCGTGGCTGTCGAGCGTGAGCGCGTGCAACAGAAGCACCGCGTTTGATGCGTCGCGGTCGAGCGTTCCCCACGTCTCGTAGGCAACCGTGGGCGACGACAGCGAGCCCCCGGCGCGCAACGCGAGGGGAGCGTCAGTGAACAGCGTCGCGAACTGCCGGCGGGGGGCGGGGGGGGCCCCCCCCCCCCCCCCCCCGCCGGGGGGGGGGGGGGG
>JBEPUZ010000195.1:0-9124 GCA_041691275.1 Actinomycetota bacterium | reverse complement strand
GGCGGCCCTTGCTCACGATCTTGGCCGGGTCGACCTCGAGCACCCCGACCTCGCTTGCCATGATCACGCGGTCGTCGTCGGTGACCCAGTAGCGCGACGGCCGCAGTCCGTTGCGGTCGAGCACCGCGCCGACCACCGTGCCGTCACTGAACGCGATTGACGCCGGACCGTCCCACGGCTCCATCAGCGCGGAGTGGTACTGGTAGAACGCCTTGCGGGCCGGGTCCATGGCCTCGTGGTTCTCCCACGCTTCCGGGATCATCATCAGGATCGCGTGGTGGAGCGGACGGCCGGCCAGGTTGAGCAGCTCGAGCGCCTCGTCGAAACGGGCGGTGTCGGACGCGCCCGGCGTGCAGATCGGGAAGGCGCGGTCGAGGTCACCCGGCAACAGGTTGCTCGCCATCGCGCCTTCGCGGGCGCGCATCCAGTTCTCGTTGCCCTGCACGGTGTTGATCTCACCGTTGTGCGCAAGCATCCGGTACGGGTGCGCGAGCGGCCAGCTCGGGAACGTGTTCGTGCTGAAGCGCGAGTGGACGAGTCCGAGCGCGCTCTCGAAACGCTCGTCGCGCAGGTCGGGGAAGAACTCGCCGAGCTGCGCGGGCGTGAGCATGCCCTTGTAGACGACGACGCGGCCGCTGAGCGACGCGAAATACGCCTCGGTCTCGTGCTCGATGCGTTTCCGGGCGAGGTACACGTGGCGCTCGAGCTCCGCGCCGGTCAGGCCGTTCTTGGCCACGAACACCTGGGTGAACGCGGGCATCTGTTCACGAGCGGAGGCGCCCGGACAACTGCGGTCGACGGGGATGGCCCTCCAGCCGAGGACTGCGAACCCTTCGTCGGCGAAGACCTTCTCGACCGCTTCGGTCGTCGCGTCGCCGCGGTCGACGGGGACGAACGCGATACCGGTGGCGTAGGCACCCGGGTCGGGCAGGTCGAAGTCGACGGCCGCCCGGTAGAAGCTGTCCGGTATCTGCACCAGGATTCCGGCGCCGTCGCCGGTGTCGGGCTCCGCGCCCGCCGCCCCGCGGTGGTTCAGGCAACACACGGCGGTCAGCGCCTGTTCGACGATGGCGTGGCTCTTGCGCCCCTTCATGTCGACAACGAACCCGACGCCGCACGCGTCGTGCTCGAATCGGGGGTCGTAGAGCGGGGGTAGCTCGCGTTCAACCACTGGCGTGTCGTCCTCGTTTCGGGCGGTCAGCTCCATTTGGGATCTGGCCGCCGCGGGACAACATTGGCCCGTGGCGGAGCGTGACGATTGTAGCGGTGAAGGGTGTCGTTTCCCCAACGCAATTCTGTCGGCGGGTCTGTCGGCGGGTCGGTCGGCGTGTCCTTCGGCCGATCTGTCGCTCACTCGCCGATCGTCAGGCCGAGCGCGACCGCGAGGGCAGGTGCAAGGCTGACGAGCTGGTCGGATCCGATCGTCGCGCCCTTCAACGCGGCGATGCCCCGGATTTCGTCGAGGCGGGCGGTGCGCAGGTCGACGGTGGCGCACCTGGCGCTCGAGAAGTCGACCCGGGTGAGGTCGCTGCCGGCGAACGACACCTCGTCGAGCGCACCACCGGAGAACTCGGCGCCCGCAAGCTGGGAGTCGTCGAACCGGACCCGCTGCAGCCGGGCCATCCGCAGGTTCGCCTCGTCGAGACGACAGCCCGTGAACATGACGTCGCGCAGGTTCGTCTGGGAAAGGTCGACGCCCGAGCCCCGGCAGTCGACGAGCGTGACCCGGTGCCAGACCGACTCGGAGAAGTCGCAGCCGGAGAGGTCGCAGCGCACCAGGTCGACGTCGACCAGGCGACTCCGGGCGAACGGCTCCCCGGCGTGGCGGGCGTCGACGACCCGCAGCCCCATGGCGTCGCCGTCGTCGTCGATCTCCAGCGCGGAGACCTGTTCCCGGTCGGGAGAAATCACCGGAGGATGGTGGCACGCCGTTGCTATCCTCGAAAGCGATGTCCTGAGCGCACGCCTTTCCGAGCCTTTCGTCCGCCGCTCGAATGCAGGTGTCGCCTTGTCATCCTCCTTCGCATCCCTCGTTGCCCGTGACCTCACGAAGTCGTTCGGCCCGCGCGTCGTCCTCGACCGCGTGTCGTGCACGATCGGCCCGTTGCACCGGGTCGGCGTCGTCGCTCCCAACGGGACGGGCAAGTCGACGTTGCTCAAGCTCCTGGCCGGTCTCGACGCGCCCGATTCGGGCACCGTCACGCTGAGCCCGCCCGGCGCGACCGTCGGTTACCTGCCCCAGGAGCCGGAACGGCGGCCGGGCGAGACAGTGCGCGCCTATCTCGCGCGCCGGACCGGCGTCGCGGAGGCGGAGCGCGCGTTGGACGAGGCCTCGCTCGGGCTCGCCGAACAAGCGGCCGGAGCCGACGACATGTACGCCGATGCGCTGGAGCGCTATCTCACGCTCGGCGCAGCCGACTTCGACGCGCGCGTCGGCGCGGTCTGCGACGACCTCGGCCTCCCGGGGCGAGTGCTCGACCTCGAGATGGCGGCGTTGTCCGGTGGGCAGGCGGAGCGCGCGAGCCTCGCCGCGATCGTCCTCGCCCGGTTCGACGTGTTCTTGCTCGACGAGCCGACGAACGACCTCGATTTCGCCGGCCTCGCGCGCCTGGAACGGTTCCTGCGCGACGAGCTCACAGGCGGCGCGGTCATCGTCTCCCACGATCGGGCGTTTCTCGATCGCACGATCACATCGGTGCTCGAGCTCGACGAGCACTCGCATTCGGCAACGGAGTACGCAGGTGGGTGGCAGTCGTACCTCGACGAGCACGCGACCGCCCGCCGTCACGCCGAGGAGGAGTACGCCGACTACCGCTCCCAGCGGGGCGAGCTCGTCGACCGCGCGTCGCGACAACGGCAGTGGTCGGTGCAGGGCAAGGCCAAGGTGAAGAAGTCGGGCGAGAACGACAAACACATCCGCGAGTTCCGCCGGAACAGCAGTGAGCACGTCGCGGCCAAGGCCAAGATCACCGACCGCGCGCTGGCGCGTCTCGAGGCGAACGCGATCGAGAAGCCGTGGGAGGGATGGGACCTGCGGATGGAGATCGCGGTCGCGCCCCGCAGCGGCGCGGTGGTGGCGCAGCTGGCGGGCGTGGTCGTGCACCGGGGGACGTTCACCCTCGGCCCGTTCGACCTGCAGGTCGAGTACGGGGAGCGGATCGCGATCGTCGGCGCGAACGGCGGCGGGAAGACGACATTGCTCGACGCGATGATCGGCCGCCGCCCGATCGACGAGGGTGAACGCTGGTTGGGACCGGGCGTGATCGTCGGTGAGCTCGACCAGGCCCGGGCCGCGTTCTCGGGCGAAGCTCCTCTACTCGCCCGCTTCGAGACCGCGAGCGAGCTGCCGGCGAACGAGGCCCGGTCGGTGCTCGCCAAGTTCGGACTCGGCGCCGAGCACATCGCCCGGCCCGCCGATTCCCTGTCGCCGGGGGAACGGACGCGGGCGTCACTCGCATTGCTCGGCGCCAAGGGCGTGAACTGTCTCGTACTCGACGAGCCCACGAACCATCTCGATCTGCCCGCCATCGAGCAGTTGGAGTCGGCGCTCGAGAACTACGAGGGGACGCTGCTGCTGGTCACGCATGATCGCCAACTACTCGAGGCGATCTCGATGACCCGGCGCATCGAGGTCGCCGACGGCCGGATCGCCGCCGACCTCCCTACCGACTGACCCAACCCCCCGCGAACCCGTGCCGGGGAATCCCCGAAGGAATCCTCAACACGGGTCGGGCGAGGGAGCGGGAGCGGGAGTGGCCGAGGCGGCGTAGAAGGCGACCGCCGCGGCGGTGGCGACGTTGAGCGAATCGGCGCCGGGCCGCATCTCGATCTGCACACGTTCGTCGGCGCCGTCCAGCCACGACGCCGAAAGCCCCGGACCCTCGGCGCCGAAGAGCAGCGCGGCCCGATCAGGCCAGACGACACGGCCGAGGGGCGTGGCGTCGGGGGCGGGGGTGAACGCGTACGTACGGAAACCAGCCGACCGGATTTCGGCGACCGCCGCCACCCGGGTCCAGGGAATCCGCAGCACGTGCCCAATCGAGACCCGCACGCAACGTCGGTAGAGCGGGTCGGAGCATTCGGGATCGAGCAGCACGGCGTCGACCCCCAACGCCGCCGCGCTGCGGAACAGCACGCCGAGGTTCTCGTGGTCGTTCACCCGTTCCAGCACCGCCACCCGCCGCGCACCGCGCAGCACCGCATCGACGGACAGCAGTTCCCACCGATCCGCGGACGCCACCGCGCCCCGGTGCAGATCGAAGCCGACGACGCGTCGCAACACCGCCTCCGGCGCGACGTAAACGGGTACGTCCGCGTTCACGCGCATCAGCGAATCACTCATGGCATCGAGACGACCCGGCGTGACCAATACCGAGCGGACGCGCCGTCCCGACTCGAGCAGGCGGCGAACGACGAGCGGCGACTCCGCGATGAAGAACCCGCGATCTGCTTCGACGCGCTTGCGAAAGTCGGGATCGACCAGGTCCACGTAGTCGACGAGGCGCGGATCGTCGGGATCGTCGATGGGGATCGGCGCGTTCACGAGGCCAACCCTGTCACGCCGAAGGCAGAGTTCCGGCGAATCTTCAAACGAATCTCCGGAAGCGATTTCAGCGAATGCATGCCGATGGCCGCTAGCCGTTACCGACGTCGAAGGGGGCCGGACGCCGGAACCACGGGCGGGATGCGAAGGACGAAATGGCAGGACCCGCACGCTCCTCGGCATCGTCCAACTGCTCGCCGACACGATGGTCGTCCTGCTCGTCGCGTGGGCCCAGCACGGTCACACCAACATGGGATCCTCCGATTGGGCCGTGCTCGTGCTGCCCGCAATCGAAGGCGCGATCCGCTTCCGCGTCGTCGGCGCGTGCGCGAGCCGGCTCGTGCTCGCGGGTGGGTACGGGGCCGCGAATCTCGTCACGACACCGAGCATCCCGTCGAACTGCGCGACTCGGACGACGACGACCCGACGAACCGTTTCGCGGCCTCCATCCGGGGCGCGCGCCGCGAAGGGCACGTCGTGGTCGACGACGAACGCCTGCTCGCGGCAGCCGCAGTACGGATAAAGGGTCACTGGATCGCGTGGCCGACCGATTCCGAGGCCGACCCCGACGACCCCGACGACCCCGAGTCGACCCTGTGCGCGTTGGCGATCCCCATGCTCGACGAGCAGTTCGTCGTCCTCACCGCGCGCGGGCCCGAAGCCACGCCCCCGCCTGACGCACCCCTCGAGAGCCTGGAGCGCTTCGCCGCCCAGGCGGGTGCATCCCTGCACAACGCCCAGGTCCACCGGGGCTTGGAGGAGCTGAAGGACCGCCTCGACCACGAAGCCTCCCACGACGCCCTGACCGGCCTCGCCAACCGGCGCTGCTTCATCGAGGAGTTCGACCGCGCGGCCCCCCGCACTCACGCCTCGGGACTGGTCGGCCTGCTTTTCGTCGACCTCGACGGCTTCAAGGACGTGAACGACCGCTACGGCCATCACGCCGGGAACGAGCTGCTCGTCGGAGTGGCGGTCCGGCTGCGGGAGTGCGTACGGCCCGGTGACCTCGTCGCCCGCCTCGGAGGCGACGAGTTCACGATCTTCCTTGCCCGGTTGGAGACGGCGGCACCGGCGGTGGCCATCGCCGATCCGCCGGGCCGACGCGGCGATGTATCGCGCCAAAGCGCACGGCAAGGCGCAGTGGATGATGGACCCCGGATCGCTGCAAGCGGCGGGCGAAGCGAGGCGCCAGGACCGAAAAAACCTTTGAAATTGGGCCTGATATCCCCGATTCCGCGAGGGGAACGTGTCACGATGCACTTCTACTTCCCAACATCGCATGGAGGAAATGTGAATCGCAGCCAGCTGCTGAACGAGCTCGCCGAACGCAACGGCGTGACGCGACGGGAAGCCGACACGTTCCTGACGTCGTTCACCGACTTGATCACCGCAACGGTTTCGACCGGTGAAGACGTTGCGATCTCGGGCTTCGCCAAGTTCCGTCGCATCGACCGTCCCGCACGCATGGCCCGTAACCCCGCGACGGGCGAGCAGGTCAAGGTCGCGGCGAAGCGGGTCGCCCGCATCACGCCGCTGAAGGCGTTCAAGGACTCGGTCCTTTCGGGCAAGAAGGCTCCGGCCAAGAAGGCGCCCGCCAAGAAGGCCACGAAGACCGCGGCGAAGAAGGCACCGGCCAAGCGGGCCGCAGTGAAGAAGGCGCCCGCCAAGAAGAAGGCCGCCGCCAAGCGTCGCTAGTCGCACCGCGTTCGGTATCCACGGACTACCACCCGAAGAAGCCCGGGCCCAATGCCCGGGCTTCTTCGCGCGTACGCTCGTTTCGATGACCGACGCGCTGCGCGAAGTCGAGTTGCTGCGCGTGCGACTCCCGTTCGTCACACCGTTCCGCACCGCGCACAACACGACCTCGGTGAAGGACGCGCTGCTCGTGCGCGTACGCACCGACGCCGGGATCGGTTGGGGCGAGTGCACCGCGCAGTCGACTCCCGAATACGACGGCGAGACCATCGACGACGCCCGCCGCGCGCTGCGCGATTACCTGGTTCCCCGTGCATTCGCCGGCATCCCCCTCGCGGAGGTGCGCGGCCACTCGTCCGCGCGCGCCGCGCTCGAGTGCGCGTTGCTCGACGCCGAACTGCGGGCGCGGGGCGTGTCCCTCGCGTCGTGGCTCGGCGCGCAGAGCTCGCACGTCAAGGCCGGTGTCGCGGTGGGGATGCTCGACGATCCCGACGCCCTGCGCGCGCTCGTCGGCGCCTACGTCGAGGCCGGTTACCGCCGGATCAAGTGCAAGATCGAGCCCGGCCACGACGTCGCGTACCTGGCCGCCGCCCGCGCCGAGATCGGGCCCGACGTGGAGCTCGCGGCCGACGCCAACGCCAGCTACGACCTCGGTCAGGCACGCGGCTTGTTCGCCGCCGTCGCCGATCTCGGCTTGCAGTGCGTCGAGCAGCCGTGCGCGCCGGCCGCGGTCGCCGACCACGCGACGCTCGTCGCCGAGGCGTCGACCCCGATCTGCCTCGACGAGACGATCACGAACGCATCCGTAGCGCGCGACGTGATCGCACGCCGCGCGTGCGACGCGCTCTCGATCAAGGTCGGTCGACTCGGTCTCGCCGACGCGAAGGAGACGCACGACGCGTGCGTCGCCGCGGGCATGGGTGCATTGGCGGGCGGGATGCTCGAAACGGGAGTCGGTCGCGCCGCGTTGCTCGCGCTCGCGGCGTTGCCCGGCCTCACGATGACCGGTGACGTCTCCGCGTCGGCGCGCTACTTCGGCGCCGACGGCGACATCACCGACCCGTTCGTGCTCGACGACGGCCGGCTGCGCGTCCCGACCGGTCCCGGGCTCGGAGTCGAACCCCGCGCCGATCGACTCGCGGACTGCACCATCGCCCGGGAGCGCATCACACCACCGCGGTAATTCCACGGAGGTGACGCCGACCCGGTTCAGGTCGCGGGCGGCTCGTCGGGCTTGCGCATCAGGCGGGGACGGATCATCACGATCGAGTCCTCGGGGTGGTCGGGATCGAGGCGCAACACGATCGGCTCACCGAAGGGCTCACCGCCCGCCCAGTCCTCGACGATCGCCGGCGTGTTGTCCTTCGGCGTCTCGAGCACGTCGCGTAGGCCGAGCATCCCTGCGGCCAGCGCCATCCCGACCGACGTGCGGTGGAACCGCTCGATCGGCGCCGGGGCGGCGTGGTCCTCGAGCGCGCCGTCTCGGTCGTCTTGATCTTCGTCGGGCGTATCGTCGTCGGGGGCCCCTTCGCCATCGCCCGACTCCAGTGTGTCGTCGTCGTCTTCGAGCACGCCTTCACGGTACCGGCCCCCGAGCGGTATCTTGGTGGCGATGACGAACGTACGTTCGGACCTCGGTCCCCTGCACCTGCGCTGGCAGCCCACACTGCTCAGCGCGCTGGGCGACTCGCCTGCGGTCGACCCGACGTTCGCGGTCGCGCAGCACGTCGCCCTCGACGACACCGCGTGGGTCGAGCACGTTCCCGGTTGGGTCGCCGCCGCGGAGACCCTTTTCGCCGACGTCGTCGACTGCGCTCCGTGGGAGCACCGGACCGTGCCCATGTACGACCGCATGGTCGAAGAGCCGAGGTTGACCGCCTGGTACGGACACAGATTGGCCGACGCGCACGCGCCGCCGGTGTTCGCCGACATCATCGCCGCGCTGAGCGCACGGTACGACCGCGCCTTCGACGCGGTCGGCGCCGCGCTCTATCGCGACGGTCACGACAGCGTCGCCTGGCACGGCGATCGCGTCGACCCGAACCTCGTCGAGCCGGTCGTCGCGATCGTGTCGTTGGGCTCGGCGCGCACACTGCGGCTGCGTCCCCGCTGGAAGCGGGGCGAGAGCACCCCGTTCCAGTTGCTCCCCGGCGACCTGTTCGTGATGGGCGGGTCGGCCCAGGAGACCTGGCAGCACTCGGTCCCGAAGGTGAAGCGGGCCGGTGCCCGCATCAGCGTGCAGTTCCGCCATTCCGCCTAGCGCGGAAAGGATCAGCGGGCTGCGAGCAGCGGTAGCGCCGAGTACGTGATCTCGACGCTGGTCGCGTCGACCGCGAGCGCGCCGATGTACCCGTCGGCGACCTCGAGCGCACACATCGACCATCCCTCGACCGCGCCCGGCACCTCGCGCAGCGGGGCCGTGATGCCGATGCCGAGCGCCTTCAGGTAGGCCTCCTTGGCTGTCCACGAGCGGAGGAAGGAGCGCAATCGCTCCGGGGGATCTTCGACCGCGAGCCAGGCGCGATGCTCTTCGTCGCCGAGCACCCTCCTGGCGAGCGCCGCGATCCGGCGCCGGTCCTTGATCTCCTCCACGTCGACACCGACCCGCACGTCGCCCTCGGCCCGCGCGATGACTGCCAGGTTCGCGGAATGACTCAGGCTGAACGACAGCGCAGGTTCGACAGTGACGGTCGGGCGGCCGTGCGTGGGATGCCCGCAATGCGCACACGTGCGCGAGATGACGACGTCAGCGGGCTCGATCCCCGCGGCGTGGGGGGGGGCGGGGCGCCGGGGCCCCCCCCCCCCCCCCCCCCCCCCCCGGGGGGGGCGGGGGGCGGGGGGGGGGCGGCCGGGGCGGGGGGGGGGGGCCGGGCGCGGGGGGGGGGG
>JBEPUZ010000194.1:0-9139 GCA_041691275.1 Actinomycetota bacterium | reverse complement strand
GCTCGATCGCGAGTGGGAGCCCGTCGAGTCTGGTGACGATCGCGGTAATCGTGGCCATTTCGGCGTCGTCGAAGTCCAATGCGCGGTCTACAGAGAGCGCCCGCTCGACGAACAACTCCACCGCCCCCGAGGAACGTGAGTCGGTCCCCAACGGAGGAAGCTGCACCACATGCTCGTCGTCGATATCTATTACGACGCGTGACGTCGCGAGCACCGACACGTTCACGACTTCGACCAGGAGATGACCGATGAACTTGGCGACCTCGTCGATGACGTGCTCACAATTGTCGACGACGAGCAACACCGGCGCGCCCGTGAGTTCGGTGAACAAGTGTCGTTCCGGAGAACGCTCGGGCAGGACCGCTCGGGCGACGCCGTCGACGAATGCCGACACCACGGAGCCACCGTCGGACACCTTCGTCAGATCGATGAAGAAGGTGCCTCCGGGGAATCGCGCTCGTGAGCGTTCTGCTGCTTCGACTGCGACCCGAGTCTTCCCGACGCCGCCCGGGCCGAGCAGTGTGATCAGTCGTGCCGAGCGGATCTCGTCACGAACGAGATCAACATCGTCCTCGCGCCCGATCAGCCGCGTGCGTTGCTGTGGGAGGGTCGACCGGAAATCACCGAGCGACGCAAGTGGCTCATGATCTGTCTCGAATCCCGGCACGTCGACCTGGTGCAGCGACCACCGACCATCCAAGTCGCGCAGCCGATGCTCGCCGAGCGGTCGCATCGGGTGCGTCACTCCTCCGGCGACTTCGTCCGACACCACGATCTGACCGCCGTGGCTGACGCTCATAATGCGTGCTGCTTCGTTCAGTGCCGGCCCGTAGAAGTTCTGATTGCGCTCCTGCGCTTCCCCCATGTGGATGCCGATACGCACGGCAAGACCACCATCGACGGCCCACGGGTGCGCGCGGAGGAGCTGCTGGAGCTCGACCGCCGCGTCGACCGCCGCGTGGGGTGTCGAAAAAGCCACCGCGAAGGAATCGCCGGCGGTCGAGAAGATTCGACCACCGCGGTCGGCGAACACCGACCGACAAAAGTCGTCATGCACCGCGAGATCCAGTCGCATCCTGTCGGCCTGCTCTGCCCACAGCCCAGTGGATCCGACGATGTCGGTGAAGAGGAAGACCCGCAGCCTCTGACCCGTCACGATAACAACGTAGCTAGCCAGCATCGGCGAAATCACTAACCCGGCCCGGGAGCGCAACCTCGCGCAAGAACACTCACGAGGTCCGCCAGACGCAGGGCTGGGAGACGGCCTTTGTCGCTCGACATCCCGTTGTCTGCGGCGCGAAACTGCTCGAGCCGCACGTGCGGAGCGGTCTCGCGCGGCGACGAGCCTGGGGAGGGCGAACGTGGTCAAGAAAGTGTGCCTGCGCGTTGCGGTTGGTCTGATGGTTGCCGCGGTGCCACTGCTCGGTCTGGCCTCGCCGGCGTCGGCCGCGCAGAACACGACGACCGCAAGCGGCTCTTTGAGCTTCGTCGAATCGAACTTCTCCGGGTGGACGTGCACGGCCACCCTGACGGCAACGCACAACACCGACGACGCGCACCATCCCTTCACCGAGATCACCACGTCCGCGCCCAACGCGCAGAGCCAGGGCATCTTCGAGTGCGCGATCGACGCCTACATCGCCGAGCTGACGATCACCTACAAGGACACCGGCGGCAACCAACAGACCACCACGATCGACAACCCGGGGATAATCGGAGGAGGTGGGCCGTTCATCGACGACAAGATCGGCGGGACCGTGTCGAACGTCCACGTGACGGCGCGATTCCACTATCAGGACTGCGATCCGTCGAAGAGCGCGACCTGCGACCTGACCCTCACCACCGCCCCGAAATAGCGCCCCGGCCGGAGCCCGGCGCAGGTGCGCCACGAGCGCGGCCCTGGCCGCCCGTGAGGTGAGTCACGGATGTGCACGACTCGATCTCGCGCCTTCACCTGCCGGTGGAGTCGCGCACGCCGGGATTTACCGGCGCGACGGGTTGGTTGAACTCCGATCCGCTACTGCCGAGTGACCTCGAAGGCAAGGTCGTGGTCCTTCTCGGGGTTGACTTTCCTACTGGGAAAGTGAATCATGTACTTTTTCAGTAGGAAAGTGAAGGAGCCGAGATGCACGAATCTGTATCCGAGAGCGACGCGCGTTCCGCGCTCGCTCGAGTCGACCGGGAACGACGGCGCGTCATCGGCGAGTTCGGAATGCCGCGCTGGTACTGGTGGAGCGTTGCGCTCGGATGGATCGCGCTCGCGATCGTCACCGATATGAAGCGACCGCTCGTCACGCTCGTCGCGACCGTCGCGTTCGGCGCCGCGCATTCGACGATGTACCACTACCTCGCCGCCGGGCGCCACCGCACGGATCAACTCAGCATCCGCACCGAGACCGTCAGTTGGTACGCGCGGGTTGCGGTACTCGCGTGCCTCCTCGCCTTGACTGCCGCGATGATCGTCGGTGCGTTACTCGCGCAGAGTGACGGCGCCCGCCATCCCGTCACCATCTCGAGCATTCCGGTCGCCGTCACGATCGTGCTCGGCGGGCCCGCAATGATGGCGGGCGTGCGGCGGTCCATCGTCCGCTCTCGTACCGCGGCGTGACGACTCCGGCGAAGTTCGACGAGCTGATCCACCCCACAACGCGACTCTCGATCGTCGCTTTGCTGGCGGCGACCGATTGGGCGGACTTCTCCTTCATCCGCGACAGCCTGGAACTGTCGGACTCTGCCCTCTCCAAGCAGCTCTCGACGCTCGAGGAAGCGGGCTATCTGGTCATCGACCGGCCGGTGAGCAACGATCGCCGGCGACGGGTGCGGACTCGGCTCACGCCCGTGGGTCGGAGCGCGTTTGCCGGTCACGTCGCCGCGCTCCAGCGCATAGTGGGTACCGCGTCGACGCGCGTTCACTGACGCCTGCGACTGAGATCGCCCGCGTTCGTAGCTGGCACCGGACTTCGCGCTTCTCTGGGCCCGCAACTCAATCAGGCACCTCTCGGCGCTCTTCGTGAAGATCGGGTGCGCGGCCGTCCCAGAATCCGACGAGGTGCTCCACCAGAAGGTCGCCCCGCTCGTCCGGGAAAAAGAGGCGTCCGCCCGGCACGAACTCCGGGCCGACTGAACGAGGAAACGTTTGCGTCAGCCAGTGCGCCCACGATGTGTCGAAGAAGCGGTCGTCCGTTCCCCACACCACCAGCGTCGGTACTGGTGAGCGACAAAGATCGGGCTCGACCTCCAGGAGATCCGACGGCCGCAGCGACAAGAGGAGACGCTGGAATTGACGCGCCCGGTCGCGGTCACCGATCAAAGGCTCGAGAAACGCGCGCACGGTCTCGAGCGAGATCTTCTCGATGTCCTCGTAGCCTGTGCCGAAGACCGCGCGACGCGTCCTTTGGAGATCGTTCATCGCTCGCGGCGCAAAGCGCGCGAGCAAACCCAGTCGCGCGAGAAGCATGGTGCTTCGCAGTGCCTTCGGCGGCACGTTGTCGTGGGCTTCGCAGTTCGTCAAGGTCATACTCGAAAGGCGTTCCGGGCGCAGCGTCGAAAGGATCTGGGCGACGGCACCGCCCGTGTCGTTGGCCACGAGATCGACGTCGGTGAGGTCGAGTGCATCGAAGGCGCCGGAGAGAGACTCAGCGAAGATGCGCAGCCCGTAACGGCCATCGCTCGCAGCCGGGCTTTTGCCGTGCAGCGGCAGATCAAAGGCAAGACACCGCCGATCCGGGACGAGTCGACCGATGACACGTCGCCACAGATACGAGCTGGTGCCGACGCCGTGCAGCAGCACGACCGGCCGTCCATTGCCATGTTCGACGTAGCTGAGTATGCCGGCGTCGATCTCGACCGTGCGCCGCCCGCCCTCGAGCGAACTCGCCTCGGATGCGGTGTCCACTGCATTTGGTTCGGTTGGCATACCTGTATTTTGATACATACCGGGAGTATGTCAAGGGTGAGGTGGGCGTAGGATTCACGCGATGGCGAACGCCCGGACGCTCCGCGACGAACACCGCGAGGCAACCCGCGCGGCGTTGATCGACTCAGGGCGCAAGTTGTTCGCCGAGCAGGGCTTCGCGGGAGCGTCGCTCGACGACATCGCCAGGGACGCGCGCGTCTCGAAGGGAGCGATCTACCACCACTTCGGGAGCAAGGTCGACCTCTTCCAAGCCGTCTATCGCACGATCGAGGAAGAAGTCGAGACTGCGTCCGCGGTCGCGGCGTCGTCCGGACGATCGCCGATCGATGCGATCTTGCTGGGGGTCGACGCGTATCTGGACGCAGCGATGGCGCCCGACGTCCAGCGGATCACGCTGATCGACGCGCCCGCCGTGCTCGGCTCCGATGCCGACATCGATGCGGACAAGTCCCGTCATCACGAGAATTTACGCAATGCGATCCTCCTCGCGATCGACTCCGGTTCGATGAAACCGATCGACGCTGGTTGCCTCGCTCATCTGATTCGGGGCGGTTGCCTGCAGGCCGCGATATTGATCGCTCGGTCACCGCGAAAGGGCCCGACCCGTGAGCGCGTGGGCGCGACGCTCGCGACGCTGATCCGCGGGCTCGTCCCCGCCGAGTAGGCAGGCGAGAAATGGGCCCACCGTTCGAAACGCTTTGATTCGGTAAGACGACCTACGGGTTTCCGTTGCCGACCGGGTTCTGGGTCACGCCGATGAAGTCGATCAGGTCTTGAGTGAGACGGTCGCGGTGGGTCAGGTAAAGGCCGTGGGGTGCGTTCTCGTAGACGATGAAGCGATTGTCCGGGATGAGCTCGGCGGTGCGGCGCCCGGTGATCTCGATCGGCGCCGAAACGTCGTGGTCGCCGTGCACGATCAGCGCCGGCACCGCGAGTTCCCTGAGCTCGTCACGAAGGTCCGCTTCGACCATCGACTGATTGGTCTGAATGACGCCTCGCAACGACGCACTGTGCATGTCACGGACCTGCGCCTCGATCAGCGCGTCGGACACCCCGCATCCGGGAAGCCCGCGTCCCACGTAGCCGTCGACTCCGTCCGCGATCCAGCGGCTGAAGTCGGTGCGCCATTGGTCGCGTAGCGCCTCGAAGATCGATGCGTCGACACCCATGGCGTTGTCGGGCCCGCGAAGTAGGCACGGCGACGTCGCAGCTACCAACGCGATACGCGCGACGCGGCCGGATCCGTGGCGAGTGACGTAGCGGATTGCCTCGCCGCCGCCAAGGGAGTGCGCGACCAACGTGATGTCGTGCAGGTCGAGATGTTCGACGAGCGCATCGAGATCACCGGCGAGCGTGTCGAGGTCGAATCCCGTACCCGGATCGTCGGATCGGCCGTGACCGCGCCGATCGCCGGCGATGCACCGGTACCCGAGTTCGGCAAGGGCGTTCATCTGGTACTGCCACATGTCGCTGCTCATCGCCCACGCGTGCATGAAGACGACGATCGGGCCGGAGCCCCAATCCTTGTAGTAGAGCTGCGTATTGTCGGAGCTGGTAAGAGTCGGCATCAGCTCCCCCTACGCCTTGTTCGCGGGCAGGTCGCCGAAGAAGCCGACAACGCGCCGCAGTCGCGAGGCATCGAGCTCGGCAACGTCCATTCCGCCGATGGTCACGTTTCCGTCGGCAGCGACGAGCTCCCAGCCGTAGCGAGCGAAGCCGTGGTGGGCGTCGATCTCACCCGTCCGACGGAACGCGTGCCCGGGAAACTGAGCCTGCACAGCCGCGGCCATGTCGCTGATCGCACTATGACCGGTCGCGTCGAGCGGCGGATCGATCAGTTGACCATCGACCGCCCAGACCCGTTCGATCAACGCGACGCGGCGCGCCGAATCCGGCTCGCCGTAGGCCTCGAGATACGTGTCGATCACGCGGGTGATGTCGTTCATGACTGCTCCTTGCGGTGCGGGGACGGTTCGATGAGGTCATTGTCGGAGCCGCCGGTCCGCAGAGCGACTACCCGTTAGGTAGTGACTCGTCCACCCGTTTCGCATGCCCGCGCGTTACCTCGCAGGTAGTGGTTCCAGGCAACCGGCGTCCCTAGGGTGGTTGCATGGCGAGTAGCGGTGTCGGAACCTTGGTGCGCGAGTGGCGAACGCGCCGCCGGCGGAGCCAGATGGACCTCGCGTTCGAGGTCGGCGTGTCGCCCCGTCATCTCAGCTTCGTCGAGACCGGCCGGTCCCGTCCGAGCCCCGAGTTGGTGCTCGCGCTGGCCGATCGGCTCGTCGTCCCGCTGCGCGAACGCAACACGTTGATGCTCGCCGCGGGCTACGCACCGCGATTCTCACAACGTCCGTTCGATGCGCCGGAAATGCGAAGCGTCCGCGCGTCGGTGCAACGAATGCTCGACGCGCACGATCCGTATCCCGGAGTTGTCATCGATCGCCAGTGGAACGTGATCGCCGCCAACCGGGCCGCGTCGGCACTGACGCACGATCTCCCGCCCGCGCTCGCCGGTCCCCCACTCAACGTCTACCGGATCTGCCTGCACCCCGACGGACTGTCGACACGCACGCTCAACTTCGACGACTGGGCGACCTACCTTCTCCGGCAACTGCGCCGATCCATCGCGCTGACCGGTGACCCCGACCTCGAGGCGTTGCTCACCGAGCTCACGAGCTACCCGAACGTCGCCGATCTGGAGACGCGTCTCGCCGAGTCATGGGAAGACCCTCCGCTGCTGGTGCCGTTCCGCCTCGCGATCGCAGACGCGGAGCTGTCGCTCTTCACGACGCTCACGACATTCGGAACTCCCCTCGACGTCACCCTCGATGAGCTCGCCATCGAACTCTTCTTCCCGGCCGACGACACCACCGATGCGATCCTCTCCCGTCGTTGAGGATTCGGCGCCAACGCACTCGATCTCGGCATTCGACGTCAGAGGCGTGTCAGCAAAATGCAGAAATCGGGGCTGCACCAAAACGCGACCAGGCCGCGACCCATCTGATGATCTCGTGAACGGCCAGTGCAGCGTCACGGGCCGGATCGGCTGTGGGTCATGGACGTGCGGGGCGGAAATCACCTGCTCATGAACGGCACCATTCACGGCACACGCGCGGTGCATGCGAGCACCGGGTTCAGTACGCAATGTCGAGTGCGTAGCGCAGCGCGCGGTCGAGATTGGCGCGGGCCTGCAGGTCGAGATGACCAACGGGCCGGTCGTCGATTGACGCAAGCGGGATCGTGATCACGTTGTCGCAACTGATGACACTCGGCGCCGGCAAACCCGCTGGCGTCCCGACCTCGACCTCGGACCGGATCCCGCGGACGGTTCGCGTGGTCGGCGCGCACGCGATCGCGGTCAGCACGGATATTGCCGCGTCGCGCGTGAGCACACATTCGGGGCGCCGACCGGCCGGCGGACCGAGATCCGCCCAGACGATGTCGCCGCGGGCTACCACTCGGGCACGGTCGACGCGGCGAGGCGAGTCGCGGCAGCAACGACGGCAGGGTCTTGCGGGATCCGCCGGTACGACTCCTGGAGCTCGCGGTCGGCCGCAGCCAATTCGGACGCCTCCAACACGGCCGCGGCGCCGCGTCGCAGAAGGTCCGACCGGCTCGTTCCCTGCTGGTCGGCGAGCCGATCCAAACGCTCGACCAGCTCGTCGTCGAGTTGCACCAGAACTTCTCTTCTCGCCATGACCATGTGTTAGCCCATGTGGTCCTGCACCCGCCGCGACCGTGTCGCAACCCCGACTGCGCGCACCGACGTGGGAGAGTCGAGCCGTGCAGACGCTGGAGATCCGTCACTTCGCCACCCTGACGATCCGAACCGACCCCGATGGGCTCTACATGCTCGGAACGACGTCGGCGGGCAAGCGGATCATTCAAGAGCTCCTCGAGGTCGAGCTCATCGGTCCACGTGTGCGTGGGCGCATGATCGGCAACAGCGGAGCCGATTGGCTCGCAATCGCCGATGACGGAGAGGTCACGCTCGATATTCGTCTGTTGATCGAAACCGACGACGGTGCTCGCGTCTTCGTGCACCTCGACGGTCGCGCGAGCTGGGCCGAGCAGCTCGGCCATGGCCCCATCTTCTCGACGGTCCGACTCGAGTCGGGTGATGAGCCCTATACGTTCGTCAACGGGCTGCGCCTCGTGTCGAAGGGCGCGGTTGGCGATGGCGGCACTGTGGCGCACGAAATCTTCGAGCTCGTCTGAGCCAACGCCCGGCGGGGCCTAACCGGCGGTGACGAAGTCGATCAATCGCTCGACCGCACCGACGACGCTGCCCTCGAGATCCTTGTAACTCCTGACGCTCGCCAGCAGATCGTTCCAGAGGTCTCGCGGTTCGTCGTAGCCGAGTGCGGCACACACGCCTTCCTTGAACGGCCGACCCTTCGGGATCTCGGGCCAGCGTTCGAGCCCCAGCACCCGCGGCCGAACGGCCGTCCACACGTCGACGTACGGGGTGCCGGTGAACAACACGTAGGGACTCGACCAGCGCTGTGCAACCCGCGCCTCTTTGCTGCCCGAGACGAGATGGTCGACCAACACGCCGAGTCGGCGCGACGGTCCGGGTTGGAAATCGGTGAGGAACGCGTCGATGTGATCGAGGCCGTCGAGTCGTTCGACGACGACCCCTTCGATCCGAAGATCGTCGCCCCACACCCGTTCGAGGAGCTCTGCATCATGGATACCTTCCACGACGATGCGCGACGCGCGAGCGGTTCGGGCTCGGGCACCGGGAACGGCCACCGAGCCCGACGCGGTTCGGGACGCCGCCGTGGTGTTCGATGTCTCCCGCCGCAGGGTGACCGGCGCGCCGTCGACGACGAACGCGCCGGGCTCGAGCGGGAAGTGCCGGACGAGTCCCGTGTTTCCGGCAATCGAAACCTCGTTGGACCGAACGGACTCCACCGTGCCCGAGAATCCGCTCCCTCGATGCGCCACGCGTATCCCGATGTGGGCATCGATGACTGGGTACATGGTCGCCAGTCGCTCTCGAGGGCCAACCGGGCCCGCGAGAATGCCACTGGAGGTCTGGCGCGGCTTCACGACTGCGAATGTAGCGATGCGTGCGCTTCACGGATGGCCACTACGACCGTTCCCGGCGGTCGCGCCGCTCGCTTCGTCAGGCTTCGCTGAGCCGAGACGGGAAGCCACCCGTTGCGATCGGGCCCCATCGTTCAATCGTCAGCCGAAGCAGGCTCTTGCCCTGGCGCA
>JBEPUZ010000193.1:0-9221 GCA_041691275.1 Actinomycetota bacterium | reverse complement strand
GGACGGGGGCGACGAGCTCGGCCGTTGACGCAGGTACTCCCGCGCGGGCCGACTCCCGCACGACGAGGTCGACGTCCTTGGCCATGAGGGCGGTCATGAAGCCGGGCTTCCACCCGTTCGACGCGGGCGTGTCGGGTCGTACCCCGGAGAACGGGATGCGGGTGCGGATTGCGGTGCAGTCGCCGGTCGAGTGGGTCAACACCTCGTACACGACGCCGAGATCGACGCCTTCTCTCACCGCGAGCGCGCACGCCTCGGAGACGGCAAGCATCTGCGCCGCGTAGACGAGTTGGTTGCACAGCTTGACGACCTGGCCGAATCCGGGGCCGCCGGCGTGCACGACGAGCGCGGAGAACGGGTCGAGCGCCAGACGGGCCGTGTCGAGCACGAGCGCGTCGCCCCCGACCATCACCGTCAACGTGCCCTTCTCGGCGCCGACGGTTCCCCCCGACAACGGCGCGTCGAGGTACGCGGCGCCGGTCGCGGTCACCCGCTCGTGTTGCTTGCGCTCGACCTCGGGGTCGATGGTGGAGGTGTCGACGACGATCTTCCCCGGACCGAGCGCCAGGAGCGCGGCGTCGATCACGCCGACCACGTCGGGTGAATCGGGCACGCACAGGATCGTGACCTCGCTCGCGGCGACCACCTCGTAGGGACCCGCGGCCTCGACGGCCCCCGCCGCGATCGCGGCGTCGATCGGAGGCCGGCTGCGTGACGCGACAGTGACGTCGTGACCGGCGCCGAGGAGGTGGCGTGTCATGGGCAGGCCCATCGCACCGAGTCCGATGAATCCGATCTGCATGGCGGCGACGCTACTGCGATACCGTGCCGCGTCGTGGCTGACCTGTTGTTCGTGACCCAGGTCTCGCCGTACGAGGACGGTCCCGCGGGCGTGCACGGCGTGCTCGACCAGGCCGCGGTCGGCGTGCGCCAGATCGCGGAGATGCACGGACTGCGCGGTCGCCGCGTCGACGACGTGCGCGACATCACGGTGGACGACATACGCGCGGCGCGCGCGCTGGCGCTCTTCACCATCGGCGAGACGCCCTGGAGCGTGGAGCAACGCGCGGCCATCCTCGAACGTGTGCGCGCGGGCCGGCTCGCCGTGTGCGCGATCCACTCCGCGACGGATTCGTGTTACGGCTGGGACGACTACGGGGCCATCGTCGGCGCTCGGTTCAACGGGCACCCTTGGACCCAGACCTTCGTCGCCGACGTCGTCGACCCGACCCATCCCGCGTGCGCGCATCTGGGCGGCGAGTGGGAGTGGCGCGACGAGGTGTACCAGTTCCGCGACCTTCGCTCCGACGCCCGGATCCTGTTGCGCGTACGCGACGGTCAGCTCGACCTGAGCGCCGACGGCGCGATCGAGGCGTCGTTCGGGTTCCCGCTCGCGTGGTGCTTCTCCGAGGGAGACGGTCGCGTGTTCTCGACGAGCCTCGGGCACTTCCCGTCGGCATGGGAGTCGCCCGCGTACCTTCGACACCTCGCCGGCGGACTGGGCTGGGCGCTCGGCGCGCCGGCGTGAGCCGCCGGCGGAACTTCTCGAACTGGGCGTACTGGCGACTCCAACTCGAGGAGATCGGCGCCGCGCCACAACCGCCGGCCGACGACGACGAGTGGCGGGCGCGTACCCGGGCTGAGCTCGATGCCCGGCTGGGGCCGCACGCGGCGCCCGTCCCACTCGATCTGGACGTCACCGAGGAGATCGACTGCGGCGACTACACCCGCGCGCGCGTCGTCTTCGACGTCGAGGAGACGATGTCGGTACCGGCGTACCTCCTCGTCCCGCACGCGCGCCGCGACGCTGCGCCCGGTCCCGCGGTGCTGGCGATCCACGGTCACGGGCCCGGCAAGTCGTATGTGTGCGGGATCGAGCCGGGCGGCCCCGGCGACGACTACGCGCACGTGCTCGCGTCACTCGGCTACGTCGTCCTCGCGCCCGACCTGCGCGGCTTCGGCGAACGCTCCGACTGGATGCCCGACGGCAAGTACCACTGCGACTGGGATCTGGTCTGCGCGACGATGGCCGGCGTCGTACCGCTCGAGCGCAACCTGTGGGACCTCGGGCGCGCGCTCGACGTGTTGAGCGCCCATCCGCTCGTCGATCCGGGTCGGATCGCGGCGGCGGGCCTGTCGTTCGGCGGTACGTGCACGCTGTTCCTGGCCGCCCTCGACGAGCGGGTCCGGGTCGCGGTGATCTCCGGCTACCTCGCATCGTGGCGCGCCGCGCACACGGTGCCGTGGAACATGTGCGGATCGCAGATCATGCCGGGACAGCTCGGCGCGATCGAACATCTCGACATCGCCGCGCTGATCGCGCCGAGGCCACTCCTCGTGGAATCGGGCGACGAGGACCCGATCTTCCCCGCCGCCGCCGCGCGGGAGACCGTCGCCGCGCTGCGTCCGATCTACGAACGCCTCGGCGCGGCGCCCGACGCGCTGGTGCACGACGTGTTCGAAGGTGATCATCGCTGGTACGGCACCACCGTCCCGGCCTTTTTGGAGAGGTGGCTGTGAGCACGATCGACGACCGTCTGCGCACGTTGGGACTCGTGTTGCCCGGCCCGTACCCACCCCACGATCCGCTCGACGCGATGGTCGTCCACGGCGATCGGGCCCGGACGTCGGGGCAACTCCCGCGCGACCACGACGGCAAGCTGGTCAACCCGGGCGTCTTGGGCACCAACCTCTCGGTCGAAGAGGGTGCCGAAGCCGCGCGCTGGTGCGCGCTCAACGCCTTGTCGGTGCTCCGGGCCGGGCTCGGTTCCCTCGATCGCATCTCCCGCGTACTGACGGTCCTCGGCTTCGTGGCGTCCGCCCCCGGATTCGAGCAGCAGCCCGCGGTGGTCGACGGCGCGAGCAAGCTGCTCTTCGAGGTGCTCGGCGACGCGGGCCGGCACACCCGCTCGGCGATCGGCGTCGCGGCGCTGCCGCGCGGCGGCGCGGTCGAGATCGAGGTCGAGGTCGAGGTCGAGGTCGTGATCGCTGATTGACTCCGGCGCGGCTGCGACCCGACCGTCTCGCCCGCGGGCGCGTTCGCTCGTAGGCTCCGCGCATGGGCGCGAACATCACAGTTGTCGGCGGCGGTAGCTATCACTGGGCGCCGCGGCTCCTGGCCGACTTCGCCAACACCCCGTCGTTGACCGACGCGCACGTCGTGCTGCACGACCTCGACACCGAACGCATGATGCTCATGAAGGACCTCGGTGCGGAGATCGCCAAGCGCCGGGGCATCGAGCTCGACGTGGAGTACGAGAGCAACCGCCGGCGCGCACTCGAGGGTGCCGACTACGTGATCTCCGCGTTCTCGGTCGGTGGTTTCGACTCGATGCAACACGACATCGAGATCCCGCAGCGATACGGGATCCGCCAGCCGATCGGCGACAGCGTCGGGCCCGGCGGCATCATGCGGGCGCTGCGCAGCATCCCCGTGCTCCTCGACATCGCCCGCGACATCGAGTCGGTCGCACCCGACGCGTGGTTGGTCAACGTGACGAATCCGCTCACCGCGCTCTGCCGTTCGGTGACGCGCGAGACAACCGTGAAGACGGTCGGCCTGTGCAACGAGTGGGTCGGTTGCTCGTGGATCCTGAGCCTGCTCTTCGACAGCGGGATGAACGACATCGATCCCATTCTCGGTGGCGTCAACCACTACCCGCTCGCCACCTCGCTCAAGGTGAAGGGCGAGGACGACGCGTTCGTACGCCTGCACGCGTTGCTCAACGATCCCGAGCGGGCCGGGCGCGAACGCATCTGGATGGATCCGCCCGAGAAGGCAGGCTGGGTGAAGCTCTCGTCCGCCGACTACTGGACGAAGCTCGACGTCATCGAGAACAACAAGGTGCGCTTCGAGCTGTTCCGTCGCTTCGGCGTGCTCGTCGGGTCCGGCGACCATCATTCGGTCGAGTTCATGCCCGGGTTCGTGCAACCCGGGAACGATTACGGCAGCGATTGGCGCGTGCACCACTACGGCATGTCGGGTCACCGCGCCGACGCGGCCGAGGACGTCGAGTATTACGAAGAGATGCGGGACGCGCCCGACGTCACCCGCATGCCGTCGGGTGAGCTCGTCGCGCAGATGCTCGACGGCATGGTCACGGGCAAGCCGGTGCATCTCCCGGTGAACCTGCCGAACGACGGCAACGTGACGAACCTCGACGACGATGCCGTGGTCGAGATCATGGGCATCGCCGACGACACGGGTATCCGCGGGCGCGACAAGACGACGGTGCCCGGGATCATGGGCGAGTTCCTGCGCCGCATCAACGTGGTGCAGGAGTGGACGGTCGAAGCCGCGGTCGCGGGCGACCGCGAGCTTGTGCTGGAGGCGATGCTCGCCGACCCGATCGCGGCGCAGCTGCCGTACGAGAAGGTCATCGAGATGACCGACGACATGCTCGGCGCGACGGCCCGTTGGCTGCCGCAGTTCGACGCCTAGGATCCCGCCATGGCACCGCGGATCGTCATCATCGGTGGCGGTAGCTACCAGTGGGTACCGAAGCTGCTCGTCGATCTCGTCAACACGGCGTCGCTCGCCGACGCCGAGCTGGTGCTGCAGGACATCGACCCGGCGCCGCTCGAGCCGATCGCCGACTTCGTCCGCCATGTGGTGGGGCTCCAGGGCATCGGCATGACCGTGTCGACGACGACGGACCAGCGCGAGGCGCTCGCGGGCGCCGACTACGTGGTCGTGACGATCTCGACCGGCGGCTTCGAGAGCATGCGCTTCGACCTCGAGATCCCCGAGCGCCACGGCATCAAACAGTCGGTCGGCGACTCGGTCGGGCCCGGCGGCGTGATGCGGGCGCTCCGCAACATCCCGGTGCTCGTCGGGATCGCGCGCGACATGGAAGAGCTGTGTCCCGACGCGTGGATGCTCAACATCACCAACCCGATGACCACGTTGTGCCGGTCGATGACGCACGAGACGACCATCAAGACCGTCGGTCTTTGCCATGAGATCGCGGGCGCCCAGTTCGCGCTCTCGCTCCTGCTCGATGCGAGCTTCCTCGACCTCGACTTCGAGCTCGTCGGCGTCAACCACCTGCCGATCTTCACGTCGCTGCGCGTGAACGGCGAGGACGGGTTCGAGCGTCTGCGCGCCATGCTCGCCGATCCCGACGGCCTCGGCGACCAGACCGTGAACATGCCGGCGGGGATCGCCAAGGAAGCCGCCGCGTTCGCGGGCGGGGTACGCAAGCGCGACATCCTCGACCATCACAAGGTGAAGTTTGCGTTGTTCGAACGGTTCGGCGTGTTGCCGGGGGCGGGCGACCGCCATCTCGTCGAGTTCTTTCCCGGCTTCCTCACCGAGGAGTCGGAGTGGGGCAAGCGCTGGGGTGTGGCCCTCACGACGATCGCCGATCGTGAGCGCGACGCCGGCGGCCACAAGGAGACGCTCGCCAAGATGCGCGCCTCCGACGAGGTGTCGCGCATGCCGTCGGGCGAGATGGTTGCGCCGATGATCGACTCGTTCCTGCGCGACCGCGCGCACGCGTTCCCTCTGAACCTCCCGAACACGGGGCAGGCGCCCGACCTCCCGCCCGACGTGGTGGTTGAGTCGATGTGCGTCGCCGACGCGAAGGGCCTTCATCCGCGCGACGAGGTCCGGCTCCCGCCGGTGCTGGCCGAATGGCTCCGCCGCATCGCCGCGGCCCAGGAGGCGACGGTGACGGCTGCGCTCACGGGGAATCGGGAGAAGGTCGTCGAGGCGATGCTGCTCGATCCGCTCGCGGGCCGGATCGACTTCGACCACGTCGAGCAGATGACCGACGAGATGCTGAGCGCCACCGCGCGGTGGTTGCCGCAGTTCGCGTGAGTCGGGTCCTGCGGTGAGCCGGATCCTGAAGTTCGACGAGTTGACGGTGCATGTCGACGACGTCGACCAGATGGCGCGCGACGCAGCCGTCGATGCCGCCGAGGCACTGCGGGCCACCATTGCGGCCCGGGGCGAGGCGAACGTCATGCTCGCCACCGGCAACTCCCAGCTCGCGTTCCTGGTGGAGTTGGTGGAACTGCCCGACATCGCGTGGGATCGCGTGCGCGCCTTCCACATGGACGAGTACGTGGGCCTCGCGCCTTCGCATTCGGCGAGCTTTCAGCGCTACATGCGCGAACGGGTCGCAGCCCGCCTGCCGTTCATGGAGTTCAACTATCTCGCCGGCGATGCGCCCGACGCGGAAGCGGAGGCCGCACGCTACGAGGCGCTGCTCCGCGCCCACCCCCTCGACCTCTGCTGCGCGGGCATCGGCGAGAACGGGCACCTCGCGTTCAACGATCCGCCCGTCGCCGACTTCGACGATCCGCGCGACGTCAAGGTCGCCCGACTCGAGAACGCGTCGCGTCGCCAGCAGGTGAACGAAGGGCACTTTCCGAACATCGACGAGGTCCCTACGCACGCGATCACGGTGACGATCCCGGCGCTGCTGCGAGCGCGCCGCGTGCTGGTGGTCGTCCCCGAAGCGCGCAAGGCCGTGCCCGTTCACCGGGCGCTGTACGACGAAGTGTCGACCGCGTGCCCGGCGTCGATCCTGCGCCGGCAGTCGAACGCGACCCTGTACCTCGACCTGGAGTCCTCGGCGCTCCTCGACAGTTGACCGACCCTCGACAGTCCAGGGCCTCGTCGGACGGCGTCGTCGAGCCCGAGGACGCGCGTTACGCGCAAGTCGTGTCGTTCCCGAGCGCGACCGAGCTGCGGCGCCGCATGCCTCCGCTCGTCGCGGGCCTGTTCGTGATCGGCTTCGCGATCTCGGTCTCGGTCCGAGCCCGGCTCGGGGTCTCGCCGTGGGACGTGTTGCACCAGGGGCTCGCGCACGTCGCCCACCTGTCGTTCGGGCTCGTCGTCGTGTTGGTCGGTCTGGTCGTGCTTCTCGCGTGGATCCCGTTGCATCAGCGGCTCGGGCTCGGCACCGTGGTCAACACGTTGTCGGTCGGGTTCATCGCGAACCTCGGCATCTACCTGATCCCCGAGCAACATGCGCTCGCGACGCGCATCCCGATGCTGCTCGCGTCGGTCGTGATGTTCGGTGTCGGCGGCGGCCTCTACATCGGGTCGGGCCTCGGTCCCGGACCGCGCGACGGACTCATGACCGCGATCGCGGCGCGCGGCCATCGAATCTGGGTCGTGCGTACGGGCCTCGAATGCAGCGCGCTGGTCGCCGGTTATCTGCTGGGTGGGCACGTCGGCGTCGGTACGGTGCTCCTCGCCTTCACGATCGGACCGGTGACGCACGCCGGGCTGCGCCGCTTCCATCTTCCCGTTCGTGAAGAGGCGCCGGAGGTGTTGGGCGAATGAAGGTCGGCGTGATCGGCAGCGGATTCGGCCGGCGGGTCGTCGCTCGGGTGTTCGGGGAGACCGACAGCTGCGAGGTCGCCGAAGTCGTCTCCGCCCGCGACGCCGACGCGGTGCGCGCGTTGGTGACGCGACCCGATGTCGATCTCGTCAGCGTGCACTCGCCGCCGTTCCTGCACGCACCGCATGTTCGCCTCGCACTGGCGGAAGGGAAAGCCGTGCTGTGCGACAAGCCGTTCGCGCTCGACGCCGACGAAGCCGCCGCCCTCGAAGCGGAGGCGCGCGCGGCGGGTGTGGTCGCGCTCTGCAACTTCGAGTTCCGTTACGACCCCGCACGCGCGTTGCTCCGGGAGATGGTGAGCGACGGCGTTCTCGGCGCGGTCGAGCACGTACAGATGACGCGCCTGTCGGCCGGCACGCGTGTTCCGCTGCGACCCTGGGGTTGGCTTTTCGACCGCGAGTTGGGTGGTGGCTGGATCGGCGCGTGGGGCTCGCACGCGATCGACACGCTGCGCTTCGTGCTCGGCGCGGAGGTGACAGCGGTGCAGGCGCTGTTGCGCACCGATATCCCGGAACGACCTGACCCGAACGGTGAGATGCACCACTGCACCGCCGAGGACGGCTTCAGTGCGTCGCTGGCACTTTCGAACGGGGCGTCGGTCGCGATCGACAGCGGGTTCGCGGCGGCTGCGAACCTCGCGCCCCGCTTCACGATCTTCGGGTCGGAAGCTGTCGTCGAGGTGGTGGGAGAGGGCCGGATCTCGATCCGGCGGGCCGACGGAACCCGGGAGCGCATCGATCTCGGCGCCGACGCGCAGGCCGACGGTCACCTCGCCCCGATGCGACGCTTCGCCGAGGTCGTGCGCGACGCCGTGGCGAGTGGCGAGATCCCGGCGACGGCACCGACCTTCGCCGACGGACGGGTCTGCGACGCGGTGCTCGACCAGCTGCGCGCCGCGCCCTTCGTCTCGGGTCTGGTCTAGGTTCGCACCATGCCCAGTGACTTTGCGTTGAAGACGATGAACGGCGTGCACCGCGCGCTCCTCAAGGTGACCGGCGGGAAGTTCGGGTGGCAGGCGCAGAAGATGCCGGTGTTGGAGCTGACAACGATCGGCCGCAAGTCGGGACAGCCCCGATCGGTGATGCTCACCTCGCCGCTGCAGGAAGGCTCGACAGTGGTCGTGGTCGCGTCGCGCGGTGGCGACGACACCCATCCCGCGTGGTTCCTCAACCTGCGCGACAACCCCGAGGTCGAGGTCTCGTACAAGGGTGCCCCCAAGCAGGCGTGGCGGGCGCGGGTCGCTGACGAGAGCGAACGGGCGCGCATGTGGCCGTTGATCACGAACGACCACAAGAACTACGCGCAATACCAAACCAAGACGACGCGCGAGATCCCGCTCGTCTTGCTCGACCAGATTGCCTAGTCGCGATCTCGCTGTTCTCTACGGCTCGTAACGCTCTGATATCTCGGTCACCTCAGACTCCTTCGACTCCGGCTGTCGGGCTGGGTACCCCGGCCAGGGCGAGGTCGAACACGCGGCGCCAGCCGGTCGCCGTGAGGCCGAGCGAGGCGATCTGGCGCTCGGCATCGGTGCGGGCCTCTCCCGCTTCGGGGTCGGCGAGCACCTCGAGCACGGATGCGCGGGCAAGCGCGGCGATGGCGTGCTCCAGGCGGGCGTCGGTCGCCGTCGCGATCGCGTGGGCGGCGTCGACGCTGCCCCGTCCGTCGCCGCGCCCGGTCTGCACGTGCACCAGCGCTTCCGCCCAGAGCGCGATCATCCGGTCGGAGTAGGTGCCGCCGCTGCGTTCGTTGAGTGCCTCGAGCACCACGCGGGCGTCATCGCAGCGGTGCGCGACCGCGTAGGTCAGCGCGAGGCGACAGCCGAGCGCGAGCACGGGCCCGTCGTCGGTCAAATTCGCGTACGGG
>JBEPUZ010000192.1:0-9303 GCA_041691275.1 Actinomycetota bacterium | reverse complement strand
CCGGGATCCGGAACACGGCATTGTCGGCATAGGTGCGCGTGAAGTACGCCAGATCCGTCGTGTGACGCCGATGCGGATCGAGTGGAAGTGATCCGAGAACATCGTGACACCGCCGGCGTTGGTGCGCGCCCACCCCTCGGGGACCTCGATCGAATACGGGCCCCGGCAGGCGCGTACGTCACGAAGGCATGGTTGTCGGGAATGTCGCCGGACGGGCTGATCTCGGGTGCGGTAGTGGCGAGCACCGTTGTCGAGCTCGTCGCCGGCGACGAAGAAGAAGAAGAAGTCGTCGCACGCGTCGAGGTCGGGATCCCATCCGTGGTCGTGGTCGGCGTCACCGAGTTGGGCCCGAGGAACCACACGCTCCGAGCGCTATGCAACTACCGACGACGAAAGCCGGGGGAATGTGTCGCATGAAAGCTCCAACGTCGACGACGAAACGAAGCCGAACGTACGGGACGCTCCGGAAGCGGACGCTTCTGCAATGGTTAGCGGACGGTAAAAGCCGTCGCGCCGAGTCGGATCGGCGCGAACCGGCCCCTACCCTGGCCTGATGGAGGCGCGGGTGCTGATCGTCGAAGACGACCCGACGATCGGTCGATCGCTTCATCAGTCGTTACGCGCTCAGGGCTATTCCGTCACTCTCGCAGTCGACGGCGCGAGCGCTCGGGGCGCGCTCGACGAGTCAACTCCTGACCTCCTCGTACTCGACCTCGGCTTGCCAGACATCGACGGCCTCGATCTCTGCCGAGAAGTGCGCGAGTCGTCGCCAGGTGTCTCGATCATCGTGCTCACTGCACGAGACGAAGAGATCGACGTCGTACTCGGTCTCGACGCGGGCGCGAACGACTACGTCACCAAACCGTTTCGGCTCGGCGAGTTTCTCGCACGCGTGCGTGCCCATCTCCGCGGCGCCGACGCTTCGTCACCGTCGTCGAAGCTCGTCGTGGGCGATCTCACCGTCGACATCGACGCGCGCCGCGCCTGGACGGGTGACGAGGAGCTGGTGCTCCGCCCTCGCGAGTTCGACGTGCTGGCGCTCCTCGTGTCCGAGGCCGGGCGGGCCGTTACTCGCGAACGCATTATGAACCAATGCTGGGATGAGCACTGGTACGGCTCCACGAAGACACTCGACGTGCACATCTCTCAACTGCGATCGAAACTGGCCCGGCACGTCGGCCCTGAACGCCCGACGATCGCGGTGCTCCGCCGGGTCGGTTACCGGCTCGACACGCCATGAGGGCGAGGATCGTCATCGCGATCGTCGGCGTCGCCGCGGTCGCGGTGCTGCTGGTCGGTATTCCGCTCGCGTTCGCGGTCAAGCATCTCTACACGAGCCAGGAGATCCTCCGGCTCGAACGCGAAGCCAGCGAAACTCGCCGTGCGATCGATGCCACCGCGCTCGGCGCGAGCGATCCGATCGAGCTTCCGAGCACCGGTCCGACCTTGTTCTCAGTCTACGACCCGGGCGGGCATCGCATCGCCGGGAGCGGCCCGATCGTGGCCGACGACGTGGTCCGGCACGCGCTCCTCGGCGACGTACGCGACGCACGCCTCGATGGCCGGATCCTCGTCGCGGTTCCGATCAACGGCAACGAGCGCATCACGGGTGCGCTCCGGGCGAGCAAGTCCGAGAGCTACGTCGTCGACCGAACTCGCCGCACCTGGCTGACGATCGCGCTGATCGGAGCCGCCGCGTTGCTAGTCGCCGCGCTGCTCGCGCTCTACCTCGCGCGCCGACTGACGCGCCCGGTCGACACCCTGGTAGGTGCGGCCGAACGGCTCGGCGCCGGTGACTTCTCCGTACGCGCCCACCCCTCAGGCGTCAACGAGCTCGACCACCTCGGCCGGGCCCTCGACACAACAGCCGAACGCCTCGGCGGCCTCGTGGCACGCGAACGCTCGTTCAGCTCCGACGCGTCGCACCAACTGCGCACTCCGCTCGCCGGTCTGCGCATTCATGTCGAGTCGGCGCTCGCCACCCCCGGGCACGACCTCCGTCAAGCCTTGGAGGGAACCCTCGAGCCGATCGACCGGCTGGAGGAAACCGTCGACAGCCTCTTGCTCCTCGCACGCGACGCGCACATCGATCGCGCACCGCTCGACCTCGCCCGCGTCGTAAACGACCTCGACCGGGACTGGCACGGTCTCCTAGCTGCCGCGGGCCGACCACTTCGCATCACGATCGAGGACTCCGTACCGGCGCCGACCGTTTCCGAACCGGCGGTCCGCCAAATACTCGATGTCCTCGTTGACAACTCCCTCCGGCACGGTCAGGGCGTTGTCACCGTCGACGTCCGCCATGTGTCCGGTGCCGTCGCCCTGCGCGTCGCGGACGAAGGAACCACGGAGCTCGACCCGATCCACGTGTTCGACCGGCAAAGCGGAAACAGCCACGGCATCGGTTTGGCATTGGCCCGAACCCTTGCCGAAGCCGAAGGCGGCCGACTCGTCCTCGAGCGGCCGGGTCCGGCGCCGAAATTCGCTCTCCTCCTGCCGGCCCCCTCATGAGCCTCGCGAATACGTGGGAGACAGTTCGCAGCCGTTCGAATCTCTGGGTCGCAGTCGCCGCCTTCGGCGTCGCCATCGTCGCGCTCGGCATGATCGTGGAGATCGCCGACTCCGTCCGCGAAGCCGACCGTCTCGTACGCGTGGATCACCAGATCATCCGTTTTCTGATCGACCATCGAACCTCCTGGCTAACCATCGTCGCGAAAGTGGTTACCCAGATGGCGGGCGGATTCGTTGTCGCGCCCGTCGTGATCGTCACCGTCGCGGCACTCATACGGACCGGATATCGACGGATTGCACTCGTCGTCGCGCTCAGCAGTCTCGGGACAGTCGTGCTCGTCGCCTTCACGAAGCACCTCGTCTCGAGAGCACGCCCACCAGTCGCCGAACATCTCGTCAGCGCACACGGGCTCGCATTCCCGTCCGGCCACTCGGCCCAGTCCGTTGCGTGCTACGGCGCACTTGCCTGGGTCGTCTGGGAGCTCGGTCGGACACGGCGAGCCCGCGTGCTCGCAGTCGGCGGCGCCGCCATCATCGCGATCGCAGTCGGGCTCTCGCGCGTGTATCTCGGCGTGCATTGGCCAAGCGATGTGGTCAGCGGATGGCTGCTCGGCATCGGATTGCTCGCAGCGCTCGTCGGCACGTCGCACATCCTGCGTCGAGGACCCGAAACATCGCCCGAGCCGACCGCATGAGCCCGGCGCTTCGACACGCTCCGCCCGAACAACCGCGAGAAGAGGTAACTGTAGATGACAGCGCTGATGACAGCCGTCAACTGGTTGAGTCCCCGTGATCTCATCGAGACCTTCGGGACGATCGGCCTCATTCTGGTGGTGTTCGTCGAGTCCGGCCTCCTTCCCGCTCCGCTTCCCGGCGACTCGCTCCTATTTCTCGCCGGCGCCTTCTCCGCGACCAGCGCCCACTCAAACGATCCCCACCTCAACTTAGCGGTGGTGGTCCTGGGCGCATTCGGCGCGGCCGTCGCGGGCGCGCAGATTGGCTACGCGCTCGGAAGGCACTACGGCACGCGCCTCTTCACCGAAGATGCGCGACTGTTCAAACTCAGCTACCTGGAACGGTCGCAGGAATTCTTCGACGAGCGCGGTCCGCGCGCAGTGTTCCTAGCGCGGTTCATACCGTTCGTGCGCACGATTGTTCCGATGCTCGCGGGAGCCGGACGGATGCCTACCCGCCGCTACCTCGTCGCGAACGTCGCCGGTGCCGCCCTGTGGACCGTCGGCATCAGTATGCTCGGCTTCTGGCTGGGCAAGTCGATCAACATTGACCGGTACATCTATCCGATCGTCGGCGTGATCATCGTGCTCTCACTGATCCCCCCGTACCTCGAATACCGCCGGCACAAACGTACCGGCATCTCCGCGTGACGCTCTCGGAATCGGACGGGGACGTTTACCTGCCGGCTACCCCGCGCTCAGGACCTCCCCAGACCAGCCGCGCTAGCTTCGGGTCGTCTACGTTACCGAGCGTTTGACTTCCTCATGCCTGAACGCACCCCCCGAGTCGATGGATTTGCGACCTGCAGCGGACTCGCCGCGATCGCGACCGGACCGATCCTCCTCGCGCGGGGCGCCCCGGCCGGTTGGTCGTTCCTGCTCATCGCCACCGGGCTCGTCCTGGTGCTGACGCAATGGGTGATCGCGAACGACATTCGGTTCGAGACCTCCAATCGTGTGCGGGTGCTCGTCATGCTCGCGGGAATGGTGTGCGTCGCCGTCGCGGTCGTGTATCTCACCCGTGCGGCCAACGACCTGCCGTCAATGTTTCCCGGTCACGACGGCGACTCCGAAACCTTTCGCATCGTCCCCGGCATCGTTTCTTTGACAGTCGGACTCGTCTTGCTCGGGCGAGGCCTCGCCTCCGCCAACCCCACCCGAGCGCGCCCCTGACCGAGCGACCCTTACGACCGGCGACGGACCCAGAGCTCGCGCGTTCCCCGTATCGTGACGCCGGCGAGGACGACCATCACGCCGAACAACACCGCCACGCCAACCGCCGCAAGTAGCGCGACACCGGTCACGGAGTTCCCGGGCTGGCGGAGAAGCTCGAACCCAGCACTGAACGACTTGGTGAACGACGGACGCGCGCGTTTCGTACGGCCCATCGGCTCCATCACGACCGACTGAATCGCACTGGGAAACTTGGAGGCTCTGAGGTGCCCTGGGTTTGGTGGAGCCGGTTGGTTGGATTTCTCATGCTGCGGTGGTTGGCGATTGACGCGTTCGAACTCTATGGGTGTGAGCATCCCCAGCGACGAGTGACGACGCTGGGCGAGGTCTTCGACTGCTGGTTCGTCCAAGAGACCGTCCGCGACATCTACCTCACCGGCGACGTCGCCGAAGCCGAACAGGCGCTCAAGGCTGCGATCGACTGGTGCACCACACCCGAGTCGTGTCGAGAACTTCGCCGCCTCGCGAAAACGTTGCGACGTTGGCGACAACAGATCGTCGCCCACCACAGCACTGGCGCGAGTAACGGGCCTGTCGAAGCCGCGAACCTGATGATCAAAACAGGTGAAGCCTGCCGGACGCGGGTTCGACACGTACCGACTGAGAATCTGCTCGCCGCCGGCATCACACGCGACACTGCGCCCGTCACGAGACTCCGAGCACGACCCAGCTCAGTCGCTTAGAGCCGATAGTCGAGGTGAGCCAGTTCGTGAACGACGACGTCATCGACGATCGTTCGTCGGCGTCATCATCGCCTTCCAATGGAATGAGATATCTCCCGAAGCCGAGGAGGCGCCCCATCGGTGGCCGAGCTCGCGCATCGCAACGGTCCCCGGCTGCACGCCGACCTTGGGGACGAAGTACCGCACGCGAGCCTGGGACTCGGTCCATGGCCCGGTCGGTGTAATAGCTGCGAAACGCGGTACCAAGGGGCACGGTCTGCAGTACCGGGGACGCCGCGCGGGGGCAACGCGCTCCGGTGCACTGTCGTTAGGTGTCGCCGTGCGGTGCGACGGGGGTGGCAGGGGGTGCGCCGCTCGGTGTGAGGACGAGTATTCCGTTGCCCGTGCTCGTAAAGGAGGTGCCGGTTCCCAGGATGAGGGCGTTACCGACGGTCGCGACGCCTGACCAACACGGCGCCGGGAGAGCAACTTGCGCGACCTTGGCACCGGTGGTTGCGAGGCGGATGTTGAGTAGTGTTTTGAGCGCAGGGCAGTTGAACGTCATGTGATGTGCCACGGTCGTCGGCGCGAATGACGGGTATCCTGACTCGCCGAATGTCACCTTGCCGGTGCGCGCGTCGAGTTCATGCACGGTCGGATCCTGCACGGCGGTGTCCCGAGGGTTGTTCGGCGCGCAGGGCCCGTCGATATCGCCGAGCGCCGTCGATCCGTAGACGCGTGTGCCGTCGAACGCTGTCGTCGCGATGAATCCGCCCGCGGACCCGCCGAAGACGACGTTCGTGGACCATTTGAGTCGTCCGGTCGCAGGTTCGAGCGAGTAGTAGGTGCCGTCCTTGCTGCCGACGCCGAGGAACTGTGCGACACCGCGCATGCCGATGCCGGCGTTCGCGGTAGCGCCGAAATCCATGTCGCAGCTGTCGGCGCGGCGTGCAGGTCGGAACACCCACGCGATCGTGCCGTCGCTGATGTGTAGCGCAACCACGCCTTCGGTCAGCAACCCCGAGCTCGCACCCTGGCAGTCGGCCACATCGAAGACGACCGTGCCGAGCGCAGGGAGGACTGTTCCCGTCGACCAGACGTTGCCGCAGCCGTCGTTGAGCACTGCGCCGGACGGGTCGATATCCGTCTCGCGGGTCCACACAGGATTGCCGTTCTGCAGGTCAGCCGCGACGACATAACCGCGGCGACCCCGGCCGCCGTCGACCGAGATGCCGATGATGACCTTGTTGTTCTCTACAACCGGCGACGAGAAGATGCGCGCGGCGTCGTGTGCGGGATCGGCCGGCAGATCGGGCCGTCCCGTGTAGTCGTGTTTCCAGAACAGTGTTCCGGCGTTCGCGTCGAGGGCATACAGCGTGTAACCGCCACCGAAGATGACGAGATCAGGGTGGGACCGGGTTCCGGGTTCGAACCATGCGGACGAGGTGACGATCCCTCCGTCGGTAAACGGATCAGGTGGCCCTCCCGGTTGTGGGCTCACGGCCGGCTGGGCTGCAAGCTGGTACTTCCACCGCAACCGTCCGGTGTGCAGCGCGACGGCGTAGAAGTATCCGTCCCATGAACCGGCGTAGACGGTTCCGCCAACTTCGGTCGGCGTGGCCGTGACGGCAAGTCCCGTCGGGAAGAACCAGGCGGTCGCGAGTTTCGACGCGGTACGAGAGGTCAATGTCGTACGGCCGTGGAAGGTGTGTTGAGCGTCATGGCCATAGGTCGGCCAATCCCATGCGCTGATCGCCGAGTTGCTGCGTGACCGAGCTGTCGCCGGTTGTGTGGCCAGCCCGGAGGCGCAGAGGCCGGCGACGAGTGCGACCGACCAGAGCTTCACGCGGAGGCCGTCAACCGGAGTCGCCGCGTTCCGGCGTACCCGGACATGTGTCCCGATCGCGGCGGGCGCAGACCGTGACGCTGGTCGGGAAGTCGAGTCCCGACGCGATGATTTGCGCTGGGTTCGGTTGACCGTTGTTGAAGGTGACGCGTAACTCGCGTCCACCCTTGGTTGCCGGTCCACAGTTCACGAGCGGAGCCGAGCACACGATATGGATGTCGACGATATAGAGGGTGCCGTCGGGAGCGAACGCGATGCCGAACGGATTCGACGCGTTCGGGTCCTGTCCTACATGCGCGATATCGACGCCCGGAATCGAGCGGCCGACAACCGGCGTGCCATCGTCGTGCACCCACACGACCGACGGATTACCGATGGTCGTGCTGATCGCCCAGCAATTGCAGGTCGGGTCGCGCGTGATTGCGATCGGGAACGGCAGATACGAGCCGTTTCCCCGCACGAACGTCGATACCTGCAGCCGTTGACGCGGATAGAGCCCATCTGTGCTGCAGTCGGTAGCCGACCGGGGAAGCGACGCACGCACGAAACGCAAGATGCTGCCGCCGATGCCGCCGGTGGGCGAACCTGCCTCCGGGACCAACAAATCGCCGGTGTTGGGGTCGATCGCGAGATCGCCGGGCTGCCGCAGGCCGCCGGTCCCGTCAACGTGGTGCGGGCCGACCCCACCTGCCGTCGGACCGTCGACGATGCAGAAGTTGTGGTACGTCGGTGCGAACCACTCGATGATCCGTCCGTTGTCGGGCGGCGGGAACGCGCCTTGCGCGGTGCCGATGTCGGCGGCAAACAGATTGCCGCGGCGGTCGAACGCGCAACCGGTCATCGATCCGTTGTCGTTGAACACACCGCCGTCGGCGGCGTTCGGCGGGATATCGCCGCCGACCTTCGTGCCGGGCAGCGCGAACGGACCGGGAACGGAGATCGTCTTGATGAAGTGACCACGGCGGTCGTACATCGCTTCGCCGATCGGAGGCTCCTTGACCGGCTTCAAACTTCCCGGATTGTGTTGCGAGGCCAGCGTCGGGTTGTAACCGACCACGAATCGGCCGGAGTCGCCCGGGAGGATGCACATCTGCCCGTTCGGGTCCCACGGCGGGATCAACTGTCCCGTCCGCCCCGACGGAAAGCGCAAGAAGTCCTCTTCTTCGTTCTGGTCCCAGTAGACGGTGTACGGCGAACGCTTCAAGACATCTGCCCGCACCGTCGGCGAAGAACTGCCACCGGCGGAGACCGATCGCGCACCGGCCGGTACAGCAGGACCGGCGACCACCCCGACGACCATGGCCACAGAAGCAATCGCGCGCAGACGTGACAGCACAACTGACCTCCCGTGTCCGCCGAATACTCGCGCCGCACCGGCAGAGGCGCAACCCTCACGGGCGCCGCCGCCGCCGAGTTCGAGCATCCTCGACCAATCCGGTGTAAGCACCAGAGGTACGAGGACAGGAGAGTTTCAGATGCGCCGATACGACGACGGGGTAGCGGTGGTGACGGGCGCTTCGTCAGGAATCGGCCGCCAGGTTGCGCTCGATCTCGCCGCGCGCGGGGCGACCGTTGTCGGGCTTGCGCGACGCGAGCCGCTGCTCGCGACCCTCCGGCCACACTTGCAGCGAGCCTCGCCCGAAAGCGAGGTCTTCGTCTGCGACGTGTCCGACATCTCGGCACTGCAGGCGAGACTGTCCGACATCGAAACGAGCTACGGACACATCGACCTACTCGTGAACAACGCGGCCGTCGACGTTCCCACCCCCATCGTCGAACCCACAACGCCTCTGGAAGTATTCGTCGCCACCATGGCGACCAACTACTACGCCGTCGTGGCGGGCACACTCGCGGTGCTTCCCGGCATGCTGCAACGCAACAACGGCATCGTCGTCAACATCTCGTCGGATTCGGCGCGAGCCCCTGAACCGAGAGACGGCGGCTACGCCGCGAGCAAAGCAGCCGTCTCCGCCTTCACGGAGAGCGTCGCCCTCGAAATCGTCGGGCTCGGCGTACACGTGCACGTCCTCTATCCGGCCTGGGTCCCCACCGCGATGGGAACCGCCGGCGACGGGCCGCTTCCTCCCAGGCTCGTCCGCAGAACCGAACGACAGGTATCCGCCCGACTACTCGAGCACATGGGCAAGCCCAACATCGACATCAACGCCGCGTGGCTCCCAAAGATCGCCGTAGTCGCGAAGACCGTGCTACCGCGCACGTATCAACGATCCATGAAACGCTTCGCGGATCGCTCCTGAACACCGGAGCCGCCGCCGCCGGCCCGTATGGAGCCGGAGCTCGGCACCTCGGTCCGAGC
>JBEPUZ010000191.1:0-9368 GCA_041691275.1 Actinomycetota bacterium | reverse complement strand
CGCTCGATCGGAGGGAGAGGTTCCTCGCCGAGCACCCAGTGCGACACGAGATCGTCGCGGGCGTCGACGTCGCCGGCGTGGATCAGGTCGCGTTCGGGTGTGCCTTCGAGTTCTACGGGTTGATAGCCGAGCGCTTCGAAGACCGACGGGCTGCAGTAGGTGAGGAGGCCACCGGCGTCACGGACGAAGACGAGATCGCGCATGCTCGAGAGCAGGGCGAGAAGCCGGCGGGCGTCGCGGGGTTCGGGCGTGCTCCCGTGCACCCGGTCGCCACGAGTGAACTGCCCCATGCGTCGATTGCTCCTTGCCGTCCGAACGGAAGTGAGCGAGTCGCAGGGACTAGACGAGACGCGAACTCCAAGATACGAGAGTTGCACCGCTTCTGAATCCGCTTGTACCCGCAAATACCGCGTGTTTGCCGCAGCCAGCCCTTCTCTGACGGCACTTGTGTATGCACCGTGACGGCTCAGTCACGGAGAGCGACCACAGTGGCCGGGTAGCCGCCGGGAGCCCTCGACGCCTCGCTGCCGAACTCGCACCGGAGCCGAAGTCATGAGCCGTATCCGCACCGGTCGTCGCAAGGCGTCCGTCGTCGTTCTGGCCGCAATGACCGCGGTCGCGATCGCCGTCGCGGGCGTCGTCATCGTGAGCCGCGCGCACAATGGCGGATCGGATTCGTTCAAGAACACCGCCGCGACCCGCCCCGGGCCTACCACTGCGACCACCGCTCCGACCCCTGCTGGGCCGACGTGGTCGCTCGTACGCCTGCCCGACGGCGGCCTCAGCGTCGTCCGGGGGAGCGCAGCCGTCGGGCTGCGCCCGAATGCCGTCATCAAGTCGGGCGCGACGGTCCTGAGCGTCGAGCCCGACGTGAAGGAAGGCACGCTCTCGATCGGTGAGAACGATCCGTTGCGCTCGCAGCAATGGGCGCTCGACCAGACCAGCTTCGAACAGTCGTGGTCGGCCACCCGTGGCGCCGGGGTCACGGTCGCGGTCATCGACACCGGCGTCGATGCCGCGCACGAAGACCTCGGAGGCGTGGTGCTCCCGGGCGTCGACTACGTCGAGCCCGCGCGTGACGGTCGCTACGACCCCGACGGTCACGGAACCCACGTCGCCGGGATCATCGCCGCGCAGGTCAACAACGGCCGCGGCATCGTGGGCGCGGCGCCGGGTGTCCGCATCCTGCCCGTGCGCGTCCTCGACGCCAACGGCAGCGGTGTGTCGTCGAACGTGGCCGCCGGGATCATCTGGGCGACGAACAAGGGCGCCCGCGTCATCAACCTGAGCCTCGGTGGGGGTCGCTCGACCGGGATCCAGATCGCGATGCAGTACGCGCTCTCGAAGGGCGTCGTCGTGCTCGCGGCGGCCGGCAACAACGGCGCCAGCGGTGACGAGGCCGTGTACCCCGCGGCGTACCCGGAGGCGATCGCGGTCGCGGCCTTCGACGAACGCCTGAGTCGGGCGTCGTTCTCGAACACCGGCAGCTACATCGACGTCAGCGCGCCGGGCAACGACATCTTGTCGACGTGGTCAACGTCACCGACCAGCTACGCGGTCGCGAGCGGCACCTCGATGGCGACCCCGTACGCGTCGGCTGAAGCCGCCCTGATCATCTCCGAGAACCCTTCCCTGTCGGCCGCGGCCGTCACGTCGATCCTCGAATCAACGGCACGTGACGCCGGTGCCCCGGGCGTCGATCCGGCCTACGGGCACGGGTTGATCGACCCGGCCGCGGCGGTGCTCACCGCGACGCCGCGTCCTGCGGACTACGGCACCAAGGGCTCCGGCTATTGGATCGTCGGCAACGCGGGCGAGGTCCGCTCGTACGGCAGTGCACGCGCGTACGGCAACGCGACCTCGAATGGTTCACCCATCGTCGCGTCGGCCCGCACCGCGTCCGGCCTCGGCTACTGGCTGGTTGCCGCGAACGGTGCGGTCTCCACGTTCGGTGACGCGCACTACTACGGCGGCATGAACTCGGTCGTGCTCAACGCTGCGATCGTCGGCATGGCTCCCTCAAACTCCGGGCGCGGCTACATCCTGCTCGCGGCCGACGGTGGCATCTTCACCTTCGGTGACGCGCACTTCTACGGCTCCACGGGCGGGATGCACCTGAACGCGCGCGTGCTCGATCTGGCCATGACCGCCAGTGGTCGCGGCTACTGGTTCGTCGCCGCCGACGGAGGTGTGTTCACGTTCGGCGACGCGCACTTCCACGGGTCGACCGGCGCGATGACACTGTCGGCCCCGGTGATGTCGATGGCGAGCGCCACGAACGGCCAGGGCTATTGGCTGGTTGCCTCCGACGGCGGCATCTTCGCCTTCAACGTCCCGTTCGAGGGCAGCCTGCCGAGCATCCGCAATCTGGTCGGGGGATCGTCGGCACCGATCATGCGGATGCGGGCGGTGCCCTCGAGCGACGGCTACTACCTGCTCGGCCTCGACGGATCAATCACGTCGTTCGGGAGCGCGAAGTTCTTCGGTTCCGCGGTGCCGAGGGGCTCCGTCGACATGATGCTCGCTCGATGACGCTCCGGTGACTACGGCGGTTGCGGAGCGGTCACGACCCCGTAACGCGCGCAGGCGGACACTCGACGTGTCAGATCAAGTTCCGTCCGACCGGGTGACGTCATGCGCGGCGAGTTGCGAGTGAAACCGGAAAAGAAGCCCGCGGCTGATTCGCGTCTCGTCGAACCCGGCGAGACGACACTCGTCGACGACGGAGTCGTCCCCGCCGAGGTCGAAGCGGCGATCACGCCGCTCGGTGCGCTCCTCGTCGAGCGCGGTGACATGTCCGGCCAGCAGCTGCGCGACGCCCTCGGCGCGCAGACGTCGGGCGGCAAGCGCCTGGGCGAGATCCTCGTCGAGCTCGGCGTCATCTCCGAGCGGGTCCTGAGCTCCGCGCTCGCCGAACAGGTCGGGCTCGAGGCGGTCGACATCTCCCGAGCTCGCCCGGACGTAGCGATCGTCGGTCTCCTGACCGAGGAGCAGGCGCGCACCCTGGGCGTGCTGCCGCTCCGCCAGGTCGGCGGGCGCATCGAAGTCGCGATCGGGAACCCCCTCGACACCGGACTCCAGGCCAAGCTGATCGCGCTGCTGCACTCACCGGTGCGCATGCTGGTCGCGCCGCCCCCCGACATCACGTACGCGATCGACCGCGCGTACCTCAACCAGGCCGAGATCAGCGGCGCGCTGAAAGAATTCGAGCAGCGATCGGAAGAGCGGGGCCGGGGGACGAGCGGACCCGCCGCGGAGGTCGCAGTCGACGCCAACGCGCCGATCGTGAAGGTCGTCAACCTGATCTTCGAGCAGGCGGTGCGCGACCGCGCGTCCGACGTGCACATCGAACCGCAACAGGACCGGGTGCGGGTGCGCGTCCGGACCGACGGCGCGCTGCACGAGGTGCTCTCCCTCCCGGTGTCGATGGCGACGCCGCTCGTGAGCCGCATCAAGGTCATGGCCGACATGAACATCGTCGAACGCCGGCGGCCGCAGGACGGTCAGATCGAGCTGACGGTCGAGGGCCATTCCCTCGACGTGCGCGTATCGACGACCGCGACGGTCTTCGGTGAGAAGTGCGTCATGCGCTTGCTCGATCGCACGCGCGCAGTGCTCACCCTGGCGCAGCTCGGCATGTCGGACGAGAGCTACGCGGAGTACGACCGCCTCATCCGGTCGCCGTACGGAATGGTGATCTGCGCGGGACCGACGGGCTCGGGCAAGACGACCACCCTCTACGCGACCTTGGCGGCGATCGACCGCGAAGAGATCAACATCATGACGATCGAGGACCCGGTCGAGTACGTGTTCCCGTCGATCAACCAGATCCAGATCAACCCGCTTGCGGGCGTGACGTTCGCCACGGGCCTCCGGTCGATCCTGCGCCAGGACCCCGACGCGATCCTCGTCGGCGAGATCCGCGACGTCGACACCGCGCGGATCGCGGTGCAGGCCGCCATGACCGGCCACTTCGTCATGTCGTCGTTGCATGCGACCGACGCGACGAGCGCGCTCCACCGGTTCATGGACATGGGCATCGAGCCCTTCATCGTGGCTTCCTCCCTCCTGGGTGTCGTGGGCCAGCGCCTGATCCGCAAGGTGTGCACGACGTGCATCGGTCCGTACACGCCGTCCCCCGAAGAGCGCGGCTTCTACGAGATGTCGGGTGGTCGCGCCGACAAGGCCGACTTCATGCACGGCCGAGGCTGCAACGTGTGCGGCCAGACCGGCTACTACGACCGCGTCGGCATCTACGAGGTGCTGCCCATCAACGACGAGCTCAAGACGCTCATCGTGAGCGAGGCCTCGTTGGCCGCGCTCCGAGAAGCGGCCGTGAAGCTCGGCATGCACACGCTGCGCGATCAGGCGATTGATCTCGTCGAGCGCAATGTCACCACCGTCGCCGAGGTGCTTCGCACCGTGTACGTGCTCTAGCTCGAAGGACCTGATGTCACGCTTCCGCTATACGGCCGTCGCGGCCGACGGCACCAAGGTGAAGGACGAAGTCGACGCGCTCAGCGAGAACATCGCGCGCGACGAGCTGCTCGTCCGCAACCTCGAGGTGCAGAAGATCAAGCGGGCGCGCAAGAACCTGTTTTCGGTCGAGCTGACGAAGCAGCGGGTCAAGCGGGTCGACATCATGAACTTCTCCCGCCAGATGGCCGCGTTCGTTGCCGCAGGAATTCCGCTCACCGACGGCCTCCAGGTGATCGCACGGTCGAGCACCAACCGGCACTGGCAGGAAGTTCTGGGCGAGGCGAGCGAGGCGATCTCGCAGGGCGCGCAGTTCTCCGACGCGCTGGCCCGCAATGCAGATCTCTTCCCGCCGTACTACCTCGGCATCGTCAAGGCCGCGGAGATGACTGGCCGGCTCGACCTCGCGCTCGTGCAGGTCTCGAACTACCTGGAACGCGATTTGGAGACGCGGAGCCGCGTCAACCAGGCGCTCGCGTATCCCGCGGTCGTGCTCGGCATGGCGATGGTCACCGTCTCGGTGTTGGCGGTCTGGGTACTGCCAAAATTCGCGACATTCTTCAGCGGCCTCGGGGCAAAGCTGCCGCTGTCGACCCGCATGCTGATCGGGCTCGCCGACTTCACCAAGAAGTACTGGTGGATCTACCTGCTCTGGTTCGCCATGTGGGGCGCAATCGGCGTGTGGGTGATGAAGACGGAGAAGGGCCGTCGCGTGCGCAATCGCGTGACGCTGAAGCTCCCGCTGATCAAGGTCATCGTGCTCTATTCCGTGGTCGAACGGGTGACGCGCATCCTCGGTGCGATGTCACGAGCCGGTGTACCCCTTCCCGACGCGATGGCCGCCGCGATCAAGGGCGCCAACAACAGTGTTTTCGAGGACGGGCTGCAGAGCGCGCAGGTACGCATGCTCGAGGGCGAAGGGCTCGCGGGACCGATTGGCGACACGGGCCTGTTCCCCGAGGCCGCGATCCAGATGATGCGCGTCGGTGAGAACACCGGGACGCTCGACGTCCAGCTCGAGAACGCGTCCGACTACTACTCCCGTGAGCTCGAGTTCAAGCTCAAGAAGCTCACGACGCTGTTCGAACCGGCGGTCATCCTCGTCATGGGTCTCGTCGTCGGCTTCGTCGCCGTCGCGCTCGTGCAGGCGATGTACGGCATCTACTCCGCCCCCAACCTCTCGAACATCAAGTGAGGCTCGCGTTGCGAGCCTCGGGCGAGGAGGTCGCGCGCCACGGCACCGGACCGTGATCCACGGATCCGGTCGTCCTCTTGACGAACTGATCATGACCACCGCAGCGACTCTGCTGCATCCTTTAGGAGGAAATCCAACGTGCGAAGTCGTATCTCTTTCCAAGACAAGAATCTCATCGAGCGAGGGTTCACCCTGGTCGAGCTGCTCGTGGTGATCGTGATCCTCGGCGTGCTTGCCGCGGTCGTGGTCTTCGCAGTCGGCGGCATCACCAATACGAGCAAAGCGAGTGCGTGCACGATCGAGGTCCGCACCGTCAACACTGCGACGCAGGCGTTCTACGCGCAGCAGAACGCGTACCCGACGTCCGTGCAAGCGGGGACGACGGGCGCGTCGCTCATCGCGTTCCTGAAGACGCCGGCCGGTCTGAATTTGTTGGCATCAGGAACCGGGTCGGCTTCCGCCCCGGTCGGTTCCCTCGGAACCTACACGCCGGCCACCGGCATCATGACGTCGACGATCTGCCCGTAGTCCACACGCTGGTCGCCTCGGGAGGAGCTGCTGCTCCTTCTGAGGCACGAGCGCGATCGGAGAGTGAAATCCAGTGACGACTACCGGCATCAACGTCGACGCGATCGAGATCTATCTGAAAGAAGTGATCCGGCTCAAGGGGACCGACCTCCTCATCTCGCCGGGCTCGCCCGCGCGCGTTCGTGTCGACGGGAAGTTGGTGCCGATCAAGGGTGCTCCACCTCTGCGCGCGCCGGAGTGTGAGCGGATGATCGAAAGCCTGCTCAATCCAGAACAGCTCGAGCGCCTGCACGAGGAGCTCGACATCGATCTGTCGTTCGCGTACGAGACCACGCATCGGTTCCGCGCCAACTGTTTCTTCCGTAGCGGCGAACTCGCGATGTCGATCCGCGCCATCCCGCTCGCAGTGCCTTCACCGGAGGAGATCGGCATTCCGTTGATGCTTGCGGCCGCGTGCGACTTCAAACAGGGCTTCGTCCTCGTGACCGGTCCGACCGGTTCGGGAAAGTCGACCACGCTCGCATCGATGATCGAATACATCAACGTCCGCCGACCCGTGCACATCCTCACGATCGAGGATCCGATCGAGTACACGCACCAGCACCGGGTGGCCGCGATAGACCAACGCGAGGTCGGCGTCGACACGCTTTCCTTCGCCCGTGCCCTGCGGTCCGCGTTGCGAGAGGATCCCGACGTCATTCTCGTCGGTGAGATGCGTGACCCGGAGACGATCCAGTTCGCGCTCACCCTCGCGGAGACCGGCCACCTCGTCTTCGCCACCCTCCACACGAACGACGCGTCGCAATCGCTCGACCGCATCTCCGACGTGTTCCCGTCCGAGCGCCAGACCCAGATCCGGGTCCAGCTGGCGGCGTCAATCGTTGCGGTCGTCTCCCAGCGCCTCGTTCCGCGCGCAGGTGGGGGGCTCGTCGCCGCGTTCGAGTTGCTCGTGGCGAACGATGCGGTGCGCAACCTCATCCGTGAGGGTCGTACGCACCAGTTGCGCAACGTGATCAACAGCGGTCGGGCCGAAGGCATGATCACGCTCGAGACCGCGCTCAACGAGCTCGTGGCATCCGGACGGATCTCGTACGACGACGCGATCGCCCAGTCGGTGCGGCCCAACGAGATCGTTCCCGCCGCACCTTCCGCGGCCCTTGCCCACGCCCGCGGCTGAGCGCGATCACACGGAGGTCACAGCGACGTCACGGTCGTCAGCCATGCTGGGTACGGCGCCCGCGATCCCCCGGAGAGCCATCCGAGCAGGAGCATTGCCATGAAGTCACGTCATCCGCGAGGCCATCGTCGGTCACGACCGCGTACCACCACGAACACGCCCACGTTTCCGGCGGTGCACATCGAACCCGTTCCCGTCGAGCGCACCCGCATCTACGACCCGGTGGTCGACGCAGTTCCCGTGGTCGCGGTGACGTTCGACGCGGGTGCCGTCACGCCTCTCATATTCGACTCGATCGCGATCTCTCCTCCTCCCATCCCCACGATCGTGGAGCCGATCATCGACCGGCCCCCGCATTGGGTGCGGGTCATGTGCCCGGCCTGCGGCATCGTTCGCGTCCGAGCCGAGCGCGTCGTCATGCGCAGCTGCGTTGATGACGACGCGTGGTCGTACCGGGCCCGCTGCTCGGAGTGCGAGACCACCTTCGTCGGATATACGTCCGCCACGCTCGCGTTCCCGGCAGTGGCCGCCGGAGTCGCGATCGAGACCTGGACGCTCCCGGTCCCGAGCCCGCGCTTCTCCGGATCACCGCTGCAAGCGGTCGACGCGTTGGAGCTGCACCTCGCCATGCTCGAAGACGACTGGTTCGAACAACTTGCACGGGTCGAGCCCCTGGGCGACAGATAGCCCGGGCGAGTAGCGTTTCCCCGGAGGCCCGCGCTGGATCATCGAGGCGCTCGAACGAGAGCCGGTGGGCCGTCCGGGAAGGTGACCGTGCGCGACCGTCCGTTGGATCCCACGAGCAGGTACACGATCATCTCGGTCGACGGGCACGCCGGCGCCGAGTTGCGCGAGTACCGGCCGTATCTCGCGTCGCGCTGGCACGACGAGTTCGACGCGTGGGCCGACGCGTACGTCAATCCCTATGCAGACCTGCTCGCGCCGACCGCGTACCGCAACTGGGACAGCGAACGCCGGTTGAAGGAGACCGAGTCGCAGGGCGTTGTGGCCGAGGTCCTGTTCCCCAACACGGTCCCGCCGTTCTTCGAGCAGGGCAACCTCACCGCACGCGAGCCGACCACGGTCGACTACGAGCGCCGGTGGGCGGGTTTGCAGGCGCACAACCGCTGGATGGCCGACTTCTGTGCGGCCGCGTCGGGCCGGCGCGCCGGCCTCGCGCAGATCTTCTTGAACGACGTCGACGACGCGCTCGGCGAGGTTCGCTGGGCGAAGGACAACATGCACGTGTTCGGCGGGGTGCTGTTGCCGAACGTGCCGCCGAATTCCGAGATTCCGGCGCTGTGGGAACCGGTCTACGAACCGATCTGGGATTTCTGCGAGAGCAACGACGTCGTGTTGAACGTCCACAGCGGCAGCGGCCTGCCCGACTTCGGACAGCACGAAGCGGCGCGGGCCATCATGCTCATCGAGCTCGCGTGGTTCTCGCACCGCGCCGTCTGGCACCTCATCTTCGGGGGTGTGCTCGAACGGCATCCGAACCTCAAGATCGTGCTGACCGAGCAGGGAACGTCGTGGATCCCGCGCGGGATCGACACCCTCGACTGGTTCCACCGGCGGATGACGCACGGCGGCGCGGCCGAAGCCGTCTTCTTCGGTGCCGTCGCCAAGGGCATGTCAATGACGCCGAGCGAGTACTTCCAGCGCAACTTCTGGGTGGGCGCGAGCTTCCTGCGCCCGTCGGAGAGCGCGTTGCGCTACGACGTCGGCGTCGACCGGATCATGTGGGGTGCCGACTATCCACACTCCGAGGGCTCGTACCCGTACACCACCGAGGCGCTTCGGGCCGCGTTCGCGCCGTGCCCACCGGAGGAGACGCGCCGCATGCTGGAGACGACGGCGGCCGATGTCTACGGGTTCGACCTGGACATGTTGCAGACGATCGGCGACGAGGTCGGACCGACCGTCGCCGAGGTACTGGTCCCGCTCGATCCTTCGGATTACCCGGCCGACTCGACCTGCAACGCGTTCGAC
>JBEPUZ010000190.1:0-9404 GCA_041691275.1 Actinomycetota bacterium | reverse complement strand
CGTCGACGCGCTGGTTAGTTTCGGGCGCTCGTGGGCCCCAAGCAGGCAACGTGTGGCAGCGGCGCCGAAGCGCCGCGACCGCAGCCGCAAGGGACCGATACGGGGTTCGGAAAGCACGGAGGACCAGACGATGACCGCTCAGGCGCTCGATATGCCGATCGACATCCCGTGGCAGAGGCTCGCGTTCTCGACCGACATGATCGAGACGAGGGTCGACGACAACGGACTACCGCCGAAATGGCGATCGTCGATGGCGGTCTACGCGTACGTGGTCCCCGCCGATGACACGCAGGACCAGTACCCCGACCGGCGCATTGTCTACCTCAAACTGACGACCAGCATCACCGGCTGGTGCCCTCGCGAGGATCTGGTGAACGCCGTCGAGCTCGGGTCGTCGGCGGACCCGCACCAGGTCTCGGGCTGGCAGGCGGTCATGGGCACAGATTGGGCCTCACAGTATTGGCCGTGCATGGGCGCGATCGCGCAACTCGCGGTCTACCCGAACCCTTCGACCGACGTGCCCCTCTCCGACTATCCGTTCGTCGTCGACTTCGAGCCCAAGAAGCGCGAGCTCTACGAGGCGGTCTCGCAGACCGGCGAGGTGCTCTCGGACACGTCGAACAAGATCGGTACGCAGAAGGGAACGACGACCACGACCTCGACGGGCGAGAGTTTGAGCGCCGGCGTCTCGGTCGGCCCGGTCGGCCTTGGCGGCTCGCTCACACACTCGTCGACCGACCAGACCGTCGACAATCGCACGACCGACACCAGCGCCGAGAACCGCGAGACGCAGAGCCACACGACGCAGTTCTCGCAGCTGTACCAGCTCTTCAACGGCTACCACCTGGGCACCAACCGCGCGCTCTTTATCGTGTTCCCGCGACCGCACACGGCGTCGCCTGCGTTCCACGTCGACCAGAATCTCCTCAACGGCGAGCGGAAGCTCGAGGGCATCCAGGAGATGTTCATCGTCGTGAGCCTGCCGCGCGCGACGCCGGGATTCTGTGTCAAGGCGTGGCTCGACACCGGTCACCAGCCGCCGTGGACGGAACCGCAGGCGACGAGCGCGCAGCCCCTGGTGTGGTCGTCGACGCAGCGCCAGCCGAACGGCGAGCCTCCAGACACGAACCCGCCCCACAGGACCGGTGGCGGCACGACGGGCGGCGGCACGACCGGCGGCGGCTCGCTTCCGACCACCGACGAGATCGTCATGACGCGACGATGGGTCGCGGGGTGCTGCACGTTCGACGGCGACACGCTCGCGCCCGCGCCGGTTCCCAGCGCGCCGACACGCCCGGGCGGGACGCTGGTCTCGGGCGTCGTCACGCGGCAGATCGCGTCGTCGATTGCAGCGCTTCGGTCCGGCGCGCCGCCGCAGGCGCCTGACGCGCGCGCACACCTCGCAAACGACCTCAACGCGCTGCAGGCCGCAACGCGGAAGGCGATGCTCGACGCGTTCGGCTCGGGCATCTACACGCCGACGCCGTTCACGCGATCGACGGCGCTGTGGGCGCTGCTGCCGCGGGTCCTGCGCAACGTCGCGATCGATCTCGACGGGCTCGTCGCGCACGGCTACCTCACCGCCGATCAGGGCAAGCTCCTCCACAAAGCGCGCATCGACACGACGGCTGACGTCTTCGCAACGGCGGAGAATCCGAAGCTCGATCCGAGCACGGCGAAGATCGTCGCCGACGTTCGCGACAAGCTGCTCAAGGGACTCTGGAACAAAATGAGCAAGCAGGCGCCGCCTGCAACGCGGTGAGTAGCACGTGGGCGAGCAGGTCACCACGAGCGTCGCTGCGGTAACGCCGCAGAAGGTGATCGACGCGGCACGCGCCGCCGATCCGGCCGCGTCGACGTACGCGGGGAAGGTCCAGCAGGCCGCGGCGGCGTGGACCGTCCTGCATCCAGACATCATCGCGCGGCTCCCGCCGGCCGAGGCTGCCGGTGTGTTCCTCGCCGACTTGGGAGTCAAGCCGCAGTCCGGGCTCCCCTTCCTGACCGCAGGCGCGGCTGCGCTCTCGGTCTTCGGCGGACACCCGAGCGGCGCCGCGGCGAGCGACGCCAAGCCGCAGCCAACATCACAAGCCGGCGATCCCGTCGAGCCGTTCCGCGGCGAGCTGGTGCACACGCAAACTGATCTCGTCGTCCGCGGCGCCGGGATCGACTTCGCGTTCGTGCGTACGTATCGGAACCAGGCCGTCTTCAACGGGCCGCTCGGCTTCAAGTGGGATCACGCCTACGGAACGACCCTGAAGCTCAACGACATCGACGCCCGTATCTGGACCGGCACGATGCGGACCGAGAGCTACCGCCGTCACGCGCTCTGGGACTCGGCGGGGTCGAGCCCGTTCAACTACTACGTGCCCGAAGACGGCGTCCACGCGACACTCGAGCCGATCGGGCAACCAAGCGCGCCGACTGGGTGGGCTCGCCGCGCTCCTGACGGCACGCGCCACATCTTCGAGCCCAACCCGAGCTGGGACGGCGGGTACCGCCTCGCACGCATCGAGGATCGATTCGGCAACTACCTCGCGTTCTTCTACGTCGACGCGCTGCTTCGCAAGGTCGAGGTGAACAGCGCGGCCCGCTGGGTCGAGCTCGCGTACGACTCGATGAACCGGATCGTTCGCCTCGACGATCATACCGGGCGCGCGTGGACCTACGCCTACGACGACCACGGCGATCTTGTTCGCGTGACGACGCCGCCAACGCCGGGTTTTCCCGCAGGAACGACGACGAGCCTGTTCTACTCGTCGAGCGCCCAGAATGGCGCGCTCGACCACAACCTGACGCGCATCATCGACGCGGCCGGTCGTTGCTACCTCGAGACGCGATACGGCGAGGGGCTCACCGACTACAACCGCGTCGTTTGGCAACGCGTCGGCGGCGGGACGATGCGCTACGCGTACGTGGCGGTCGATCCCGTCTTCCCTGGCGAGCTGCCGATCGAGGATCGCCCGACGCTGCGGGTGCGGATCACTGAGCGAAACGGCTTCGAGACGAACCTCGTGTTCAACGGGCTCGGCGGCCTCCTCCGCAAGGAAGAGTGTTGGCGCGGTCCCGGCGGGCACCAGCACGTGTTCTGGCGCTATCGCTACAACCGCGACGGCTCGCTCGTCGCGAGCCGCACGCCCGAGGGCGTCGTCACGCACTTCATCAACGGCCGCACCCACTTCCTCCGCACGCAGCCGACGGTGGACGAGGACGCGCTGTGGCAGAGCGATCAGCTCACCGCCGACGTGCGGCGCGGCTTTGCGCGCGTGTTCGCCGAGATCCGACGCGCTCGACCGCTCGCGGGCTCCGACTTCGAGTGGAACGAGCGCTGGGGCGATCCGTACGAAGCGGAGCGAGACGACATCATCGTCAAGCACACGTACGAGCCAGCGTACGGTCAGCCGCTCACGACGAGCGATCCGCGAGCGACGGCGAGTCCGGATCCGAACGGCATCGAGAGTCACGACTACGACCGCCTCCTCACGCGCTTCGAGTACGAGGGACCGCCGGGCGACTCGACGCGTGCGCTGCGCAGAGTGATCGCTCCGACCCCGACGCGCGCGGACGGCACCGCGTACGGCTACTCGGTGATCGAAGAGATCGTCGAGCGCGACGATCGCGGACGCGTTCGCCGACTGCGGGACAAGGCCGGCACCGAGACGGCCCTCGAGTACTACTCGCCAGCCGATGGTGCGAAGGAGGGCTTCCTGCGAGAGCAGGTCCTCGACGCAGCGAACGCGATCGGTACGGTGCCTCTCGCGATCACGACGCGTCACGAGGTCGACGAACTCGGTCGCGCCACGGCGACCACCCGGCCTCGCGGGGTCGATAGCGCCGACGGCCGCTTCGTCGTCCGCGCCGCGTACGACGCGCTCGATCGGGTCGTGTCGGCGCGCGGTCCCACGCCGCTCGATAGCGAGACGCGAACGCAGTACGAGGCGACGGGCCAGATCGCTCGGACCGAGACTGATTGGCTCTCGCCCGATCTGGTCAACCTCGGCCCCGTTGTCCGCACGTTCACGTACGACGAGGAGCACCATCTCACGAAGGAAACGATCGGCGGCGGCGATGTAGCCGCGCACCTTGTCACGCGGCATCGCTATGACGCCGCGGGGCAACTTGCCCTGACGCTGCTGCCCGCCGGCAACGATCTGACGTTCAAGTATGACCAGCGAGACCAGCCCGTCGCGATGACACGCGCGCACGGCACGAGCGACTCCGCGACCTCGCGCACGACCTACGACCGCGATGGTCGCAAGATCACCGATGCAAGCCCTGAAGGGCGCCGCACGACGTACACGGTCGACGCGTTCAGCCGGGCGATCGCGGTGACCGACAACCTCGGCAACGTGATGCGCACGACCTTCGATAAGGCCGGTCGCGCGATTGTCACGCGGCATTTCGAGAAGCGAGACGACGGGACATACTGGCTCCTCGCGCGCGCCGAGATCGACTACGACGAGCTCGGTCGGAAGCGGCGCGAGATCGCGAACCGCTTCGACGTCGCGCTGCCTGCCACCGACCTAGGGACCGACTTCGAGGCTGCGCCGGGCCCAGGCACGCGCGTCACGACGACCTACGAACTCGACGCCGCGGGGCGCGTCACCGCGGTCATCGACCCGCTCGGCAACCGGACCGCTACCGAATACGACGCGGTCGGGCGGATCGCCGCGACCGTCGACGCCATCGCCAACCGCGTCGAGCTGCACCGAGACCTGCACGGCAATGTTATCCGACGCGACCAGCGCGACGTCGCCCACGATCCGGTCACCGGCGCCGTGCTCGGCGAGGAGATCTTGTCGTGGACGGGGACCTACGACGAACGCGATCGACTCACCACCGAGACGGATGCGCTCGGCAACGTCAGCACACACGAGTACGACACGCTCGATCTGCGCGTGACGAGCACCGACGCGCTGGGCAACGTCGTCGTCACCGACTTCGATGTCTACGGACGTCGGGTCGCCGTCACCCACGTTCGCACCACGACCGGCGATGGGACCGGCGGAGCCGCCGCGCCGGCCATCACGCGGTACGAGTTCGACAAGAATGGCAACCAGGTCGGGCTGATCGATCCACTGGGACGACGGACCGACTTCCGATTCGATCGTCTCGACCGACTTGTCGAGCGAATCTTCCCTGCTGCCACGTCGGCGAGCACCGATCGGGCATCGATCCGTCTCTACTACGATCGCGACAGCCTCGAGATCCGACGACGCGAGGCGCACGGCGCGGTCATCATCACGACCCGCGACGGCCTCGGCCGTGCGATCGGGACCGACGTCGACCTGTCCGAGGTGGATGCGGGCGTGTCGATCGAGGGCACGAAGACGATCCGCCGCTCGTTCGACGGTCTCGGACGCGCGAAGCACGTCGAGAATGAGACGGCGGGAACTGACACGATCTTCGACTCGCTCGGTCGTTCGCGAACCATCTCCACGACGCTCGCAGGCCAGACGCTCACGCTGATCCGCGAGTATGACGACGCCGGTGCACAGTCAGCGCTCATCTACCCCGGCGGTCGCCGCGTCGAGCACGATCGAGACGCGCTTCACGGCCTCACCGGCCTCAACCACGTCGCGGACGGGATCGACTATCCGGGCATCATCGGTCAGGTGCCTCGGCCGCTGGCGAAGGCCGATCGGATCGGCGCTCGCGTTCGCTCGATCGACTACGGGAACGGCACCCGGATCGCGCAGGCCTTCGATGCGGGCGGGCGCCTGATCGAACGCCATCATCTTGGTGCCGATGGTGGCTCCGGGCGTTCGAGCCTGTTGCGCCTCCAATACCTGCACGATGGTGCGCGCAATCCCCGGCTGCGGTTCGAAAGCGGGGCGGCCTCGGCGATCGCGGAGCGATTCACCTACGACAGCGAGTACCAGGTCCTGGCTCGGCGCCCCGAACCAGCACGCACCGCGTTCGATCCATCGACGATCGCACCGGCGACGACCGTTCCCCCGAGCATTCCGGACGTCCAGGCGTCGATCGACGCGCTGCTCGGAACGCCTCCGCCCACCGCACTCGACGATTGGAGCTACGACCTCGCAGGAAACAGGATCCACGAAGACCGTCCGGGCGGCGGCTCGCTCACCTACCAGCCGAACGACCTGGACGAGTACGCGACGGTCGACGGCGCAAACCGGATCTACGATCGCGCCGGGAACCTCCTCGCCGACGGCGTGCGCACGTACCGCTACGACGCTTTCCATCGCCTCGTCAGAGTCCTGGACAGCGGCGGCGTGACGCTCGCGGCGTACGACTACGATCCTGCCGGCCGTCGCGTCGTCGAGCGCCACGGCGCGGACACGTTGATCGTGCTCCACGACGGCCCCGACCGAGCGGCCGAGTACCGCAACGGCGAGCTCGTGGCGCAGTACGTCCACGGCGACGACATCGACGAACCGCTGCACCTTGCGGAGAACACGTCCGGCTCCGGTGCCGAGCGCTGGATCCACACGGACACCGTCGGCTCGGTCCGATTGTTGACCGACGCGCAGGGCGTCGTCATCGCGACCCGGCGCTACTCGCCCTTCGGCGAGCTCGAGAGCAGCGAGGGGAGCACGTACTGCCCGCTAGGCTTCACCGCGCGCCCCCTCGACGCGATCGTCGAGCTCTGCGATCTCCGCGCGCGGACGTACGACCCACGCATCGGCCGCTTCCTGCAGCGCGATCCCGCCGGTTACGTCGACGGGACGAACCTGTATTCGTACACGGGGAATGCGCCGCTACGATTCACGGACGCGACCGGGTTCGGCCGCAGCGAGACGAAGCACCCGTGGTTCGTCGATCCCGATGCGGGCATGTGGCCGAAGTGGGGGAGCCCACCCTGGTACCGCAGCGCGTGGAGCTTCACGGCTGGGTTCGCGAAGGGAACCGGCCGAGCCCTCAAGGACGCGGGCCTCGGCGCCAAGGACGCCGTCGCCGACACCGTCGACCTCGGCTACCGGACCGCGCGAGAGGGAATCCATCTCACGTACCTCGTTGCCACATTCCGGCCCCTGCGCGCCGGAAAGGAGCTGGCGGGCGACGTGGCCGCTCCGTTTGTCGGCGCCTACAAGCTCGGCGCGTACGCCTGGAACAACCCCCGCGAGGCGCTGAGTCACATCTCGGTTCGCAACGTCGTTGAGTACGGGCTGCCGTTGCTGTTCGGCGGTGAAGCTGGTGACGTCGCCGAGCTGGGTCGTACGGGGCAGATCGCGCGCGAGACCGCAACGGTAGGGCGAACGACGGTCGACGCGGTCGCCCTTGACACGAATGCACTGAAGGCGGCGATCGTCGACGACCGTGCCGTCGAGCTCCTCAAGGGCCGACCACCTGTCGTTTCCTTCACGGCCGCGAAGGAGTTCCTGCGCGGCCCCGGACGATCAGTCGACCAGCTGCGGGAATTCTTCGGGGAGTACGGCGGTCGGATGGGCCCCCGTGCTGAGAGATCGCTCGTCGAATCCCTCCAGGAGCAGGCAGCCGCGCTAAAGCGAGTCCTTCACGACAACGATGCCCGGATCGCGGCATCAGCGATGCGAGAGGGCTTGCCCCTGATCACCGGGGACATTAAGTTCAGCAACTTCTTGAAGGCGATCGGATACAAGGTCGAGGGTTTTCCGCCGTGAGTGCGTACAACATCGTGCATACGACCGCGGCGTGTTCACGCTGCGGAACGGCCGTGCCCGCGTCGGTGCAGTTCAAGTTCGGCGACACGTCCCAGTGCAACTACGCCGTCGGCGACGCTGTGCGCTGGGGGGGCAACGACAACGGCAAGCCAACCTCCGGTCTCGTCGCCGTCGATGGAGTTGCCGCACTCTCCTGTGGAGCCTGTGGCAAGGCGGAGGAACGAGACTTCTACGTCTGGATCGACAACAACAAGATCGTTCGAGTCGCGGAGTCAGATGGAACGATCGACTTCATCCGTGAGGGAAAAACGTACGTCACCGTCAGGGAGCATTGAGCCACTCGCAGACGCTGTATGATGGTAGCCATCGAAGATGGAGGCGAGGCCTTACCTCTCACGACGGGAGACGATGCAGCGGCTACGAGATGTCGCTCGTGACAGCCGCGTAGCCCTGCTTTCCGCCGACCTTGCTCGTCTGGACGATCACCTCTGGCGGTCTGTGATGCACCATTTCGGCTCGTTCGGTGCCGCTCGTGAGGAGGTAGGGCTACGCCGGCCTCGCTACCGCCAGAAGTGGACGCGCGAGCTGCTCTTGGACGAGTTGCGCAAGATCGAGCGCAGCGGGATTCGAGTCTCCCAGGAGGACATGACCGTCGCAGGCTATGCGGCGCTTGTGGTCGCCATCCAGAAGTACTTTGGCGGGCTCGTACGGGCCCGCGAGGAGGCCGGAATCGCCACGCCACCACGCGCTCCTACTTCGGAGCGGTGGAGCGAGGCGGACGTGATTCGCTCTATTCGCACCGCCCGCCGCCGAGGCGAGTCTCTTGCGTTCAGCAAGGTCGATCGCCGCTTGCTCCGCGCCGCCGTGCACATCTTCGGGTCGTGGCGGGAGGCGGTGGAGGCGGTGGGTATCCCGTACGCCCGAGTGGCGTTGCGTCAGCACTCCCTGTCCGACGACGAGCTCCTCGACATCGTCCGCGACCTGCACCGCCGGTTCCCAACGATCACGTTGAAGGATCTGCATCGGCAACAGCGCCACGGCAACATCATCCGCAAGCGGTTCGGCTCGATCGATCGCGCTGTGAAGCTGGCCGGCATCGCGGACTGGCCCGTCCGACAGCGTCCGACGCGCGCACTGTCGAAGGAGTCCGTAACTCTCGAACTGTGCCGACGTGCGCGCACCGGCCTCTCGTGCTCGTACGCCACCCTGCGCGCGGAGGCCCCTGCGCTCATCACAGGAGCCGATCGCCACTTCGGCGGACTCGCGGCGGCCGTTCGCGCCGCGGGAGTCCCCGATGGACGGATTGCGCATCGCGAACGCAGACGTGCCAGCGTTCTCGAACGCCTTCGTCAGCGGGCCCGCCGTGGACTCTCGATGGAGCGAGTCGATGCCGCTCGGAGCGATCCCAACCTCGTCGGCCGAGCCACGTACCACTTTGGATCGTGGGCCGCGGCGGTGGGGGCCGCTCGCGCCGGCGACGCGTAGTCGAGACTGACGCCAACCGCGTCAGGAGTGCGACGCCTGGGCAGTATGGTCCCGACTCATCTGACCGCGGGACCAAGATCACACACCCGCCGTCGAAGCGTCGAGCGGCGGCGGATCGTTCAAAAGTCGCGCGCTCGTCCGCGGCGACTGATACGTTCGCCGCGATGAGGGACACCCTGCGCGTGCTAGCGAAGGCCACGCTCACGATTCTCGCCGCGACCGCGGCGGCCTGCGGAGGCGGTGCCGGCGGTCCCGACGCTGGCGTCGACGCGCTGGTCGTCTCCACCGACAACTGCACGTACGAGCCGACGCCGG
>JBEPUZ010000189.1:0-9439 GCA_041691275.1 Actinomycetota bacterium | reverse complement strand
GTTCGCAACCGCGGCCCCCCGCGGGGCGTTTGCCCCCCCCCCCGGGGGCCCGGGGCGGCCGCCGGGGCGCCCCCCCGCCCCCGGCCCCGCCCGCCGCCGCGCCGCCGACGCCGCCGAACGCGACGGCGATCTCGACCGGGCGGTACGGCTCCGGTTCCGGGCCGGTCTCGTGCGCCTGGGCGATCGGGGGGCCATCACCTACCGGCCGTCGGTGACCACGGGCGAAGTCCGCAGAACCCTCGCCTCGTCGCGCTTCGACGACCTCGCCGGAACGTTCGAATCGATCACGTACGGCGGGCAGGCCGCCGATCGACCCGACGTCGACCGCGCGCGCCGCGAATGGCCGCACGTGCTCGAAGAGACAGGACATCGTTGACATCCGACCCGACATCCGAATTGCTCGCGGGCAAGCAGACGTCGACGAGCCGCCGGATCTGGACCGTGGTTGCGATCGTCGCGGCCGCGATCGTCGTCGTGAACCTCGTCGCCCAGGGCCTCGACCGCGCGGTGGGTGGAGACGAACCGGGAGGCGCCGCGGGCTCGTCGTACGCGACTGCTCCCGACGGCCTGGCCGCCTTCGGCTCGCTGCTCACGCACTACGGCCGTCGGGTCACCCAACAGCGCGGATCGATCGCTGACGATCCGCCGCCCGAGACCGCCACCGCGTTCGTGCTCGAGCCGAGTGAGCTGACCTCGAACGACGCCGAGGCCTTATTGCAGTTCGTCAGCGCGGGCGGCCATCTCGTCGTCGGCGGCAAGTCGCCGTTCTACCTGCACAACCTGAGCGACGCGCCGCCGACGTGGCAGCCCTCCGGCGCATCGTCGTGGATCACCGTCGACCCGTCGTTCGGTCGCGTCCGGGAGATCGACGGGGCCGGTGCGGGAGCGTGGGCGGCGCCCGGACGCGGCCGAACGATCGTCGGCACGAACGAGCTCGCGCTCGTCACCCGCGATTCGGTCGGGCAGGGCGAGATCTACTACCTCGCCGACGGATCGCCCCTGGAGAACGCGTACCTGTCGAGCGGTGACAACGCCGCCTTCGCACTCGCACTCGCGGGCGGCGCCGACCGACCTGTCGTCTTCGCCGAAGGCGTGCACGGCTACGGCGCTCGCCGCGGGCTGGCCGCGATCCCCGACCGCTGGAAGGTCGCGCTCGTCTTGGTCGGGGTCGCCGCGCTCGCGTTCGTCTGGTCGCGCGCCCGCCGTTTCGGTCCGCCCGATCGGGTCGCCCGCGACCTCCCGCCGGCACGCGCGGTGTACGTCAACGCGATTTCGATCAGTCTCGAGCGCACACGGGATCGCGCGGGCGCGCTCGCGCCCGCCCAACGCTTTGCCCGGGAGCGGCTCGTCCGCCGGGCCGGGCTCGGCAGCGCGGCCGACGACCACGCGCTCGCCGGCGCGGCACGGTCGTTCGGATGCACCGACGACGAGATCGACGCGCTACTCGATCCCATCGACAACGACGCAAGCATCCTCGCTCTGGGCCGGGCCGTCGCCCGCGTCGGCGGCGGGGACGGGAGGATGCAATGAAGGATCTCCGCGATCGAGTGGTCGCCGAAGTACGCAAGGTCGTCGTCGGCCAGGACCATGTGGTCGAGGTCCTGCTGGCGGGCACGGCAGTCGGTGGGCACGTCCTGCTCGAAGGAGTTCCGGGCGTCGCCAAGACGCTGCTCGCCAACGCGTTCGCGCGAGCGATCGGCGTCGACTTCCGGCGCGTGCAGTTCACCCCCGACATGCTCCCGTCCGACCTCACGGGCACGATGACACTGCGCGCCGGCGAACTCGCGTTCCGGCCCGGCCCGGTGTTCACGAATCTCGTGCTCGCAGACGAGATCAACCGCACACCGCCGAAGACGCAGGCCGCACTGCTCGAAGCGATGCAGGAACGCCAGGTGAGCGTGGACGGGATCGCCCGGCCGCTGCCGGACCCCTTTCTCGTGGTCGCGACCCAGAACCCGATCGAGTACGAGGGCACGTATCCGCTGCCGGAAGCACAGCTCGACCGGTTCCTGGCCAAGCTCGATGTCGGCTATCCGGCGGCGGTCGACGAGGCCGCGATGCTTCGCCTCACGCACCGCGGCGTCGCGCCCGCGACGCTTGCCGACGTGCAGACGGTCACCACACCGGACGAGTTGCGGGGTCTGCGCGACCTCGTCGATGCCACGACCGTCTCCGAGCCGATCATCGGGTTCGTCGTCGCGCTCGTCCGCCGCACGCGCGAGCTGCCGAGCGTCGCCCTCGGTGCGAGCCCGCGAGCGGCGGTGCACCTGCTCGCCGCGTCGAAGGCCGCGGCCCGGCTCGCGGGACGGGCGTACGTCATCCCTGACGACGTCGTCGCGGTCGGGCCCGCCGTACTCCGGCACCGCATCACACTGCGACCGGAAGCCGAGCTCGAGCACTACCGGGCCGACGACGCGGTCGCCGCCGCGATCGCGTCGGTCCCCGTTCCTCGATGACCCCGACGCCGCGCGCCGCGTACGCGCTGCTCGCGGTCGCGCTCGTCGCGCTCGCGGTTCCCGCGTTCGTGTCGCTGAGCTTGGTCGCGGTCGTCGTGATCGCGACCGTCGTCGACATCGTTCTCGCCCACCACCGGTTGCGTGTGCGCCGCACCGTTCCCCGGACATTGTCGCGCGGGGTCTCGACGAGTCTGCACGTCGAGACCGACGCGGCGGTCCCGGCGCGAGTGGAGGTCCGCCAGGCCCAACCCGCCGATGTCGTGATCGAGCCGTCCGTGGGACGAGGTTCACTCGACGCGCAGGTGATCGCACACCGTCGTGGCGAGGCGGTCCTGCCGCCGGTGAGCGCCCGGTGCCAAGGCCCGCTCGGTCTCGGCCGATGGACCTTCTCGGGCGAGGGCGAGGCCCGCCTGCTCGTCTACCCCGACGTCGTCGCGGCCCAGCGGGTGGTCGTAGCGATCCGCCGCGGCCAGTTCCGCGATCCCGGGTTGCGAGCCCGCGGGCCACTCGGCCTCGGCACCGACTTCGAGTCGATACGCGACTACCTCCCCGACGACGACGTGCGGCAGATCAACTGGACTGCGAGCGAGCGAACGGGCCGGCCGATGAGCAACATGTACCGCATCGAACAGGATCGCGACGTCGTGTGCCTGCTCGATACCGGACGGTTGATGTCGGCGCCGCTCGACGCCCGGACCACGCGCCTCGATGCGGCCGTCGACGCGGTGACGATGGTCGCGCTCGTCGCCGACGAGCTCGGCGACCGGTGTGGCGTCACCGCATTCGACGGGCAGCTCCGATCACAGCTGCGGCCACGCCGTAACGGCGGTCGGGCCGTCGTGAGGGCGATCCTCGACGCGGAGCCGACCACCGTCGACAGCGACTACGACCTCGCGTTCCGCAGCGTCAGCGGGGGCAAGCGTTCCCTCATCCTCGTGTTGACCGACCTCATCGACACCGCGGCCGCCCGCGCCTTGATCGGCGCGGTACCGATCCTCACCCGCCGGCACGCGGTGATCGTCGCGTCGGCGCGCGACCCCGACCTCGACCGGGCTCGTCGCCGCGAGCCTGCGAACACGCACGACGTGTACGCGGCCGCGGTCGCGATCGACGTGCTCGCAGAACGTCAGCGCGTCGCGAACCGACTGGAACACGCGGGTGCACGCGTCGTCGAAGCTCCGGCCGCTGCGCTCGGCGAAGCGTGCGTGCGCGCGTATCTACGACTCAAAGCGCGGGCGCGCCTGTGACCTCGCGCGCCGGCGCGCCCCGCCAGAGCACCAAACCCCAGTAGACGCAGCCGAGCCCGATCCCGACGATCAGCACCGTCGTGAGACCCTTCCCCGCCGGCGTCAAGAAGCCCTCGACCAATCCCGCGACCACCAACCACGCCGCAGTGCCGAGCACGATCTCCACCGCGGCCCGCGCCTCCGATCGCAATGCCTCGCTTCGTGAACGCGTACCCGGGTCGACGATGGCCGACGCGAGCCGGAGACCGGCGACACCCGCCACCGCGATGCAGCTCAGCTCGAGCACGCCGTGCGCGACCACCAGCTCGAAGAAGGCGCGACCGTTCCCGGCGCCGATCGCGAGACCCGCGACTGCACCAAGGAGGATGCCGTTCTCGACGAGCACGTAGAGCGTGCCCAGCCCGAGGAGGATGCCGCCCGCGAACGCAAGGAACGTCACCTGGATGTTGTTCGTGAAGATCTCTGCGGCGAGGTCGGACTGGTCGTCGACCGACACACCTAGGTCGCGCCCGGCGGGGCGGGGCGCGGTCACCGACTGGTACTCGCTCGGGACGAGACCGCTCGCGGGACCGGGATCACGCCACGCCCAGTACCCCGCGAGCAACGTGGGCAGCGCGAGGCATGCGACCGCGATGACGAGCAGCGCCGGACGCTCGCGTACGCGCCGCCAATAGCCGTGCGAGACGAAGGCGCGCAGCGTGTTCTCTGTGCGCGACGAGTCGTATACCGCGTGGCGGCCGCGCTGAGTCAGACCTTCGAGGCGGCCGACGAGCGGATCGGCGGGAAAACGGCGGCGGGCGAACGCGAGGTCGGCGGCAACCGCCCGGTAACAGGCGCCGAGCCGGAGCACTCGGTCAGGGCCGAGCCGGGCGGCCGACGCACCCCCTGCGACGAGGCCTTCGAGCTCGTTCCACGTCGCGGATCGCTCGCGCACGAACTCGTCTAAATTGGTCATGTGCTCCTCGACGACCGCGTGACGATCGCGACGCCGGAGGGCGTCTCGCTCGACCTGGTGCTCGCCGGCGTCGGTTCCCGGTTCATCGCCCGCCTCCTCGACACCCTCATCCAGGTCGCAATCATCTTCGCGCTCGCGCTCGGGATCTACGCCACCTCCGCGCCCGGCGTCGTGCGGGCGCTGGCGCGCGTGCTGCTCTTCCTCGTGATCTTCGCGTACGACGTGCCGTTCGAGGTGTTCAACCGCGGGCGCACGGTCGGCAAACTCGCCGCCGGCATCCGCGTGGTCGGAGACTCGGGCGAGCCCGTCCAGTTCTTCGCCAGTGCGGTCCGCACCATCCTGCGCATCGTCGACTTCCTCCCGATCCTCTACATCGTCGGGGTGATCTCAATGGTCGCCACCGGGCGCGACCAACGGCTGGGAGATCTCGCGGCGGGAACGATCGTGGTGCGGGAACGGTTCCCCGGCGTCGCCACCGGCGTGAGCGCGCCCGCGACCGTCCCCGTCGACGCGGTGGCGACGTGGGACGTATCCGCGGTCGACGCCGACGAGGTCGCGACGATTCATCAGTTCCTCGATCGGCGGCTCGCGTTGACTGTGCCGGTGCGCGCACACTTCGCCGGGCAGCTCGCGGCCCGGATCGGACCGAATGTCGTCGGCGCGCCCTATGGCGTGCACCCCGAGTACCTCCTCGAAGGCGTCGTCGTCGCGAAGCAGGCCCGTTCGTGACCAGCGCCTACTACGCCTCGACGCAGGTGGCGGACGATTCCCGGCGGAACGAGCACGCAACCCGGGCGATCGCAGGCGGGATGTTGGCGGTTGCGGCCGCGTGGCCGTCGCTTCCGTTCCACCCGCCGCTCGCGTGTCCGCTGCGTTCGATCACCGGCATCCCGTGCCCATTGTGTGGGATGACGCGCGCGGTCATCGCCCTCGCGCACGGTCACGTGGGCACGTCGCTCGCGTTCAACCCGGGCGGAATCGCGGTGTTCTTGATCGCAATCGTCGCGCTGGTCCGACCGGCGTGGCTCACCCGTCTCCGCCTGCCGGCGTGGTCGGTGCTCGCCACGTTCGGCGCCTTGTGGGTGTGGAACATCGGATTCAATCCGACGTTCCACCAACTCCTCCTTCGCTAGGCAGCTTGCGCGCGCTTGACGGGGATCTTCGTGATTCTCCGGCGAGCACCGGGATTGAGCTCGCCGAGCACGTAGACGGCGCGCTCGACTCGCCGGGCGCGGCCCTTGACGATCTCATAGCCGAGGCAGTCGGCGAGACGTTTGACCGGGTGGCGGGACGCGATCGCGTATCCGTTCAGGTGCAGTTCCCGATGAATCTCGACGAGGGTCATCGGCCTGTCGTTGCAGGCCAGCACGGCGAGCACGGTCGAGCGAAGGTCTTTGCCTTGCACCGGGTGCGCGTTGCCCGCGACGGGTGGGATCGGTGGTGGGCCGCCGCGGTGGGTGACCCGATACCCGTGCACGATGTCAGCGGGATCGACTCGCGGCCACAGATGCAGTCGGAGCGCCGCGAGCTGCGAGCGAACGTCGGCGAGCCGGCTCGAGAGCGCGCGCTGTTGGCGGTCGAGCTCGGTCGCGCGATCGAGCAGGACGGCGATCTCCGCATGGAGGGCGAGGGACTCGACCCGACCTCTCGGAACCTTGCGGTAGCGGATGGGATACGGCACTGCAGGCATGAAACTCCCCGAACATGCATTTCTCGGTTCGGGGGAAGCCCAGCGCCGGGCGAACCAGCGGCGGATCCGCACCGTACCCACGCCGTGCGCCACCTACCTCACAACGTGTGTTGAAGAATCTTCCAAAGAATCTTCAACACACGTTTTCGCGGTGGAAGGGTCAGCCGACCTCGCGCCGGCCTTCGAAGGCGCGACCGAGCGTGACCTCGTCGGCATACTCCAGATCCCCACCGACGGGAAGACCACTCGCGATGCGCGTCACGATCAGTCCCGACGGCTTCAGGAGCCGGGCCAGGTACATCGCGGTCGCTTCGCCTTCAATGTTGGGGTTCGTGGCCAGGATCACCTCGGTGATCTCCTCCGCCTGGATGCGTGCGATCAGTTCCTTCACCCGGAGCTGTTCGGGTCCGACCCCTTCGATCGGCGAGATCGCGCCCTGGAGCACGTGGTAGCGCCCCCGGAACTCGCCGGTGCGCTCGACCGCGACGATGTCGCGCGGCTCTTCGACCACGCACACCACGTGCGAGTCGCGTCGTTCGTCGAGACAGAACCCGCAGAGCTCACCTTCGGAGATGTTGAAGCAACGCGTACACCAGAACACGCGGTCCTTGGCGTCCTCGATCGCGTGCGCGAGCCGCTTGGCGTCGAGCGCGTCGACCTTGAGGAGGTAAAACGCGATTCGCTGCGCCGACTTGGGACCGACACCCGGCAGACGGCCGAGCTCGTCGATCAACGTCTGCATCACGCCTTCGTACGGATTCACAAGAGACTCACGGGTTCAGTGATCCGCCCAGATCGCCGAGACCCCCGAGCATCGAGCCCAGGTCGATACCACCCGTGACGGCGCCGAGCTTCTCGGACTGCATCTCCCGGGCCTGGCGTACCGCCTCGACGACGGCCGCGACGACGAGGTCCTCGAGGGTCTCGATGTCGTCGGGGTCGACCACGCTGGCATCGATCTTGATCGAGCGCAGGTCACCCTCGCCGGTCACGGTCGCCTCCACGACACCGCCACCCACGGTCGCCGACACCGTCGTGTTCGCGAGCGCTTCCTGCGCGGCGGCCATCGACGCCTGCATCTGCTGGACCTGCTTCAGCATGTCCATGGGATTCGGACTGGTCATGGCCGTTCTCCGTCCTCAGCTCCGTCGGCGTTCGTCGATGATCTCCGCGCCCAGTCCCGCCACGAGCCGGTCGACCGAATCAGGCACCTGCACGTTCGGCGCGTCGGCGAGCTCGGCCAGATCGACCACCTCGTCGTCGTCCTCGGACGGCGGCTCGGGTTCGTTCCCCACCATCTTCGCGGGCGCGGGACCCGCGGTGCCGGAACCTGCGGCTGCGGGCCGGAACGCGTCGGATGCTTCGAAATCGTGCGGCCGGAGCATGAAGCGGGGCGCGGCGCCGAGCCGGGACGCGAACGCCTCCTTGATCGCGGCCGCTTCCTTTCGGAACCGGTCGTTGATCGCGTCGAAACGGATCTTGGGCACACCGAACACGATGATGCCGTTCTCGAGCGCGATCGGCTGTGCGTCCTGGATACCCGCTTGCAGCGGGGCCTTCAAAAGCTTCAGCGTCTCCGGCCACGCTTCGATGACGTCGTCGAGCGCGAACACCGCGGTCTCGGCAACAGGTGCAGACGCTTCGGTCGCCGCGGTCGGAGCACCATCCGCCGCGGGAGTGGGCCCGGCCGCATTCGTCGCCGCGGGCTTCCGTTCGCGACGGGCGAGCATCGGGCCGCCGGGGACGGGCGCCGGACGGGCTGCGGCCGGGGCGGAGGGTGTGGACGGTCGGGGCGCGGCGGGCCCGGGCGCACCCGACAGCAGCGCGGGCGCGGTCGCGCCGTCGGCCAGCCGGAGTTCGAGCTGTTCTACCCGTTCGAGCAGCGTCTCCTCGCGGGTGCGGGCTTCGCGACGCGCGATGCGGACGACGGCGACCTCGAGCACGAGACGGGGATCCGCTACCGCCTGGCCCCGGATGTCGATGATCGCGTCGCCCATGATCTCGATGGCTCGGACGACCGCGGCGTTACCCATCTCCTTGGCGAGCGCGGACAGGCGCTCGGTGTCTTCGGGTGCACCGTCGTAGGGGACGCGGCCGGAGGCGTTCGCCTGCAAGAACGCGTCCCGAAGCGTGCGGAGAAGGTCGTCGGCGACTCGGCGCACGTCGTGCCCCGACGCGACGAGATCGTGCACTCCGACGAGTGCGCCGGCGACATCCTCCGTCGCGGCCGCTTCCAGCAACGCGAGCCGCTGCTCGAACGGAGCGCCTCCGAAGGCGGACTGCACCTGCACCGCGTCGATCGCACCCTCGCCGACCGCGAGCGCCTGGTCGAGCAGCGACAGCGCGTCGCGCGCCGATCCGCTCGCGCGCCGGGCGATGAGGTCGACGGCTTCGGCATCGGTCTCGATGCCCTCCCGGCCGAGGATGTCAGCGAGATGGTTAGAGAGCTGACCGTGCGACAACAGCGTGAACTCGAAGTGCTGCGTACGCGAACGGACCGTCGGGACGACCTTCTGCGGATCGGTCGTGGCCAGCACGAACACGACGTGTCCGGGCGGCTCCTCGAGCGTCTTCAGCAGCGCGTTCTCCGCGGACGGCGAGAGCATGTGCACCTCGTCGATGACATACACCCTGCGCCGGCTCGTCGCGCCGACGCCGAGGTGCACGCCTTGGATGAGCTCGCGCATCGCATCGACGCCGTTGTTCGACGCGGCGTCGAGCTCGACGAGATCGAAGAAGGTTCCTGCCGCGACCGCCTCGCAGTTCTCGCACACACCGCACGGCTCACCGTCGGCGCTCAGATTCAGGCAGTTGAGCGCGCGCGCCAGGATTCGTGCGGTCGTGGTCTTCCCGGTGCCGCGGGGCCCCGAGAACAGGTACGCGTGACCGACGCGGTCGTCCCGCACGGCGTGCCGGAGCGCGCCGGTGACGTGTTCCTGGCCGACGAGCTCCGCAAACTTCTGCGGTCGGTACTTGCGGTACAGGCTGTGCGACGCCACAGAAGGAACCTTACCGAGGCCCACTAGGCTGCGAAGCGGCCCGCTCGCGCCGTATCGGGTCCGGCGCGACGAGCGCCCGTGAACCGAGTCAG
>JBEPUZ010000188.1:0-9459 GCA_041691275.1 Actinomycetota bacterium | reverse complement strand
TCGCGCAGAGCCAGTAGCCACGCCCGGTGGGCGTGGAGGCCATCGCGACGATCGGTTTGTTCAGGCGCATGTTCCCGGTGGAGCCGTAGAAGCGGGCGTCGCCGTAGGCGAAGATCCCGCCGTCGCTCGCGCAGAGCCAGTAGCCACGCCCGGTGGGCGTGGAGGCCATCGCGACGATCGGCTGGTTGAGCCGGATGTTGCCGGTGGAGCCGTAGAAGTGGGCGTCGCCGAAGCTGAACACGCCACCGTCGGTACCTGCGAGCCAGAGTCCCTTGCGCGACGGAGTGCGGGCGCCGGCCACGAGCGGCCGTGCGACCTGCGCGATCGAGCCGAACTTGATCGCGGCGCCGAACCCGTGCACATGACCGGTCGGGCCCGCGAGCCAGTACCCCACGGTCGATGCCGCGGGCGGCTTCGGGGCCGCGGCGGGGAGACCCGGTCCCAGCTTGAACAGCCCGAGCGGCGTATACGCCTTCCCCAGGACCGCGCGGTCGTCGACGCCGAGCCACGTCTTCAGGATCGGCGCGTAGATCTGATGGAAGTCGACGGTCGCGACGAGGTTCCCGTCGCGGTCGAGGTGCGTCAGGCTCGGTTGGGTGCCATGGAGGCCCCCGCGCACGTGATCGCCGATGACGAAGTGCGGCGCGGCCGTGCCGTGGTCGGTGCCGCCGTCGCCGTTCTCGTCGGGCCGGCGACCGAATTCGGAGAACGACATCATCGCGACCTGGGGCGCCCACCTCGGCGCCAACGTGGCGAAGAACGCCGCGATCGCGTTGTCGACCTGACCCAGGAGCTCCGCGTGCCAGTCGTGCTGGTCGGAGTGCGTGTCGAATCCGTCGAGCTCGGTGTCGATCACGCGAATGCCGAGGTTCGCGTTGATGAGGTGCGCGGCGAGCACGAGCTGCTGTTGCAGGTTGTTGGGCTGGTCGGCGAAGCCGTACGCGGGGCGGATGCGTTGCGTCAGCATCATCAGATCCGACTCGGTCTGGTCGTACAGGTCGCCGAGGGGTCCGAGGCCCGACGCGCCCGTGCCGAGCGTCGCGAGCGCGTCGAACATCCGCGCGTCCGACGCGTCGCTCCGGTCGATGCCGAAGGCACCGCCGATGTTGAGCGGCAGGGACGACGGATGCGCGACGTCACCCTGCAGATGTTCGCTCACTGCGCCGTGCAGCGACACTCCGTACAAGGACTCGTGCGACGCGTTCGGCAGCCGGTCGAGGAAGCGCCCGGCCCAACCCGAGGTCACCGCGGTACTCCCACCCCAGCCTCGCATCCAGATGTCGCCCGACGAGAAGTGACTGAGGTCGGGCGGCGTGTACCCGACGCCGCGAACGACTGCGACCTTGCCCTGTGCGTAGCGCGCCTTGAGCTTCGGCATCGCCGGGTGCAGACCGAGACCACTGCCGAGCGGAAGGGAATTCGTGACCCGCAGCGACGACCGCAGGTGCGGATACTGCGGGTCGGCGTACGGGATCACCATGTTGAGCCCGTCGTTGCCGCCCGCGAGGTTGATCGTGACCAAGATCCCCTGGTGGTCGGCCACGGGCGGCGCCGCGAACGCCTGCAGCTTGCCGATGTACGGGCTGACCGCGATCACCCCCGTCCCGACCGCGCCGTATTGCATGAAGCGGCGGCGGGAGAAGCGGTGGCGTTCGAAGATGGAGGGTCCGGATGTCGTCACGGTCGGGCTCCTAGGCGAGGTTGAATTCGGGGCTGAGCAGCAAGAGCGCCAGCAGGTTGATGAAGGTCAGATCCCGCCATGCGTGCGTGTCGGCTTTCTGCTTGGTCAGCCATGCTTCGAGCTTCGAGCGGGTGTGAGCCGAGGGGCTGTCGATCCCGAAGTAGTCGAAGCCGTATTGCACGGCATCAGCGACACTGAGTCCGACGATGCCGTTCAAGGTGTCGCGCACCAGGCTCGTATCGGGTCGCTGGCGCCACATGAGGTTGGCGGTCCAGTTGGCGCGGGCCCACATGCGCGATGTCGTCAGCCAGTAGTCGTTGGGCCGCCAGCCCGACACGTTCGGCGGCTCGAAGAGCTGCTGGCCCATGTCGTCCATGTAGTACTGCGGATCGGATTGCTCGGCGGTCAGGCTCACGACCCGCATCGACGCCGCGACCCATTCCGCCGGTGAGCGCACGAGCCCCTGCATCGCCTTCGTCGACACGAAGTCGGGATGCATGAAGATGGCGCGCACGAGGTCCTCGACCAAAAGGTCGTTGGCGAGGAACGCGTTCGCCAGGCTCGTCACCACGTCGGGTTCCGGGTCGGGATACGCGAAGAAGGTCCACATCTTGGTGGCGATGAACCGGGCCGCGATCTGCTTGTGCGTCGCGTCGGTGCCCAGGATGGAATCGATGATGTCGGGGCCGTCCCAGTTCTTCGTCACGCCCATGAAGGTCTTCATGTCGGTGTCGTGCCGGTTCGGATAGAACTGGTACTGCTCCCGGTCGGAGTCGAGCGTGTTGTGGCCGGTCCACGCACGAGCCGACGCAACCACATCGTCCTGGGTGTACTGGTTCACGCCGAGCGTGAAGAGTTCCATCAGCTCGCGGGCGAAGTTCTCGTTCGGGCTGCCCTTCTCGTTCGGATCATTGTCGAGCCAGATCAACATCGCGGGCTGCAACGCCATCGTCTGTACGAGGTCGCGGAAGTTGCCGGTCGCGTTGGCGCGGAACAGCGCATTCTGCCGGTACATGAGCAACATGTCGCCGACCTTGTAGTTCGCGGTCGCGAAGTGTCCGTGCCAGAACAGCGTGAGCTTCTCTTGGAGCGGCGTGCTCGACGTAGCCATGCGATCGAGCCACCACTGCTGCAGCCAGTACTCCTTCTGCCAGTCGCCGACGCTGTCATCGGTCAGATACGACGGCTGGTTGTCCGGCGGCGCGCTCGAGAAGTCGAGAAGTTGGTCGACGGTGGTTGCCCACGGTTGGGTCGCGAGTGTCGCGACCTGAGCGTTGGTTCCACCGAAGCCGGCGCGCCGAAGCAAATGCGCGACGTTCGCGGGAAGCGGCACGTCGATCCCCCTGGTCTTGGACTCCCCAACTCGCCGCTCCTCTTTCGGCGGAAATCGGGGCGTTTCTTGAGCCCAGGGGCGTTATTCCGCCGGATTCAGGGCAGTCCCGCGCCCGGAACGTCGACGACGACCGCTTCGATCCGACCGCCATGCGCAACACGTGCCTCGTCAGGCACGTGCGTGGACGCTGTGCACAGATAGAGCGTGCGGCGATCGTCGCCGCCAAGCATGCACGCGAAGGCGCCCGGATGGGTTCCCGTCACCTCGTCGACGATCTCGCCGCCCTCGCGCAGGCGCAGGACGCGTCCGGTGTACGGACACGCGGCCCAGATCGCACCCTCGGCGTCGAGACACATTCCGTCGACGGTCGTCTTGTCGAGCTGCGCCCACACCCGACGGTTCGACAGCGTGCCGTCGGCCGCGATGTCCCACGCGCTGATGCGGCTCGCCATGCTCTCGCCCACGAGCAGGGTCGCGCCGTCGTCGGTGATGATCGACCCGTTGGGGAAGGCGACCTCGTCCGCTACGACGCTCGCGGTGCCATCGGGCTCGACCGCGATCACGCACGTGAGCCGGGCGCCTTCGCCGCCGTACATGTCGAACCCGAAGTTGCCGACGTAGGCGCGGCCGCTTGCGTCGACGACCATGTCGTTGCACGGTCCTGGCGCGAGCCCGGAGAGGTCTGCGTGCACGACGAAGGCGCCGTCGGGCTCGAGCCGCATGACCGTCCGGTCGAGCATCGAGACGACGAGGAGGCGTCCGTCGGGGAGCCAGCCCAGCCCCGAAGCCTGCTGGGGCACCTCGATAATGGTCTCGGCGGTCCCGTCGACGGTCATGGCTACGACCCGTTTGTCGTGCTGGTCGGAGAACCAGAGCCGGCCGTCGTGCCAGCGAGGTCCCTCGGGAAACGCGAGGCGATCGAGGATCACGGTCGTCGTCCTAGGCGTCATGGGCCGGGACCGTAGTCGTCGAGATCGGCTGCAGTCTCGGTCGGGCTCACCTCGTCCAAGATGCGCGCCGCCGACTCCGGGAGGAGCGGGATGACGATCAGCGCGACCAACAACGAACCAACTCCGGTGAGCGCCACCGACTTGCCGATGCCGCCGAGATGGTCGGCGAGGCCGCCCGCTAGGAGCAGGCCGCTCGCCGATCCGACGACGCCGACCACGTAGAGCATCGCGTTCGATGTGGAACGTACCTCGGTCGGGAAGAGCTCGGCGTCGAGGGTGCCGAGCGCGATGCCACCGGCGCCGGCCATGAAGATCGACACCGCCGACGCCACCCAGAGTGAGACGCCGCTCGTGAGGAAGAAGATCATCTGGCTGCCGGCCGCGATGGCCAACGCGATACCCGCGACCGGTCTCCGGCCCCGGATCTCGGCGAGGCGGCCTCCGATCAACACGCCGACGAGTCCCGGCACCGCGGTGGTCACCGTGCGGAAGGCGGCGATGTCGGTGTTGGTGAAGCCGCGGATGTCGGTGAGGTACTTGTTCGTGAACGACGACGACGGACCGCTGAAGAAGCTCGTGAGGAAGGCGACCACGGCAAGCAGGAAGAACCGGCGCCCGTTGCGGTGCAGGACGTCGCGGATGCGCCCGCGCGCGACGTCGGTGCGGGCCGCTATCGCGGTGTAGCGGGCGGTCTCGCCGAGCTTCCGGGCGACGACCGGCGCGAGCAGGATCGTGGCACCGCCGAGCGCGTAGGGGATGCGCCACCCCCACGGGGCAAGGTCGCCGAGAGGAAGCATCACCACCGAGAACGAGAAACCGAAGCCGCCCGCGAGCGCCAGCATCGATGCCGCATAGGCGCGCGCGCCTTCCGGTGCTTCTTCGACCACGGCGATGAACGCGACGGTTGCCGTCGTACCGACGAGTCCGCGCTGCAGCACCTGCGCGGTCGTGAACAGGGCCAGGTTCGGGGCGATCGCCGACAACGCGCTCACGATCGCGGATCCGACGACCCCGATCAGGATGGAACGGCGGCGGCCCCGCCGGTCGGCGACCGCGATCGCGAAGAGGGCGAAGAGCGCGCCCAGGCGCGTCAGCGCGAACGCGACACCGATGGTCGCGTCCGACGCGCCGAACGAGTGGCTGATCGGCGAGCTGAACTGGCCGAAGAGTGCGGCTGTGAACGACACGATCGCGGCCGACGCCGACGCGGTCGCGATGAATGTCGCCTGTTCCGGGCTGAACGCCACCGGGGGGAGACCGACGACCGATCTCGGCGGCGGGGGAGTTGCCCGTCCCTCGAGCCCGGCGCGCAGGGTCTCGATCGCATGCGCGCGGGTCCGGCGGTGCGCGACGAGCACGAGCGGGCGGAAGAACCACCCGAAGAAGGGAATGTCGATCCCGCCGTGCCCAGTGATCGTCACGTCGGTGCCGGCGCCGCCGTCCCCGGTATCGCCCGGTGCGGGCGTCAGGACGATGTCGAGCCCGACCGACGGCTGGCGGTCGGACGGTCCCGGGACCGTGAAGACTCCGGCCTCCGCGGTGCGCGTCGCGCCGAGACGCGTCGTCGCGACGGTTGCAATGGCATCGGGCGTCGCCGCGAGCCGAACGTGCGAAGACCCCGCCACGCGGCGAATGCTACGGGTGCGACCCACACTACGTGCAGGGTCCGACGACGAGATTTTGTCGATGACGACACGTATTCGTCGCCGACGGAGCGCCCACGTCGTGCTTGCCTGTACTGTTCACGACCGAGACGGCGTCCACGATGAGCTCCGCTCAGCGGAGCGGGGAGGCGAGATGCACGCGGAGCGCATCGCGATGACATCCAGGCGTCGGCACACAGCTGGCCGCGCCCGGAGCACGTGAGGTGCTCCCGTCGTTCACCACGAACGCGTGGCTACGATTCGACGCGATCCGGCGGAATGTGTCGGTCGCAGATCCGCATTCGTTGCTTGAGATCGGTGCCGGAGAGGGCGCGTTCGCAGCATGGATCGCGCCGAGGGTTGACTACATCGGCGTCGAACAGGACGATCGGTCGCGGGCGATCGCGCAGCGACGAATCGCTCGCACGGGCCACGGTCAGCTTGTGGCCAACCTCGACGGAGTCCCTGACGCGTCGTTCGATATGGTGTGCGCGTTCGAGGTCCTGGAGCACATCCAAGACGACGTCGAAGCGCTCGAGGCGTGGCGATTGCGCCTGAAGCTGGGCGGTCACGTCCTGGTCAGTGTTCCGGCACACGCCGACCGATTCGGACCTCACGATGAGCTCGCCGGCCATTACCGGCGCTACGACCGCGACCGACTACTCGCGGTGCTCGAGAAGGCAGGGTTCGTGTGCCTGCGGTTGACATCGCATGGAGTTGGGCTGGGGCAGGCGCTCGAGTGGGGCCGCAACCAGGTAGCGCGACGTCGCGAAATCGCACCGAGACTCGAGCAGCGGACAGCTGCCAGCGGTCGCTTGTTGCAACCGCATTCGCCTGTGAGCGTCTTGGCATGCGCAGCGCTCGCAGCGCCGTTTCGTGCTCTGCAGACGCCATTGGCATTGCGTGACTTTGGGACGGGATACGTTGCGCTCGCCCGCTCATCGCCGTGAAAGTGCCTCGCTCCGTACGCCGCGTCGCGGTAGGCGTCTTCGTCGCGGTCGCGCTCGTGTTCTTCGCCTTCGCGCTCGCCGATGCGTGGAGCGAAGCGCACGGTCGAATTCCTTCGATAGCTCGTCTTCTTGGCGCCGGGGTTTTGGTGGCCATTGGCCTGGTCGCTGCGGCCATCGCGTGGGTGACTCTCCTTGGGTCGGATCACCGCCTCGACGTCGGCGCGTCGCTCCTGGTGTCGCAACTCGGTAAGTACGTTCCCGGCGCGATCTGGCAGGCCGCCGGCCTGGTGAGCCTCGCAAAGTCGGTTGGTGTGCGAATTGCGCGAGGCGTTGCCGCATTCACCGTCATGGCCCTCACGCAAGCCGTCGCAGGCGCGACTTTCGCAGTGCTACTCGGCGTTTCGTGGTCGTCGGCTGCCGTTCCGCTGCGAGTGCTGCTGAGTGTCGGAGGCGTGGCGATCGTCGCCCTTCTCGATCGGCGTTGGATGGTCAAATTGCTTCGAGTCATCCCTCGCACGCGGGATGCGTCACCCGACGTCGTGCCTTCGCAAGCGGCGATTGTCAAGGCGTATCTGGCGAGCGTCGTCACGCTTGCAGCGACCAGCGCCGCCTACGTGCTGCTACTCGGTAGTTTCGGTCCGGTCCACGACATGGCGCTCGTTGTCAGCGCGTACGCCGTCGCGTGGACTATCGGTTTTGTTGCGGTTCCGATTCCTTCGGGTATCGGGATACGCGAAGCACTCCTAGCCGCGATGTTGCATGGAACGTTTCCGTCGGCGGTGATCGTTGCCGCAAGTGTGTACTTGCGCCTGGTTTCGGTGGCAACCGAGGGAATCTTGGCGGCGGTCGCGTCCCAGCGCCTGCGTCCGGCACGGTTGGCAGCCACGCGCGCGGCTGTGGGACGCGAGGAGATCAGTGACGCGGACGCGTTGCCGCCTCGACCTCGGCATTGAAGGCGCGCGTGAGCGAGTCGGTCGCGAAGTCCCGGAGGTAGTGCTCACGCGCGGCGAACGCCATCTGCTCTCGCTGTGCGGGATCCGCGAGAAGTCGATGAATCTCGTTCGCAAGAACCTTAGGATCTCCCGGCGCGACCATCGCGATCTCGTCCTCCGTGAACGCGCTGCGTATCGCTTCAGTGTCAGCGGTGATGACCGGACGTCCGACCGCCACGCATTCAAAGACCTTGTTCGGGATGACGCGCCGCGCCTTGGCGGTGGTGCCGAAGATGCCGAGGCAGACGACGGCAGCCGCAATCTCGGCAGCGAGGCGTTCGGGCGGTACGAAGTCGATCCGTTCCACATTGGTCAGTTGAAGCTCGCGAAGCAGTTCAGTGATGCGGTCGCTTTCCTGACCAGTGCCGATGATCCGCACTTCGACGTCGTCACCTTCCAGCAGTTTCGCGGCGCGAATGATGGTCTCGATCCCGTGGAGCTTGATGAACGTTCCATAGAAGAGAACCCGGTTCGGGATGCGGGGGACGTCCGGTCGCGGCCGGAACACCGCGTCGTCCGCTCCGACCCACACCACGCCGATCCGATCACGGGGAATCTGTGCGAGCTCGCAATAGAAGTCGGCGTGGCTCGGAGTGTCCGCTATGACCCGGCGCGCGAGCCGCATGCTGGCGCGGTCGGCGAGCCGGAGGAGACGACCAACACCCGATCCGGACCGGACGAGTCGACGGTCGGAGACGACCGTGTCCGAGATCGAAATGTACGCGTCGAAGAGGATCGGCATTCGTCGCCACCGCGCGAAAGGAGCCAGCACGATGACGTCGAACCAGCCTGGGTAGAGCACGAGAAGGAGGTCGCCGCCCGGCGTGCGTAGAAATCGCCAAACCAGCCTCGGATACGCAACCAAGGCGCGCACGAGCATCGAGAGTCGGTGTCGATTGGGAATTTCGAAGCGATCTCTCCCCCAGAGGTCGATCCGGCACTGGACAAGGTCGTGCTCCGCGGTATCCAGCAGCGCGAGAATCCGACGATTGCGTGCGAAGGTCGCGTCGAACGTGCCCGCAACGATAATACGCGACATCAGCCCTGTGACCTCGTGCGCCGCGTAGGTCAGAGGGCCACGCGGCGCACGAAGGTCCTCGGAACCACCACGATTCAGGTAGGAACGGGGACCACGGGCGCAACGTCGCGACGCCTGTCGCGTCGTCGAAGTTCGACGAGGAACTGATACCCGAAGAGGGTTGGCCATACCGTCGCGGCGGCACGGTCAACCATACCCATGGCCCGCGTGATGCCATGCGACGGTTCGTGTCCACCTCGACCGAGCACCTCGAAAGGTATGCCGAGAACGCTTTGGCGGACGATCTCGAGGTCGCCGGTGCGCACCATCTTCGCGAAAGAGCGCCGTGTGAAGAAGCGAACATGGCCCTCATCCAGAATGCCTCGTCGTTCGTAGGCAAACGTGCCCGACACGACGCGAAGCCTCGCATACCAATGCCCGAAGTTCGGTATGCACGCCACGACCACCCCGTCGGGCGAAAGCAGGTTCCGCGCGTCGGCAAGAAGCTTTTCGGGTGCACGGACGTGCTCCAGCACGTCGGCTGCGAGCACGACGTCGAAGGGTCCCTGCACGACACCTTCGAGACTTTGGTCAAGATCATGCCGCACGAATTCATCGACGCGATCCCGGACGCCGTCCACCTCTTCGAGGTCTACGCCGACCACTGTGTGCCCACGCTTGTGCAGCTCGGCAGCGAGGTGACCTCCCGAGCAACCGAGGTCGAGGATTCTCAGCGCCCGTGGCGTCGAAAGCCATTGCAGGATCTGTCCGTGCGAGCTGAGCTCGCCGACCTTCTGCTCGTAGCCGCGCGACCGGAACGCGGTCTCGCCCGACCCGAGGCCGATCTTGTGCGACCGATGGATGAGGATCTGTTCCTGTGACCGTGGTCGCG
>JBEPUZ010000187.1:0-9472 GCA_041691275.1 Actinomycetota bacterium | reverse complement strand
ATCGCGATGCGCGTCGCCGCCCGCGCCACCCGCACCGCCGGCGGCGCATCGCGTTCGCCGGCGGGCAACATCCGCTCGAGTCGTTCGACGACGGGACCGGGTTGGTCGAGATCGACCGAGAACACCCGGACCACGCAGGAAGTCACGCGCGCACGCTAGCGGCGTGCTACAAGCTTCGACATGCTGATCGTGGCCTCCGAGGCGCACCGGACCCATCATCCGCGCACGCCGTTCCTCGACCGCGGGCACATGATCGACCATCCCGAGGTGCCCGAGCGTGCCGACCGCATCCTGGCCGCGATCGCGGAGACCGATCTCGGCGCCCCTCGCGCACCGGACGCCTACGGCACCGACCTGGTCCGCCGCGTGCACACCGGCGAATATCTCGAGTTCCTCGAACACGTGCATCGACGCTGGCGCGAGGAGACGGGGCTCGGCGAGGAGTCGGAGGCGGCGGGATACGCTCGCCCGATCCGGGACCAGCTCCTCGTCGACCTCGAGAACGTCATCGCCCAGCTCGGGTGGTATTCGCACGACACTGATCCCGTCCTCGCGGGTACGTACGCGGCGGCCGTCGGCGCGGTCGACGTCACGTTGTCGGCGTGGGAGGCAGTCGCCGAAGGTCGGGAGCGGGTCGCCTACGCGCTCGCCCGCCCGCCCGGGCACCACGCCGCCGCCGACTCGTTCGCGGGCTACTGCTACCTCAACAATGCGGCCGTCGCCGCGCAGGCGTGGACCGATCGCGGCGCGCGGGTCGCGGTGGTCGACGTCGACTACCACCACGGCAACGGAACCCAACAGATCTTCTACGACCGCGACGACGTGCTGTTCGTGTCGCTGCACGCCGACCCCGCGTTCGAGTACCCGTTCTTCCTCGGGTTCGCAGCAGAACGGGGTTGGGGCGCGGGCGAGGATGCGAATCGCAACTACCCACTGCCCGCCGGGACCGAATGGGACCGGTACGGCCCCGCCCTCGACGACGCGCTCGCGGTCGTCCGGAGGTTCGGGCCCGATGCCGTCGTGGTGTCGCTCGGCGTCGACACCGCGCTCGAGGATCCCGACTCGTTCCGCCTCACCGCCGACGACTATCCGCGCCTCGGCGCCGCGATCGCGACCCTCGACCGCCCGACGCTCGTGGTGCAGGAAGGCGGCTATAACCTCGACGTGATCGGGCGCAACGTCGTCGGCGTGTTGCGCGCGCTCACCTGAGCGCGCTCAGCCATCCGTTACACCCTTGGCGCGGAGCGACCGGGCCCCGGAGAAGACCGCGAGCACCAGAGCCCACGCCGCGCCGAGGAGGAGCACCTCGGTCGCGTACGACTTCGCGAACGGGCTCGCCACCAGTACGCCGAGGGGCACGGTCCCCCCGAACAACATGATCCACAACGCCATGACGCGGCCCCGCTCGTGGTCGCGGAGCCGCTGTTGCAGGATGATCGACAGACACGTGATGACCAGGAAGTACATGTAGCCCACGACGCAGACGACGACGAACGCGGCCGTGAGGTTGCGCACCACAGCGAAGACAGCGAGCGAGATCGCGAACGCGACGAACCCGGGCCGCAGCAACGCGACCTTCGACCGGTGCGCGAGCGCGGAGCCCACGGTCAGCGCGCCCGCGGCGGCCCCGAGACCGAACGTGGCGTAGAGCAACCCGTAGGCAACACCCGTCTCGTTGATTCCGAGGTTGTACTTGGCGACGAGCGGCATGATGCCGACGAAGGTCACCGAGAAGAACGAGAACGAGAAGAGCGTCAGCAGGACGTACCTGATGAGGGGGTCGGCACGAGCGATGCGGATCCCGGAGAGCAGCCGGTGCTCCACCTGCGGTGCACCCGGTGCTCCGGCGTGGGGTGGATAGCGGGCCCACATCAGCCCGATGACCGCGAATACGTACGTCACCGCGTTGATCGCGAAGACCGGACCCGCCTTCAGCCACGCGTAGATGAGGGCGCCGATAACGGGCCCGATGACCCGCGACAGGTTCATCTGCACCGACGTGAGCGACACGGCTCCCGCGAGGTCTTCCTTCGGCACCAGCGTCGGCAGGATCGCGCTCAAACCGGGCGCTCCGATCGCGTTGGCGATCCCGATCGCGAAGACCAGCACCGCGATGAGCACGCGCGACGGGTGCGGCGACCACGCGACGAACGCGAGCGCGAACGACAGCGCGCCCTGCGCGACTTGCATGCTGACCAACAGTCGGCGCCGGTTGACGCGGTCGGCAAGGAGGCCGCCGAACATCGAGAGGAAGAGCAGCGGCCCGAGCTGACCGAAGTAGAGGAGCCCGACGTAGAAGCCGCTCCCCGTCAGCTTCAGCGCGTACTCGCCGAGGATGACGTTCTGCATCCACGTACCGATGTTCGACGAGAACGTCCCGATGTACACGATGCGAAAGTCGCGATGCCGCAGCGCGGCGGACGCGGTGCCTCGTTGATACGGAACGTCACCGTCGACGAGGGCATCCTCGACGTCCTCGAGCTCGGGACCTCCGGATGACGACGACATGATCAGTAGACGGGCGTCGTCCCGATGACGTGCTCGGCTTCGAGGCGGGCGATCTCCTCGTCGTCGATCCCGAGCTCGTGCAGCACCTCGACGGTGTGCTGGCCGAGGGTCGGCGCGGGCGCCGTCCAGATCTGCTCGGGGCCGCCCGACAATCGCACCGGCCACGTGGGATACGACTGGTCGCCGACCATGGGGTTGGCGACAGGCTCGAAGAATCCACGCGCCTGCATCTGCGGGTCGTCGAGGGTCGCGTATCCGGGAACCATGGCCGCGGCCGCGACGCCGTCGGCACACGCGTCGCGCGCGGCCTCGTCGGCGGTCCGCGACGCGCACCACTCCGAGCGGGCGTCGGCCGGCATTGGATCGGTCGCGACATCGATCGCGACCCACGCGTCGGTTCCGGCGCAGCGGTAGACGCCACCTTCGCCCCGGCGCTCGAGCAGGGTGCCGTCGATTGCGTACCGGATGACCTGCTCGGCGGTGACCGCAGTCGCCACTTCGACCAGCGGCACCTCGACGAGCCGGCCCTCACCGTTCTGCGCTCGGTGCGCGAGTGCGGCGACAAGCGCGAGCGCGGCGTGCGCGCCGACCATTGGGTCGACCGGTCCGCCGGGGATGATGGGAGGACCGCCCTCGTACCCCGTCACCCAGGCCATGCCCGTGAGCTGTTCCATCGTCTGCGCGAAGCCGCCGCGCGATCGCCACGGACCGTCGAGCCCGAACGCGGGCATGCGCAACATGATCGCGGCCGGGTTCAACGCGTGCACTGTGTCCCAGTCGAGCCCGAACTTCTCGAGCACCTGTGGAGTGAAGTTCTCCGCGACGATGTCGCTGCGCTCGACGAGTCGCTTCGCCAACGCGAGCCCGTCGGGGTGACCGAGGTCGAGGGTGATCCCGCGCTTGGCGAGGTTGCACGCGTGGAAGAGCGCCGATTTCTCGTAGAACTGCGCGTCGTCGTGCGGCCGGACCGCCGCGCTGAAGCGGATGCCGTCGGGGCGCTGCACTGCTTCGACCTTCACGACGTCGGCGCCCATCGACGAGAGCCACGCGGTTGCGAACGGACCGGCCCAGAACGCGGTGAAGTCGAGCACGCGAACGCCGGCGAGCGGCCGATCGCCCGGCACCCCCGCCGCTGATGCTGACGCAGACGTATCGGACCGCGACGGCCGGGGCCAGAATCCCGTTGCGTCGCTCGGGGCTGCGAGAGCGCGATCGGCGATGCCGTGGAAACGGAACGGCGCGCGCGGTCGGATCCACGACCCGCCCGGCTGTCGGACGAACACGTTCCTCGCCGCGAGCTGCTCGTTGCGTGGGAGCTCGGCACCGTTGCCGACGATCGCGGCCGGCACGCGCGCCTCGACGCACGCGGCGACGATCTCGTCGGCGCCGTGCGCGCGGGTGTACGCGTGGATCGCGCCGTTGACCTCGTCGGCGCGCCGAAAGCGACCGATCATCGTGCCGAGCTCGTCGTCGTCGGCCTGATCCGTCCGCCCGATCAACCGTGCCAACGCCTGCCACTGCTGCTGGGTGACGGTGGTGATCCCGACGTAGCGGTCGTCGCCGGTCGGCTCGTTGCCCGGGATCATCACCCAACGGAACGACTGGGCCCGACCGCCGGGGAATCGAGCCATCAGCGTCGGGACGGTGACGTACGTCAGCTGGATCGCCTCGAGCATCGACGCGTCGACGGTCTCGGGCACTCCGGTGCGGGAGGCGCGGTGCCACGCCGTCGCCGCGCCCAGCGCCGCGAACGCGCCGACCACGTACTCACCCAGATGACCGCCGACGGTCAGCGGCGGCAGGTGCATGTGACCGTGCGACGAAAGGCTCCCGCTCCGGGCCTGCAACACCTCTTCGGGCAGATCGAGCCCGTCGTCGGGGCCACCATGGCCCACTGCGGTGATGGAGACCGTGACGAGCGGATTGCTCCCGGCCGGCGCGGTGCCGGGTTCGCCGACGATCACGACGTCGCATGCCGCGAGCCACGGCGACGGTTCGGCGGCGTGGCGCTGCGAGGTGCGTAGGTACGTGAAGAGCGGGTCGGCCCCGACGGGTTCGGTGAACACGACGTCGGCGCCGAGGTCGGTCAGCAGCTTGGCGCAGTACGCGCCTGCGATCCCAGTGGTGCAGTCGACGACGTGGAGCCCGTCGTAGATCACGAGAGCGAGAACATCGGCACGATCACCGACCGGCCGGGAACCGTCGTGAACTCCAGTGGCCGGAAGGTGACCTCGACCGGCGCGTCGGCGACGAGCTGATCGGGCGCGGTGTCGACGACGTACGTGCACAGCCGGACGGCGGGGTCCTCTTCGAGCGCGACCAACGCGGTGACGAATGGCACGCGGTCCTCGAACGCGGGCAGGAATGCCCGCTCGACGAGCGCCCACGTGAAGAGCGTTCCCCGCCCGGAGACCGGCGACCACACGAGGTCGGCGCCGTCGTGCGGGCATGCGTCCTGCGGGTACCAGACGTACTCACCGCACGACTCGCACCGGGGAATCAGCAACTCGTCTTGCGCGGCCCCCGCGAAGAACGGTGCAGTGATCGCGTCGTCGACGTCGGGCAACGGGAAGTCGTCACGCTTGATCGCCACGTGCAGTCACCGATCCTTCGTGAGCACGAGGGTGCTCGCCATGTGTCCGGTGTACCCGCCGTAGACGGCCACATCGCAGTCGGGAACCTGGGCCGGCGCGACACCGCGCAGCTGCTTCACGCACTCGACGACGTGCGCGATGCCTAGTACGTACGCGTGCGACAAGAGCCCGCCGTGCGTGTTGAAGGGCAGCTTCCCGGAATCGTGGAAGAGCGTGTCGCCCTCGACGAATCCACCCGCCTCCCCCTTCGGACAAAAGCCCATGTCCTCGATCTGCATCATGCTCACGACGGTGAACGGGTCGTACACGGTGAGCACGTCGACATCGGCCGGTGTGAGCCCTGCCATCGCGAACGCGTCCGGTGCCGAGAACACCTGCGGGGTGCTCGTGAACGCGCGTTGCAGCGCCCAGTGCCCACCCGTGTTCGAGTAGCCCTCCCCAACCCCGGCGACCACCGCGGGCGGGTTCGGCAGGTCGCGTGCGCGTTCCACGCTGGTGCTCACGTACGCGGCGCCGCCATCGGAGATGAGGCACGAGTCGAGCAAGCGCAACGGATCGGCGAGGAACGGCGCCGCCAGGTAGTCGGTGATCGTCATCGGCCGACCGTGCATCACTGCGTCGGGATGCAGGTTCGCGTGCCGCCGGCACGCGACCGCGATCGCGCCGAACTGCTCGGGCAGGGTGCCGAACTCGATCATGTGCCGGCGCATGATCGACGCGAAGTACACGGGCTGGGGGAAGAAGCCGAACGGCACTTCGAGGTTCTGCTTCAGCGACTGCGAGGCGTGCACCTCGCCCGGCCCGCCCGTCATCGACGAGCGCTGCGTCGCCCAAGCCACCGGGAACACGTTCAACACGTGCCGGGCCTTGCCCTCGTTGATCGCCTGCGCCGCGAGGTACGGAGCGGTCGCCGCCCACGCCATCCCGCCGCCCCAGGGCGAGGTCCACATGTCGTGCGAGGTCCCGAAGTGCTCGTGGAACGCGTCGACGTCGAAGTCGGCGAAGGCGCCCGACCAGGTGATCCCGTCGATGTCGGCAGGAGTGAGCCCCGCGTCGGAGATCGCCCGCTCAGCCGCTTCGGCGCCGATCTCACGCGCGGTACGCCCGGAAGCCTTCGTGTACGCGGTCTCGCCGATGCCCGCGATGGCGACCTGGCCGCGCACGTCGTCGAGTTGGTTCGCATAACCCCAATCGGCGACCTCGGACACGCTGGCGGAAAGTATCAGCCCGCCGACAGCGAGGGCACGGGGTGCGCCACCAGCACCAACCCCCGCGGGGTCACGTCGTCCCGCCGCACCATCGCCACGTGCAGCGCGACCCGCACGTCGTCGGCGACGACCTCGAGCTCGACGCTCCGGTAGTCGATCTCGCCGAGGAGGACCGCCGCGAGCGCCTCGTCGAGGGCGCCGCCGTCGCGGACGAGCGAACGCAACGGCGTTCCCCTGAGCCGGGACAGGTCTTCTCCGACGAGAGCGGCGTATCCCTTGCTGCACGCGACGTGGCGGAGGTCGAGATCCAAAACTGCGACGATGAGGTCTTCGCCGACCGCGTCGGGATCGTCGGAGTCGACCGGTTGCGCGAGCCGTTCGAAGCAACCGTCCTCCTCGGAGTCCGAGCCGAAGCCGGGCGCGCCGAACGTCGCGACCATCGTCCGCCGCAGCTCCCACGCCGCTGCGTAGCTGCGTGCCCGTTCGTCGGCCCGGGTGATCCTGGTCGCGATCGACTCGACGAACGCGAGGTCGCCGCTTCCGTACGGATGTCCGGGGAGGTCCCGGGTGACGAGCAGGGCTCCCCGGTCGCCGATCGGCGCGACCAACGCGCTGTAACAGCCCGAGAGCTGAAGGTGCTCGTGCAGCTCGGGATGCAGTCTGCGTCGGAGCTCTCGCTGCGGTACCTGGGCGACACAGACCGACTCGCCCGTGCTGACCGTTCGCCGCACGAGGTTCGTCGACGTGCGGGCATCGCGCCCGAGCGTCGTCGCCGCCACCTCTGCGACCGGATCACGGTGCGCGGCGTACACGACTACCAGATCGAGCTCGAAAGGATCCGCGAGCGTGCCCGGACCCGACGTTCGGCGATACACGAACACGGCGTCGCCGAGATGCTCGGCGATCACGCGCGCCGCGCCCTGCGCTACCGCAGTGGCGTCGACGGTGACGGCATCGACCATGAGGTCGAGCACGTGGACCGCGTCGTCGACCGTCGACCCCGGCCCGCGCGAGTGCGAGAGACCGGCTCCGACGGGCCCGCGCGCCGCGGGGGTGCGCCCGGTGGCCGCACGCTGCGCCTGCAACCGCTCGACCGCCGCCTCGGAGACCTCGTACCCGGCGCCGACCTTGACCGCGACGAGCTGGCCGCTCCGTACCCACCGGTAGGCGGTCTGGTAGTGCACGTCCAGGCGCAGCGCCGCGGTCTTCAGGTTCACGAGTCCATTCTGCCGGGCCTGCGCCGACGAGCAGGTGCAGGCGTGCGGATCTGACCTTTCGCGGGGTGCCGAGGTACGTTCGAGGCCCGTTCCAAGGAGGCGCGAATGACGATGCCGACCGACATCGGCGTGATCGATCTCATGATCGCGACACCGTTCCGTGCCGGCTCGCGCACGTACGAGTTCCTGCGCAAGAGCCTCCGCGACCACGAGTCGCTCGACGAGTTCGAATTCCCGGCGCAGTACATGTTCAAGAACGTGCCGCACCCGGAGGCGGGCGACGACCCGGTGACGTTCCTGCTCGACCAGATGGACCGTTTCGGTATCGAGAAGGGCATGCTCGGCGTTTCGTTCTCGGAGGACAAGAGCGGCGATTCCCTGCGGGCACTCAAGCAGCACCCCGACCGCTTCTTCGGGAGCCTCGAGGTCGACCCGAACCGGGGCATGGACCAGGTCCGCGACCTGCAGCGCGCGGTCGAAGAGCTCGGGGTCAAGGCGGCCACGGCCTTCCCGGCCGGGCTCTACCCCCAGGTGGCGATCAACGACGCGAAGTTCTATCCGATCTACGCGAAGTGCATCGAGCTCGACATCCCGATCTGCGTGTGCGCGGGTGTCCCCGGCCCGAGAGTGCCGTTCGCGCCACAGTACGTCGGCCTCATCGACGAGGTGTGCTGGTACTTCCCCGAGCTCAAGTTCGTGACCCGGCACGGGTGCGAGCCGTGGGCCGACCTCGCAGTGAAGCTGCTCCTCAAGTGGCCGAACCTCTACTACTCCACCTCCGCGTTCGCGCCTCGCTACTACCCGGAAGCGGTCGTGAAGTTCGCGAACACACGCGGCGCCGACAAGGTGATGTACGCGGGGTACTACCCGATGGGCCTGTCGCTCGACCGCATCTTCAAGGAGATGCCCGACGTCCCGTTCCGCGACCACGTCTGGCCCAAGTTCCTGCGCGAGAACGCCGAACGCGTCTTCAAGCTGTCGTGACTGGAATTCTGTCGTGACTGGAACTCTGTGAACGCGTACGAGGAAGCGCGTGCGGCAGGTGTCGTCGACACTGCGGTCGGCTTCCCGAAGTCGCGCGAAGACATGTTCGAGTTCTACGAGTTCATCCGCAAGGCCAGTCTCGACTCCGCCACGAAGGAAGGTGAGCTCGAGTTCCCCGCGGGCTACATGTTCAAGAACGTGCCCAAGTGGGAGTCCGACGAGATGGGCGATCCCGTCGAGATGCTCTTCCTCGAGCATCAGCGCCACGGCATCACGCAGGCGATCGTCGGCGTCGAAGACGAGATGGGCCGGCGTGCGGTGCGCGACCTTCCCGACCATTTCTTCGCCGGCATCGGGATCGACCCGAACGAGGGGATGGAAGCGGTCCGCAAGATCGACCGCTACGCGAACGAGTTCGACCTGAAGTCGGTCGGCGCGTTCCCGGCCGGGCTCTACCCGCAGGTCGCGTTGAACGACAAGATGTTCTATCCGATCTACGCGAAGTGCATCGAGGTCGACGTCGCGTTCTGCTCGACAGCCGGAGTGCCGGGCCCACGCCTGCAGTTCGCGCCGCAAGAGGTCGCGCTGATCGATGAGGTGTGCTGGTTCTTCCCCGAGCTCAAGTTCGTCACGCGGCACGGGTGTGAGCCGTGGACCGCGCTCGCGGCGAAGCTCTTGTTGAAGTGGCCGAACCTCTACTACTCGACCACCGCATTCGCGCCGAAGTACTACCCCGCCGACATCATCAACTTCGGGAACACGCGTGGCGCCGACAAGGTGATCTTCTCGGGCTACTACCCGAGCGGCCTTAGCTACGACCGCGTGTTCAACGAGATGCCCGCGGTCCCGTTCCGCGACCACGTGTGGCCCAAGTTCCTGCGCGAGAACGCGCAACGAGTCTTCAAGCTCCCCACGAAAGAGGTCTCCAAGTGAATGCGGGGCCAGGCGCAGTCCGTAGGCC
>JBEPUZ010000186.1:0-9538 GCA_041691275.1 Actinomycetota bacterium | reverse complement strand
ACGTCTTCACCGCGAGCGGGACGTGCTTGTTGCGGTAGTAGTCGTGGTCGAAGGTCGCGCCCTCGGTCGACGGGTACAGGACACTGAGGCGGATCATCTTGAGGTCGTCCTCTCGTTGTAGAGCCGGAAGCCCACAGTCTGCCTCCCTCGCCTCGTAGCGAGGCGAACGTGCTGCGCTCACCGCATGTGCGCGGTGAGCGCCGCACCGAACATGGCCGCGTTCAGGCGGGCGGCGCGAAGAGCTCGAGGGCGATGCCGTCGGGATCGCGGAAGCTCACGCCGGATCCGTAAGGCGCATCCTTGATCCCGCCGTGCGCAACGCCTAGCTCGTCGAGGCGGCGGGCCCACTTCTCGAGCTCGCCGCGATCGGCACAACCGAAGGAGACGTGGTCGAGGCCGACCCGAAACTCGCTGAAGCCTTCAGCCGGCGCAGGCGTGTCGTGCTGGTGCAATCCGAGCAGCGTGCCGCCACCGAGCAGGTACACCGTGTGGTGCATACCGGGGTCGGTGTCCTCGTCGATCACCGGGTCGGCATCGAGGAAGGCTTGGTACCACGGGACGCTCACGGCTAGGTCGCGCACGGTGAGTGCGACGTGGGTGAGGGGAGGGAAGGCGGACATGACGTGCTTCCTTTCGTGGGGATCGGGTTCCGAGCTCCGCGGGTAGCGGAGGATTCCTTGTCGGGTAGGTACGTCCGGAGGTGGGCAATTGGTTCGCGATTGGTGCCGTACGCCCGACGATCGTCGAAGACCCGCGCTTTCGGCCCACCGGCGTGTAGTGCCCGGCTTCCGAGTTGCCGCGGCAGTGCCGGGTCGCGGCCGTCAAGCGTCTGCTCTCGAGCGTGCAGCGCAGGTCGACGAGGTAGCGGCGGCCGGCTACTGCGCGTAGGTGCGCACGAGGCGAAGCACCGCATGCGCGTCGGGACCGTCACCCACGAGGTCGGTTGCATCCGGTTCGATACGACGGGCCGCGACTTCGCAGAACCCGGCCGCGGAGCCGTAGATGGTCGTGAGGGCGCGCCGATCGGGATCGAAGCGCCACCGCTCGCCGTTCGGGCCCACGAGGTCGAGCGCGACCGGACCCTTCATCTCGATGTCCGCCCGTGCGAACGCGTAGGGGAGTGTCCGCCAGGCGAGCCGGGCGATGTGGCGCAACCGTTCGGTCGGAGGAAGCTCGACTCCGAGCGCCGACGCGATGTCGTCGGTATGGATCCAAGACTCCGAGAGTCGGGTTGCTGCGAGCGTGTGCAAGGAGAGCTGGCCCGACACCCACGGGACACGCTGGTGCGGGTCGCCCGACGCGAACGCGGCCTGCATCTCTCGTGACGCCGCGTGCCAGCGGGCTCGTATCGCCGCGCCGCCCGCGCCCCGTTCGGCATCGACCTGGGCGGCAGCAGCACCGTCGACGGAAAGACTCCGGGTATCGGCGGCGCCAAGGAATCCGTTGGGGTCATCGACGAGCGTTCCGCGGGCGCTCTCGGTTGCAAGCTCGTCGGTCGCCGCGAGATGCACGAGCACCGCGGCAACGTCCCACCCGGTGCAACGCGTCGGCCGTTCCCAGTCGTCATGCATACAACCGTCGACGAGTTCGCCGAGCGCGACGTGTTGGGCAGCAAGTGCGAGGAGAATGTCGTCCACGGCGCCAGGCTACGAGACCGTGCCGGCAACGACTCGCGTGAGGCGCGGATGAGGCACCGGATCTGTCACTGTTCCCCGCACACAGTCAGTTCGGTACGAAGGAGGCTCGATATGGCCACGTTGCTGGTATTCCGGAGGCGGCGGACGCGGAGAAGGCCGATGGCGTGCGCCCGGAGACCATTGTCGTCCTCGTCGAGGGCTGACGAAACCCACGCGACCGCGCGCCGGGGCGACCACGGACAGCAACGCCTCGGATCCGATGGCATCCGCGATCACATCCGCGCTACGGATATATCGTCTGGCGCCATGAGCATGGACGAGTTGATCCGGATCGACACCAGGGTTGCGCAGGCGTCAGGCATGATCGCCGCGCAGACCGGATGTAGCACCGACGACGCGTTGCGGTTGATCTTCGCCCGTGCCGAATCGAGTGGTGAGAGTGACCGGACCATCGCGGTCGCGGTCATCGAGGGCCGCATTCGCTTCAACGATTGAGTCTTCGGAGAAAATCCGTGGAGGTGTGGAGCGGTCAAGCAGACGGCCGCTCCTCGTCCCGCGACCTGAGCAGCGGTTGCGGCGGGACGACGCCATCATCGTCTACGAACGACACTGTGCCCGGCGGATCGACACGTTGTTGATCTGTTGTTTGAGAATCGGTTGAGAACACATACGTTCGCGATATGACGACTGCGGGAGACGGCGGGCGCGACGAAATACTGCAAGCGGTCGCGAAGATCTCGATCCAGGCCGCATGCGACCACGACGAGGCGCTCGAGCTCCTGAAGACCCGTTCGGCCGAGCTTGCGCAGACCGTCAGCACGACCGCGAGGTTCGTGCTCGACGGCGTGCTCCGCTTCGGACCGTGATCCTGGGTGACCCGTTGCGTTGCCGTTTCGATCACTCGGGGGTGACGCCGAGGTATTCGGCGATGCGGCGGAGCATCTCCGGCTTGAGCTCGCGACCGCGCAACAACATCTCCTGGGTAAGGAGCACGCCCAGGCGACCGTCCTCACTGCGCAGTGAACCGCTGTAGACGCCGCGCGAACTGCTCGCCTTCAGCGGCCACAACTCGAGCAGCATCCATTCGTCGGCCCGGATCGGTTCGTGAAACCAGAGGCTGTGGTCGATGCTCGGCCCGCCCGCGGGAAGACCGGGAACCTCCACCTGACCGAACCCGGAACCGAGGTCGGAGACGTACGCGACCGCGCACGCGTGGGTGAGCGGATCGTCGGGGAGCGGCGCCGACGCGCGCACCCACAGGGAATCGGAGTGGCGCACCTGACCGTCGCCGATCCGGGTCGGCGTGACTTCGCGCACGTCGATGAGGAACGGCGTGGGACGCGGGGGGAGTGTCGACGGATCAGGTCCACCGCGGGTGGGGACCGCATCGAACGTCGCGCTGTCTTCGCGCGCGTGGAACGACGCGACCATGGAGAAGATCGTCTCTCCGTCCTGGACCGCGCGCACGTGCCGGGCCGAGAACGAGCCACCATCGCGGTCGCGGTCGACGTGCAGCAACACGGGCCGGTCGACCTGCCCCGGCCGTAGGAAGTACCCGTGCAGGGAGTGGGGCAGACGGTCGGGCGGAACCGTTGCCCCTGCGGCCTTCAATGCCTGCGCGGCCACCTGTCCGCCGTACAACGACATGCGCGCGCCCGCTCCCGGCTCGTTCTGGCCCCGGAAGAGATCGCGGTCGAGGACCTCGAGGTCGAGTAGGGCCGCGAGCCGACTCGTCGGCGCACCATCCTCGGCTGACTCCACGCTCACTCCCGTCCCGTCACGCGCTCTCGTCTGCGGACCATAATCTCGGACCACGGTCGAGGCGAAGGGAGAACCCATGTTGCTTGCCGGCGTGAATCATGTGGCGGTCATCACCGACGACACCGAGCGGTTCGTACGGTTCTACCGAGAGGTCTTCGAAGCGACGGTCTCGCACACGGAGAACATCGGACCCGGCACGTTGACGATGGTCGACATCGGTCCGCGTACCGAGTTCAACGTCTTCGAGATGCGCGGCGACGCGGCACCCGAACTCGAGCGAGGTTCCATGTTCGGGCACGGACCCATCGACCACGTCGGTCTGCAGGCCGCCGACCGGGAGGCATTCGTCGAGATTCGCAAGCGCCTGGTCGCCCACGGGGCGAGCGACGGCTTCGTGACCGACTTCGGACGGGCGCACAGTGTCTTTTTCACCGACCCCGACGGCCTCGAGGGCGAAGTGTTGTTGTGGATCTCGAACGACGCCGAAGTGCATCCGCCCGGAACCCCGGCGACAGGATACGAACCGGTCTGACCGGAGCCTTCAAAGGTCGAGCCGAGAATCGACCAGCGCAGGATGAGGTTATGGCTGCGGGAAGTTGGCGAGCATCTCGTTCAGGCGCGTCTCGAGCACGGGAAGCTCACTGTCGTGCGTGATGATCCAGAACCGGCGGGACCGGATCGCGTCGAGGACGCGTTCCGCCACCTGCATGGGGGTCAGGCCGGTCGGGCCCGTGAACGAGTCGCGGATCATCAGTCGCACCGACTCTGCGATCTCGGTGCGCTGTTCGACTCCGAGCGCGGTGGGTCGGCCCCGCTCCGACTCCATGACCTTGGTGTCGACCGAGCTCGGGCAGAGCACGCTCACACCGATCGGTGACTCCTCGATCGCCAGCTCCTGTGCGAGCGTCTCCGAAATCGACACGACGGCGACCTTCGTCGCTGCGTACGGTCCGATGAACGCCACGCCGCTCAAGAGTCCGGCGATCGACGCGGTGTTGACGATGTGCGCGGGCGTTCCCTGCTCGCGCATGATCGGTACGAACGTCTGCACCCCGTGGATCGCCCCCCAGAGGTTCACGCCCATCACCCAGCGCCAGTCGTCGAGCGTCTGGTCGCGGATCAGGTTGAAGGTCGACACGCCCGCGTTGTTGCACACGACGTCGACGCGGCCGAACCGCCCCAGTGTCGTTGCCGCCAACTGTTCGACCGCCGACGCGTCGGAGACGTCGACCGTCACCGCTTCGGATTGACCGCCGTTCGCCCGAATTCCGGCGGCGACGACCTCGGCCTCGGCGCCGTCGAGGTCGGCCACGACGACCGCGGAACCCGCTTCCGCCAGCGCTTCGGCCACCGCGCGCCCGATGCCGCTCGCGGCACCGGTCACCACTGCGACGCGGCCGGTCCCGATCACCTCGTCCGTCGGCGTCGTCATCTTCATGTCCCCCGTCGTTGTCGTGAATTCGTGCTATCGAAACGCGGGCGCTCAGCCGCCGTCGAGCGAGATCAGCGCGCCGCTCAGGTACGACGATGCGTCGCCGGCGAGGAAGAGCGCGGTCCCGACGATCTCTTCGGCGTCGGCGATGCGACCGAGGCTGACGTTCGTCGCCATGGCGGCCTGCATCTCTTCGGTCGGGATCGAGGCGTGCAGGCTGTCGGTATGGAACGTGCCGCACACGATCGCGTTCACCCGGATGCCGCGCGGTCCGAGCTCCTGGGCGGCGGCCTTCGTGAGTGCGTTCAACCCGGCCTTCGCGGCTGCGTAGACGACGGTGTACGACGTAGGGTGCAGCGACGCCTTCGAACTGATGTTGATGATCGACCCGCCCGCGGTCATGTGTTCTGCAGCCAACGCCGTGAGGCGCAACGGACCCTTGAGGTTCACCGCGATCGTCTTGTCGAACAGCTCGGGTGTGATCTCCCGCAACGAGGGCGGCACCGGCGCGATACCGGCGTTGTTCACCAGCACGTCGATGCGACCGAACTCCTTCACGGCCGCGTCGACCAGGGCGCCGCACTGGTCCCAGTCGCCCACGTGACAGCTCACCGCGAGTGCGCGCCGGCTCCGCGCCCGGATCTCGGTGGCGACCGCCTCGCACAGCTCGAGCTTCCGGCTCGCCACCACCACGTCGGCGCCTGCTTCTGCGAACCCCAGCGCCATCGCCCGGCCCAGGCCCTTGCTGGCACCGGTGACGATCACGACCTTGCCGGTCGCGTCCAACGAGGGGATGGTCATGAACGGCTCCGACGGCGCGGCGAGCCAACCCGATCGGACTCGGCGTCGCGGGCGATGCCTTCGATCAGGTAGCGAATGTGCATGTCGAAGAGGGTCTCGGCTTCGGCCGGGGTCACACCTCCGGGGTCACCACCGGGCCGGGAACGGCTTCGAGCCGCTCCTCGTCCTGGTGGTTCCACACCGATCTCGACTGCACCGAATCCCACCGTCGCCCACGTCAGCAACCGGCATGCTTGGACCGCGGCGTCGGCCGCGAACCCGTCGCGGCGCATGCTGTCGACGAGCGGGCGGGACGCTTCGACGTACGCGTCACGCCCGGGCCAGAGCAACAAGCGACTGTCGCGCGCCCGGCGCAACCGGGCCCGCAACTCGCGCGCCCAGCGCGCCGCATAGCCGTCCCACGCTTCGCCGTCATCGACCGCAGGCGCGAGGTCGGCGAGCAGGCGCTCGGCGATCGCGTCGAGCAACGCCTCCTTGTTGCCGACCCGGCTGTAGAGGGGGACGGGCGACACACCGAGCCGTGCCGAGACACTGCGCATGCTGACCGCGTCGAGCCCCGACTCGAGGAAGAGCTCGACCGCGGCCGTCACGATCTCCTCTGCGTCGAGGTCGAGCTCCGAGCTCTTGGTCGCGGGTCTCACAGCACCATCACCACCTTGCCTACGACGGCCCGGTCGGCCATGCGCTGCAATGCCGCCGGGAGCTGGTCGAAACTGACCTCAGTGCGCACCGCGCTGCGCAACCGCCCGTCGGCGACGAGCGCGGCGAGCTGTGCGTGGATGCTGTCGAGCTCATCGCGTGAGTAGCCGCCCGCGAACACTCCGACGAGCGACGTGTTCGTGACGACGAGATCGTGCGCGGCGATCTTGGGCCACGAGCCACTCGCGAATCCGACGGCGAGCAGCCGGCCGTGGCGCGTCAACGCGGTTGCGGCTTCCTCGGCGACCGAGCCTCCGACCGGGTCGTAAACGAGATTGACGCCTCGCCCGCCGGTCGCGTCGCGCAACGCCGCGGCGACCGAACCGTCGCGGTGGTTGATCGTGGTGTCGGCGCCGAGCCCGCGACAGAAGTCCGCCTTCTCTTCGTCGCTCACGACGGCGATGACGTTCGCGCCGAGCGCGCGGCCGAGTTGCACTGCCGCGATCCCGCTGCCGCCGGCGGCTCCGAGTACTGCGAGCCAGTCGCCGGCCGCGAGTGCGCCGCGGTCGACGAGGCCGACCCATGCCGTGAGGTGCGGGATCCAGAAGCCGGCTGCTTCCGCGTCGGTCAGACCGTCGGGAAGCGCAAAGGCGGAGTCGGCCGCGACGAGGCACTCCTCCGCGAACGATCCCTGGCCGGTCCAGAACATCGTGACGCACATGATCCGCGCGCCGACCTCGAGGTCGACTCCTTCGCCGACTGCAGTGACGACGCCGGTGGCCTCCTGCCCGGACGTGAACGGCAGCGGTGGAGTGAGCGGGTAGGTACCACGGCACATGAACACGTCCGGGAGTCCGATGCCGGCCGCGGTGACGCGGATGCGCACCTGACCGGGCCCCGGCTCCGGTACGTCGAGGTCGACCTCGTGCAGCACGGCGAGCGGTTCGCCCGCGCCCTGTACCTGCCACGCGCGCATCAGGCGCCTCCCGATTCGATGGCCTCGGTTGCGCTGTCGAGAAGAAGGTCGACCTGCATACCGAAGAGCTCGTGGATGGGCTTGTCGGACTGGCCCCGCACGAACTTGGCGTAGCTGCCCTCCAGCACGACGGCCAGCTTCCAGCGGGAGAACACGTCGTACCAACCCATCGCCGTGGTGTCGCGGCCCGAGCCGTTCGCGTACCGCGCGACGAGGGCAGCGCGATCGGGAAGGTGTTCCGGCGCGAACGTCGGTTCCTTCGTCATCCCGAGGTGAATGGTTCCTTCGGCGCCGGGATGAAAGATCAGCGCCCACGCGAGGTCGATGAGGGGATCGCCGATCGAAGCCATCTCCCAGTCGACGACCGCGAGGAGCTGTGGCGGCGCGGTCGGGGAGAAGAGCACGTTGTCGAGCTTGTAGTCGCCGTGGCACAGCGCAGCGGCTTGATCGGCGGGGCGGTGCGCGTCGAGCCAGGCTGCGACTCGATGCGCGGCGGGCAGCGGCCGTCCGCCGTAGGAATCGAGCTGGGTCAGCCAGCGCTTCAGCTGGCGGGAGAGGTAGTCGTCGGTGTGGGCCAGATCCTCGAGTCCGCACGCGCTCCAGTCGACGGCATGGATCGCGACCAGCGCGTCGACGAGCGCCTCGAGCGCGCGGCCGTGCGTCTCGGGGACCGCAGCCCACGACTGCGGAACCGACTGCAGGATCGGCTTGCCGTCGATCCGCTCCATCATGTAGAACGGCGATCCGAACACCTGGTCGTCGGCACACGCGACGACAGGACGGGCGACCGCAACGGGCTCGTCCTTGATGGCGTCGAGGATCCGGAACTCGCGCAGCACGTCGTGCGCGGTCGCCGAGCTCGCGTGCCGGGGTGCGCGGCGCAGGACCCAACGGGCGTCGCCGCGCTCGACGGCGAATACCTCGCACGAGCCACCGCCGGTCATCGGCGCCACCGTCACGGGAACGTGGCCGCCGAGCGCGTCGTCGAGATAGTGCTGCAAGGGCGCGGTGTCGACAACCGGCGCCGCGCTCAACCGGCACCGGCCCGGGCGCGTAGCTCGACCCACTTCGCCTCGGCCGCGGGACGACGGCTCGGGAGGTGCTCGGTAGGCCAGCCCTCGACCGGTGAGTAATTCTTCAAGATCGTGCGGGCGAGCACCGACTTGTGCAGCTCGTCGGGACCGTCGCCGATGGGGCCGAAGCGCGTCGAGCGGTACCACGACTCCACGGGCAGATCGCTCGAGTATCCGAGCGCGCCGCACACTTGGATGGTCCGGTCGAGGACCGCGAGCACGACCTTGGAGACGTGCGCCTTGATCATGCCGAGGTCGGCGCGCACCGCGGCCGCGCCGTACTTGTCCATCTTCCAGGCGGTCTGGAAGGTCAGCAACCGCGCCGACTGGATCTCCATGTGCGACAACGCGACGTAGTCCTGCACCATCTGGTGCTGTGCGAGCAGCTTGCCGTGCGAGGTGCGCGAGACCGCGCGCTCGCACATGATGTCGAGCGACCGTTGGGCCTGGCCGAGCCAGCGCATCGCGTGGTGGATGCGACCGCCGCCGAGCCGCTGCTGCGCGAGCAGGAATCCCTCGCCCGGTTGCCCGATGAGATGGTCGGTCGGAACCCGGCAGTTGCTGAACACGATCTCGGCGTGGTTGCCGACGCGACCGTACGACTCGTCGGGATGCGCCATGGTGGGGATGTCACGCACGATCTCCATGCCCGGCGTACCGGTCGGCACCACGAAGATCGACGCGTGCCGATGCGGACGGCCGTCGGGATTGGTCTCCGCGAACACGAGCACGATGTCGGCGACCGACGCGTTGGTGATGAACCACTTGTGCCCATCGATCACCCACTCGTCACCGTCCCTCGTAGCCGTCGTACCGATCACCGTGGGGTCGGCGCCGGCAAAGAAGGGTTCGGTCAGCGCGAACGCGCTCGAGATCTCACCGCGGAGGTTCGGCCAGAGCCAGCGTTCCTTCTGCGCGTCGGTCGCGCCGTGTGCGAGCAACTCCATGTTGCCGCTGTCGGGTGCCTGCACGCCGAAGATCGTCATCGACATCATGCAGCGACCGATGATCTCCGACATCAGCGCCAGCTTCATCTGGCCGAGCCCTTCCCCGCCGAGCTTCGGGTCGAGGAACGCACCCCACAACCCCTGCGCCTTTACCTGCTCCTGGAGGTGCCGCTTGACCGGCTCCCACTCCTCCGCGCGCAACTGGTCGAAGATCGGCTCGAGCGGGATCAGCTCCCGGTCGATGAACGCCCGCATCCACACGAGCTGCTCCT
>JBEPUZ010000185.1:0-9584 GCA_041691275.1 Actinomycetota bacterium | reverse complement strand
GCCGACCCGACAACGCGAACTCACCCCGACGGCGAGTTCTTCAGGTCGAAGTAGCCAGCGCGCGTCGGCTCGACAGAGGCGTCGGCCGTCGTACCGTTCGCCGTGTAAGGCGTAGAAGAGTGCGGACGGGCGAAGAGAACGCCGACTGCGACCGGACCGGCCATACCCGGCGCAAACCCGCGCCATGGGGGGTTTGCGGCATACCGCGCCGGGTATTGTTAGCGGGAAGCGTTCGCGCGGTTATGCTTCGTCTCATTGTCCGGTGAGACCACCGCGCCCAGCTGATCCAGCGATCGAGCCCCGGACCACGGCTTTTTCGCCCGACTTAGGGCACAAGCATGTTAGGGACCCGGACTCGCGGGCGGAGGACCGTTTCCGTCGCCGACGCTGCTGATGCTCGCACGGGGACCACAGCCGATCTGTACGCAGAGTGCGGGCAACGCGCGTTCGCCGTGGCCCGAGGACTCACTCGTGACCGAGTGGCGGCGGAACAGATCGTGGTCGATGTCTTTGTAGCGGTCGACCGTCTGCCGCGTTGCATCAATGCGGCGACAGAACGCCAAAGGGTGTTCGCAGACATCGTGACACGATGTGCGGACAATCCGACGAGCGAAGCCGACCGGGAGGCGACGGCGCGGGGCTGCTCGCCGTGGCGACAGCGGGTCGCCATCGCGTTGACCAGTCTCGGTCGATGCTCCCTCGATGACGTCGCAACGATTCTCGCGGCGGACCGAATCCAGATCGCCCAGGACATCCGCACCGCACTCCACGCAGTCACGTGACAGTGGCGTCCACTCACCGGCGTGTAGTTCGTGGCAACTCACGCCGCCCAGCGGATGCGTCAGTCGCAGTCGAGGCGGGCGAACCAGCGTCCCTCGGCCGACCAGGAGTGCACGACGGTGAGCTCGCTCTCCGACGCAATCGCCGGGACCCGATCGATCGAGACACTGCCCCAAGTGAAGAGCGGTCCCCGTTTCGCGTCGAGCAGCACATGGACGTCCTCGCTGCGAGATGAGCTGCCCGGCTGTTGGGCTTCCAACAGGATCCGGCCGCCCGGGGCCAGGAGCTCCCGCGTCCTCCGGAGCAGAGCAACCGGATCGGCCCCGAGACCGAGGTTCCCGTCGAGCAGCAGCGCGGTCCGCCACTCGCCCGCATCCGGGACGTCGTCGAACACCGAGCGACGAAGAACGTTGGCACCATCGCGCCGGGCCACGGCCAAGAACGCGGCCGAGATGTCGATGCCGAGAACCGGAACACCGGCTGATGCAAGCGCGAGCACGTGACGGCCCGGACCACAGCCGATGTCGAGTACCGGCCCGATCGCCAGCCGCAACAGCGCGTGCTCCGCGGGCGAGGGTTCGTCGAACCACCGGTCGACCGCGACGGAGAGGACTGCGCCGGCCGCGCTGACGATCGCCGTGTTCCGGCCGTCGTCGGCCCGGGTCCGTTGCCGGCCGGATTCCAGTTCCCATTCGGGTGTCGGCGCGACGGTCACGCTGCTCCTCGGCGTAACGGCGCGTGGGCGAACTCTCTCATGCCTGCAGCGAAGGGGATCTCCGCTCGGAAGCCCAGCGCATGGGCCGCGAGTTGCGGTGACGCGAACACGTGCCGGACGTCGCCCAGCCGGTAACCGCCAACGACGTTCGGACGCGCTGCACCCGTGCCGAACGCGTCGGCGATGGCATCGGCCATCTCGAGCACCGAATGCGGATCGCCGCTCGCGATGTTCACGGCGCCGTCGTACGGGCACTCGGCGGTGAGCGCGCATGCATTGGCGCGGGCTACGTCGCGCACGTGGACGAAGTCGCGCCTCTGACCGCCATCCTCGAAGACGCTCGGAGCGTCGCCGCGAGCGAACGCGCTGCGGAAGAGGCTGGCGACGCCCGCATAGGGGGTATCGCGCGGCATACGCGGGCCGTACACGTTGTGGTAGCGGAGCGCGGTGACCGACGCCCCCGGATGCTCTCGAGCGAAGCTTCGTGCGAGGTGTTCCTGATGCAGTTTCGTCGCGCCGTAGACGTTTCTCGGGTCGAGGGGTGCAGTTTCCGGAACGGCGCCGGGGACGAGATCCGACTGGCACCGAGGGCACGCGGGCTCGTACCGGCCCGCGTCCAGATCACTCGTCGATCGGGCCGGTGCGACCACGTCGCCGTGCTTGATGCAGGAGTAGCGGCCCTCTCCGTATACGACCATGCTGCTCGCCAGGGCGAGTCGTCCGCGAAAGCCGACGCGGTGAAGCTCCCGGAGCAACATGGCGGTGCCGGCGTCGTTGTGGTGCACATACTCGACGACGTCGTCGAAGTCGACGCCCAATCCGACCATGGCCGCCTGGTGCGACACGGCGTCGATGCCCCCCACCGCGCGGGCAGAGGTCGTGGGGTCGGTCACGTCACCCCAGATGTATTCGGCGTTCGGGTTGCACCATTCCGGTATCGAGCCGTGCGCGGCGGGAAGGAGTGCATCGAGGACCCGTACTTCGTGACCGAGGTCGACGAGTGAATCGACGACGTGGGACCCGATGAATCCGACACCTCCGGTGACGAGCACGCGCATCAGGTGCGCACCCGCGGCAATTCAATGGTGAACGTCGCGCCGCCGGCGACATTGCGCACCTTGAGACGGCCGTCGTGGGCTTCGACGAACCCCTTGGCGATCGCCAGGCCCAGACCCGCGCCCGCGCCGTTCCCTGGGCTTCGGGCGCGGTCGCCCTGGAACGCGACATCGAAGATGCGTTCGAGATCCTCCACGGGTACCCCGCCTCCCGTGTCGCGCACCGCGATGTACGCGTACTCGGGCCGATCGTCGTCGACGCCCGCCTCGACGATCACGGAGCCGTCGCTCGGCGTGTGCCTGATCGCGTTCTCCAGCAGGTTGCGTAACGCCCGCAGCACCTCGGGCGCCGAGACCTCGAGCTCGGGCGGCGGCCCGACGAGCCGGCCTTCGAGGTTGACCCGCTTGGCCGCGGCGACGGGCGCGGAACCCGCGAGGACGTCGGAGACGAGATCGCCCAGCGACACGCGTTCGAACTGCAGACGGAGCGCACCCGCTTGGGTGCGACTCAGCTCGAAGAGATCGTCGACGAGCGCGGCGAGATGATCGACCTGTTCGCGCATCGTCCGCAGATAGCGCTCCACGGTGCCGGGATCGTCGACCACGCCGTCCTCGAGCGCTTCCACGATCGCCCGCATGCCGGCGAGCGGTGTTCGCAGATCGTGCGAGACCCAGGCCACGAGATCACGGCGAGAAGCTTCCAACGTCCGTTGGCGGGTGCGCGCTTCCTCGAGTCGGGCCCGGGCCGCCTCGAGCTCCGATTCCAGATCGAGGAACTCGGCCGGAGCGTGGCGCTCGAGTGGCGCGACTGCGACGGGCTCGTCGTCGCCGATCCGGCGCGCGGTGGCGACGAGCGCTCGGCTCGCAACGCCGATGCGCCGACCCAGCACGTAGGTGCCGACGATCGCGACGGTTCCCGCGGAGAGCAGAACCACGACGAGCGCGGTGAGATCATGCTGGGAGATGAACATCGCCCGGGATGCGGCGTACGCTCCGAGGGGCACCGCGACGACGGTGCTACAGGTGAGCGCGACAATCTGCGCGCCGAGCGACCGGCGCCGTGACAACCGGATCGCGACCGCCCCGATGACCAAAGACAGGATCGTGACGCCGCCGGCCATGGCCGCGAGTTCGCTCGCGTCGTGAAGGTTCACGGGTCCCACCTGTATCCGACGCCCCACACGGTCACCAGATGGCGCGGCTCACTCGGGTCCGACTCGATCTTCTCCCGGATCCTGCGGACGTGCACCGTGACGGTCGCGGTGTCGCCGTACGTGTATCCCCACACCTGTTCCAGCAGCTCTTCGCGGCGGACCGCCTGCCGCGGCCGGGAGCCGAGGAACGTGATGACGTCGAACTCCCGCGCCGTCAGCGTGAGCAGGTTTCCCGACCGGAACGCCTGCCGCGCCGCCACGTCGATGGTGAGGTCACCGGCGACGATCTGCGCGAGCACCCCGTCGGAGGGGGTAACGACCCCTGCGGCGCGCCGGAGTACGGCCTTCACGCGTGCAGTCAGCTCGCGGGGGGAGAACGGTTTCGAGACGTAGTCGTCGGCGCCGAGCTCGAGGCCGAGGACACGATCGTCCTCGTCGCCGCGTGCGGTCAGCATGATCACCGGAACGGGCGCCGTCGCCCGCAGTCGTCGGCACACCTCGAACCCGTCGAGCGTCGGGAGCATCAGGTCGAGGACCACGAGATCGGGCCAACGAACCGCGGCCTGCACGAGCGCGCTCTCACCGTCACCGACCGCGGTGACCGCGATCCCTTCGCGCTCGAGATAGCGCACGACGACCTCGCGGACGGTCGGGTCGTCCTCCACTACGAGGACGTGCGCGCCCGCAGTCGCTCCCGGAGTCACCATTGCGACCATATCGTCACGACGAGCACGAGCGTGCAGGCTGCCTGCAGGGCCAACCAGCGGCGCACGCGCGTCGACGGCTGCAGTCCTGCGTAAGCCGCAGTGGCGAGGACGACCCACGGGACGAACGGCAACCAGATGCGTTCGACCTCGGCCTTCGACATGCCGCTGACGTCGGCCAGGGCCACGACCGCGAGGCCGGCGCCAACGAGCAGCCAGACCCGAGCGTCGCGCAACCGGCTCAAAGCCACTGCGACCGCGGGCCCGGTCGCGACCGCGAACAAGGCGACGTCGGCGACGAGGAAATACGAGTACGGCCGCCGGCTCGCGACGCCCGTCCAGTACGCGTGGTGCGTCGCGGCCAGGCCCGCGAACCATGAGAAGCCGAGCCCGGCGAACACTGCGAACACCGGCAGAGCTCCGAGCGCACCGAAGCACAGGAGCGATATCCGCCGGCGGCTTACGCACACGGCGATCGGGATGATGGCGAGCAGGACGAGCCCGTACGAGAGGAACGCGGCCACGCCGAAACCGACACCACCCGCGAGCGCGAGGACCCGGGCACGAGTGCCGGGTTGTCCCGTTGCGAGCACGAGCGCGGTCACCGACCATGCGGCGACGCCTGCGAAAAGAGCATCCGCGGTCTGCCACCAGATCACGGCCGGAAGCAGAACCATGAACGGCGCCGCGGCGCGCGCTGCGTCTTCGCCCGCGATCTCGCGCAGCGAGACCAGGGCGGCGATTCCCGCGCCCACTCCCCCGGCCAACGCCCAGGTGGCATTCCAACCCGGCGTCGACAACCCGATCCGGTCGAGCAGCCACTCGAGCACGACCATCCCAGGCGGATGCCCCTGCACGTTCTGCGGATAACGCCCCAGGTTCGGGATCAGGTGTGAGAGGAAGGTCGGCACCGAGGTGATGCCGCGTGCGGTACGGAGATATTCGTCACGCCGGAACCGCAGCGGGTCCGTAATGCCGTTCTGGCCCTCGATGCTGTTCACGAACGCGACTGCGAGCGCCCACAACGCAGTGGTCGCCGCGGCCAGTGCCAGCAACGGTCGCCAGCGCAACGTTCTCGCCGCGTCCGGTCCCTTGGTGACGACACCCCACGCGAGAAGGAGTGCAGGAATCAGTCGCGCGCTCGGATGGAAACGTACCGGGCTCCAGAACGGCGGCGCTCGAAGGGCGAGATTGTGGCCCGTGGCGACGAGCACGTGACCCCACACGACGGCCACGACAATGAGTCCGGCCCAAGCCACCAGGACGCGCGCCGGGCGCATCTCGGTTGGCGCGCGCACGTCGAGCATCGCAGAGAACCTACCCACGTAGAGGACGATCGCACCGCCGAGGAGTTGATCGAGCGTCAAGAGTTTCGCGGATCGTAAGGCGCGCAGACGATCACATCGCAGACCGCGTCGTTACCTTGGCCATGATGACCGACGTCGTGCTCCCGGCACTGAACGAAGCGAGCGCGATTGCCGCCGTGATCGAGGGATTGCCCGACGGCTTCGACGCGATCGTCGTCGACAACGGATCCGACGATGGCACCGTCGACATCGCCCGCGCGCGCGGCGCCCGGGTGATCATCGAGCCCCAACGCGGCTTCGGTGCGGCGTGCTTCGCCGGGCTCGCGGCCGCGACCTCCGAGGTGGTGTGCTTCATGGATTGCGACGGATCGTTTTCGGGTGCCGATCTACCGTTGGTCGCTGCGCCTGTCGTCGCGGGCGAGTCCGACCTCGTACTGGGCGCCCGGCGAGCCGATCCCGGGGCGTGGCCGGTCCACGCGCGCTTCGCCAATCACGTTCTCGCGTGGGAGATCCGCCGGCGCACGTCGCTCCGTCTCCGCGATCTCGGGCCGATGCGGGCCGCACGTCGGGAAGCACTCCTCGACCTCGGTCTCGTCGACCGACGCTTCGGGTGGCCGTTGGAGATGGTCCTGCGCGCATGGCAGGCCGGATGGCGTATCGACGAGGTCGACGTCGGCTACGCGCCACGACTCGGGAGATCGAAGGTCACGGGAACCGTCGGAGGAACCGCGCGCACGGTACGCGACATGGCGCGGTTGCTCCGATGACGGGCGTAACCCTGATCGTCATCGCCAAGACGCCCCGGCCCGGCAAGGTGAAGACACGGCTCTGCCCACCTTGCACGCCCGCGGAAGCGGCCGACCTTGCTGCGGGGGCGCTCGCCGACACATTGGCGACGGTTGCAGTCACCCCCGCGGTCGCCCGGGTACTCGCGCTCGACGGGCCACCCGGACCGTGGATACCCGACGGATTCGTGATCGTTCCCCAGATCGGCGGGGGACTCGACGAGCGCCTCGCCCACGCGTTCGCAGCCGTGACCGGGCCTGCGCTCTTGGTTGGAATGGACACTCCGCAGGTCACGGTCGAACACCTGGTCGATGCGGCACGGTCCCTGGTCGGCAACGACTCCGACGCGGTGCTCGGCCCTGCCTTCGACGGTGGATGGTGGGCCATCGGGTTGCGCCACTCCGACGCCAGAGTCTTCGACGGCGTACCCATGAGCACCGGTCACACATGTCGCGACCAACACGCCCGTCTGCGCGACCTGGGTTATCGCACCGCGATGCTCACGACGTTGCGCGACGTCGACACCATTGACGATGCGCGAGCTGTTGCGCACACGATCCCGGACTCCCACTTCGCGGCCGCACTCGATCAACTCGAGATCACCGAGAGCGTCGCCGGATGACCACCGAAGCGGAGGCGATCAACAGTGAACGGGTCGCGGCCCGGCTCGGGCTGGCCCTCGGCATCGCCTTCACCACCTGCTTCGTCACTGGTCTCTACTCGCACTTCGCCCAACACCCGTCATTCGGTTTCGAGCTTCCCTCCCGACCGGTCGGCTTGTACCGCGTCACCCAGGGCCTGCACGTCATCACCGGTGTCGCGTCGATCCCACTCCTCCTCGCAAAGCTCTGGAGCGTCTACCCGAAGCTGTTCCAGTGGCCTCCGTTCGAGAACCTGACGAATCTTGTCGAACGGCTCGCGATCTTCCCGCTCATCGGCGGCTCGATCTTCATGCTCTTCACGGGCCTCGCGAACATCAACCTCTGGTACCCGTGGAAGTTCAACTTCCCCGACACGCACTTCCGCACCGCATGGATCGTGATGGGTGCGCTCGCGATCCACATCGGCGCCAAGTTCACGACGAGTCGACGCGCGCTGAAGCGCGAACCCGCGTCCGATACCACCGCGGCGCCGGTCGCACTTGAACGCCGACGGTTCCTGCTCACCGCTTTCGGCGCGAGCGCGTTGGTCGCGCTGTTCACCGTGGGTCAGACGTTCCGGCCGCTCCGTCGCCTCGCGTTTCTCGCGCCACGACGGCCCGACGTCGGGCCGCAGGGCTTTCCGGTGAACGGCACCGCGAGAGACACCGGCGCGGCAAAGTTCATCAACATCACGAACTACCGGCTCGAAGTGACCGGCAAGGTCGCGACCGCCCTCTCGTTCTCGCTCGACGAGCTACACGCGCTACCCCAGCACTCCGCCACCCTCCCGATCTCGTGCGTCGAAGGCTGGAGCACCTCCCAGCACTGGACGGGCGTGAGGGTGCGCGACCTGCTTGCGATGGCCGGCGCCGATCCCCACTCGGAGGCATCCGTCTTGTCGCTCCAGCCGCGGGGCAGCTACCGCGTGTCGATTCTCGATCGCTGGCAGGCACACGACCCCGACACGCTGCTCGCGCTGCTCGTCAACGGCGAACCTCTCGCGATCGATCACGGATTCCCACTGCGCCTGATCGCACCGAACCGGCCGGGGGTGAATCAGACCAAATGGGTGACGCAACTGAGCGCGAGATGAAGCACACCTCCCCCGAGGAGATGAAGGAACCTCGCGCCGATCGGATCGGGCTCGGCGTCGGTCTACTCGTCGGAGTGCCCCTGATGCTCGTGGGAGTGGTCGGGATACTCCGCCACCCGGAGTCGACGCCGATCCCCAACTTCCTGCGCTACTTCGTCGGTGGCGACATCCTGCACGACTTGCTTGTCGCTCCGATTGCGGTCGCGATCTCGTTCCTCGTGCTCCGGCGTGTCCCCGCGGTCGGCCGGGCGCCACTGCGCGCCGTGCTCTTCGGTTCCGCCGTCGTCATCGCTGTGGCGTGGCCCGGAATACGCCGTTACGGGCACGCGCAGGTACCTGACAACCACACCGTGCAACCACTGAACTACGCGACCTCGACCCTGACCGTGGTCGTGGTCGTCGTGACGATCGGCGCAATCTGGCTCGCAGCCGTGCTCGTGAGAGGACGACGCGGAGCGTCGAATGTATCGCCCGGACCCGCCGTCGAACGCGACGCGTAGCGGGCCCGGTGCGCGCCCGACCCGGCCGCGACCAGGGAACAAATCAGCGGCGGTACCGTCGGGCGATGGCGTCACCCGCGGATGTCGCCGTCGACCCGAACGAACGAGCCGGCGTCGCGGTGCACGCAAGCGGCTTGCGTTTCCGGTACGACACCCCGGAAGGCGAGCTCGTCGTCCTCGACTCGATCGACTTCGACATCGACGCCGGAAGCGTCGTGGCGATCACGGGCGCGTCCGGCTCGGGCAAGACCACCCTGCTTTCGGTGCTCGGTGGCCTCGACCGACCGCACGGCGGTTCCGTCCTGATCGCCGGGAACGACCTCGCCCAACTCGGTCGCGATGAGATGGCACGCTATCGGCGCGACGTCGTCGGTTTCGTGTTCCAGGACTTCGGGCTCCTGGGCCAGCTCACCGCGCTCGAGAACGTCGAGCTCGCGCTGACGTTCGAACACGTGTCGCGCCGTCAACGTCGGGCCCGCGCGCGGGAGCTCCTCGGCGCGGTCGGCCTCGGCGACCGTCTCGGACATCGTCCGCGCGCGTTGAGTGGCGGCGAGAAGCAGCGGGTCGCGATCGCCCGCGCACTCGCGAACGAACCTCGGCTCGTGCTCGCCGACGAACCAACCGGCAACCTCGATCCTGCCGCCACCGCGGTGGTCCTCGACATGTTGCTCCGGGTACCGGTCGAGCACGGATCGACCGTCCTGGTCGTGACGCACGACGATGCGATCGCGGCCCGCGCCGACAGACGGATGCATCTCGTCGGCGGACGGATCGAGTCGGCATGACCTGGCGCGATGCGATCGTGCTGGCTCGCCGGAGCGTCGGCCCCCCCCGGCGGCCGCCCGGTGT
>JBEPUZ010000184.1:0-9647 GCA_041691275.1 Actinomycetota bacterium | reverse complement strand
CGGCGGGAGACGATCAACTGGGCGGCGGTCGACGTGTACTTCGGCGACGATCGGGTGGTCCCGGTCGAGTCGGAGGACTCGAACGAGGGCATGGCCCGCCGCATCCTGCTCGACGAGGCCCAGCCCGGCGCGATTCACTCGATGGTCGCGGCCGGCGCCGACGGGTACGACGCGCTGATCCGCAGCGCGCCACCGATCGACATCGTGCACCTCGGCCTCGGTCCCGACGGTCACACCGCGTCGTTGTTCCCGGGCGCGTCGACGCTGACGGAGACGGAGCGTTTCGTGGTCGAAGCGGGCGACGATCTGCACCCGCATCCGCGCCTCACGTTCACGTTTCCGGGCATCGCGCATTCGAAGCTCGTCGTGATCACCGTGGAAGGCGCCGAGAAGCATGACCCCATTCGCCGCATGCGCGCCGGGGAGGATCTCCCGGCCATCCACATTCGCGGCGAACAGGTGCTGTGGATCGGAGACCGGGCGGCCCTGGCTGCCGACTAGGGTCGCCGGATGCTCAGCGCTTCGTCGTTCCACGAGCTGGAACGCGCGCCCCTGACCGAGCTGATGCCGGCAGCGGCGGCTCGGCGCGACGCCCGTACCGGCCGACGCATCACCTTCTCGCCCAAGATCTTCGCTCCGCTCACGATGTTGTGTCGTGACCGCTGCGGCTACTGCACGTTCGCCAAGCCGCCCGCTCGTCTCGACACGCCGTACCTCTCCGAGGACGAAGCGCTCGAGCTCGCCACCCGCGGTGCCGCGCTCGGATGCTTCGAGGCGCTCTTCACCCTCGGGGAAGGTCCGGAGGACCGCTACCCGCAGGCCAGGGCCTGGCTCGCAGAACGCGGATTCGAGAGCACCGTCGACTACCTCTTCGCGGTGGCCAAGCGGGTGCTCGACGAGACCGGGCTCCTCCCCCATGCCAATGCGGGCGCGTTGTCGGAAGTCGAGCTCCTGCGGCTGCGTGCGGTGAGTCCGTCGCAGGGAATGATGATCGAGACGCTCGCCGACCGGCTGCACGAATCCGGCGGCGCGCACTTCGACGCACCGGACAAGACCGCGGCGCGCCGCCTGGCGACGCTCGACGCGGCCGGTCGGGCCCGGGTGCCATTCACCACGGGCATCCTGGTCGGCATCGGTGAGACCCGCGCCGAACGGATCGAAGCGCTCGTCGCGATCGCGAACTCGCACCTCGAGCACGGTCACGTGCAAGAGGTGATCGTGCAGAACTTCTTGCCCAAGGCGGGCACTGCGATGCACAAAACCGAGCCCTGCCCGACCGACGAGTTCCTCTGGTCGATCGCCGCGGCGCGCCTGATCTTGCCGGCCGACATCCATCTCCAAGCGCCGCCGAATCTGAGCGACGATCTCGCGCCGTTGCTCGCGGCCGGTATCGACGACTGGGGCGGCGTGTCACCGGTCACGATCGACCACGTCAATCCGGAGCGTCCGTGGCCCGCTCTCGATCTCCTGCAGGAGGCGACCGAAGCGGCCGGCTTCGTGCTCGCGCCGCGGCTCACCGTGTATCCCGAGTTCGTGCAGCGGCCGGAAGCATGGTTGCACCCCGACGTGCGCACGGCGGTGCTCGTCGCCTCCGATCTCGAGGGGCTCGCACGCGACACCGCGTGGTCGCCGGGCCGCGACGATCTCGATCCCCCACAGATCCTTCCCGCCCCCGTATCTCGAGCCGTTGGCCCGGTCGGCGAGGTGCTCGCAGGAGTGCTCGCGGGCGAAGAGGTCGGCATCGACGAGATCGTCACGCTGCTCGCGGCCCGCGGCCCCGAGGTCGGGCGCGTGGCCGAGGTCGCCGATCAGTTGCGGCGCGAGATCATCGGCGACGAGGTCACATTCGTCCGTAACCGCAACATCAACTACACGAACGTCTGCACGTTCAAGTGCCGGTTCTGTGCGTTCTCGAAAGGCCCGCTCTCACTCAACCTCCGGGGCAAGCCGTATCTCCTCGAGATGGAAGAGATGCAGCGGCGGGTGGTCGAGGCGATCGAGTGCGGCGCGACCGAGGTGTGCCTGCAGGGCGGCATCCATCCCGACTTCGACGGCGACTACTACGTCGACGTCGCCAAAGCCGTGAAGGAAGTCGCGCCGTCGATCCACATCCACGGGTTCACCGCGCTCGAAGTGACCGAAGGTGCGCGCCGGCTCGAGATGCCGCTGCACGAGTACATGCTGCGGCTCAAGGCCGCCGGGCTCGCGACGCTGCCCGGCACCGCCGCGGAGGTCCTCGACGACGAGGTCCGGGCGATCATCTGCCCCGACAAGGTCAACACCGAGGAATGGCTCTTCGCACACCGCACCGCGCATGCAGCCGGCCTCAAGTCGAACGTCACCATCATGATGGGTTCGGTCGAGCGGCCGGTGCACGTAGCCCGCCACCTCGTGCGCACACGCGATCTCCAAAAGGAGACCGGCGGCTTCACCGAGTTCGTGCCGCTCCCTTTCGTGCACATGGCCACTCCGATCTTCATCCAGGGCAAGGCGCGCCGCGGACCCACGTTCCGCGAGGTCCTGTTGATGCACGCGGTCGGTCGCATCGCGTACCGCGACACGATCCCGAACATCCAGGCCTCGTGGGTCAAGTGCGGCATCGGCGGAACCCGCCAGATCCTGCAAGCGGGCGCCAACGACCTCGGCGGCACCCTGATGGACGAGAACATTTCGAGGGCGGCGGGCGCGAGCCACGGCCAGGAGCTCGACGAGGCGGAGTTCCGCTCGATCGTCGAACCCATCGGGCGCACGCTCTCGCAGCGCACCACCCTCTACGGACGGACGCAGACCGTCGGGCGGCGTCTGCGACCGATCGACGAAACTTCCATGGCCGTCGCCGCTCCCTCGGTGCAGCCGGTCGCACTCACCCTGGGAGTCAAGAAGTGAGTCGTTTCGATGTGCTGACCCTCGGCAACGCGTTGGTCGACGTGCTCGTGCACGCCGACGACGACTTCGTGAAACGCGCCGAGGTGGAGCCGGGCGCAATGACGATGGTCGACGCGGCCCGCTCCGACGAGATCTACGCACTGATGGGACCCGCCACCGAGATCTCCGGAGGTTCGGCCGCGAACACCGCCGCCGGCGTCGCCTCGTTCGGCGGCAAGGCCGCATATATCGGCCGGGTCTCCGACGACGCATTCGGCAAGGTCTTCTCCCACGACCTGCGCAGTCTCGGCGTGCACTTCGATACGCCGTTCGCCACCACCGGCCCGCCGACGGGACGGTGCCTCGTCATCGTCACGCCCGACGCCGAACGCACGCTGTGCACGTTCCTCGGCGCGGGTGCCGAGCTCGACGAGACCTACATCGACGAGGCGCTCGTCGAGAGCGCGGCGGTTACCTACCTCGAGGGCTACGTGTGGGACCCGCCCGCGGCGAAGGAAGCTGTCCGCCGCGCCGCCGCGATCGCACACCGCTCCGACAACCGGGTCGCGCTCACGCTCTCGGATCCGTTCTGCGTCGAGCGCCACCGCGAGGAGTTCCTTGATCTGATCGCGGGCAACATTGACATCGTCTTTGCCAACGAGGACGAGATCACGATGCTCTACCAGGTCGACACGTTCGACGAGGCGCTGCACCGCGTGCGCGGGCAGTGCGAGATCGCCGCGCTCACTCGCGGTGCCGCAGGCTCGGTCATCGTCGCCGGCGACGACACGCATGTGATCGACGCGCACCCGGCCAACGTGGTCGACACCACCGGTGCCGGCGACCTGTACGCGGCGGGGTTCCTGTACGGGCTCACACACGGATGCGACCTCACCACCTGTGGCCGGCTCGCGTCGCTCGGCGCAGCCGAGGTGATCTCGCATTTGGGTGCCCGCCCCGCGGTTCCACTCTCGGAGCTGGCCGGCCCGATCCTCGGGACCTGACCGCTCGGTGGCGCGTCTTCCGAGGTATCGCACCGGCGATGCGGAGATCGACGAGAACATCGACGCGCTGATCAAGCAGGTCGGCGACGTCCACGATGCCGATCTCGTCTTCGAGCTGATCGTCTCCGCCGTCAGACTCGCGCGCGATCGCGCCACGCGTGGCGACCTCAAGATCGCCAACGCGGCGCTGAAGGAGATGCGGTACGCGTTCGCGGTGTTCGAGCCGTACCGGGAGGCGCGCAAAGCCGCGATCTTCGGCTCCGCGCGCACACGCCGCGACGACCCGCTCTACGAACAGACTGCCGCTCTCGCCAAGCAGCTCGCCGCGGCCGATTGGATGGTGATCACGGGCGCGGGCCCGGGGATCATGGAGGCGGGCATCGAGGGTGCCGGGGCGGCGAACTCATTCGGTGTCAGCATCCGACTGCCGTTCGAAGCGGCCACCACCCAGTTCCTCGCCGACGACCCCAAGCTCGTCAACTTCCGCTACTTCTTCACCCGGAAGGTCACGTTCGTCAAAGAGGCGCACGCGTTCGTGTTGCTCCCGGGCGGCTTCGGCACCCTCGACGAAGGCTTCGAGCTCCTGACGCTCGTGCAGACCGGGAAGGCCCCGCCCGCGCCGATCGTGTTGCTCGACGTGCCGGGCGGGACGTTCTGGTTGAGCTGGTTGCAGTTCGTCGAACGTGAGCTCCACGCCCGGGCGTACATCTCGCCCGAGGACATGAAGCTGGTGCGGATCACCGACGATCCCGCGGTCGCGTTGGCCGAGATCATCGGTTTCTATCGCAACTACCACTCATTGCGGTTCGTCGAGGGCAATCTCGTGTTGCGCATGCAGAAGCTGCCGGACGCGGCCGGCATCGAGGCGCTCAACACCGACTTCGCCGACATCGTGGTCAGTGGGACCATCGAGGCGACCCCGACGAGCAAGTCGGAAGTCGCCGACAACGACGTGCCCGACCTCGAACGGCTCAAGTTCCGCTTCGATCGACGTTCGTACTCACGCCTGCGCGAGCTGATCGACCGGCTCAACCAGTCGGTCTAGGTTCCCGGTCTCAGTCGTCGTCGTCGGCGTGGGTCGACGGTTCGAGGGCCCGGATCGCCTTGGCGATCGCCCGCCGCGCTTGGAGCAGCCGCTTCTCCTCGGCCGCGGCGGCGATGCCGGCGTCGTCGTCGGGTGACCGGGCGACGACCCGCAACCGTTCGTAGGCGAGGTCGCGCAGCTCTTCCTCGATCACCACGAGCCGATCGTGGATCTCTTCGAAGCGGTCATTCATCGAGTGCCTCCGCGATGAGATCGGCCGGGTGCCGGGCGTCGATGCCGGCGGCGCGGAGCTGCACCATGCAGCCCGGGTTGGCGGACGCGACGATCGGATCGTCGGTGCCGGCCGCGGTGCGCAAGGCATTCACCTTGCGGGCGAGGATGGCGTTCGACAACTCCGGTTGGGTGATCGAGTACGCGCCGCCGGCCCCGCAGCAGAGGCCCTCGTCGGCGGTTTCGACGAGCGTGTACGCGGGCGCGAGCACGGTCCGCACCGCGGGATGTGCCTTCTGTACGTGGCGGAGGTGACACGGATCCTGGATGACGACCCGACCGCCGGTCGGGCGCAGCTTCGGCATGTCCCGGGCCGCGAGCCACTCGGAGAAGTCGCCGACGCGGGAACTGAACGCGCGCGCCTCGGCCGTGTCGAGGAGGATTCCGTACTCCTTCATGGCTGCGCCGCAGCCGGCGCTGTCGACCACGATCGGCGCGGTTCCCGGCATCGAGGTGATGACGCGCCGGGCTAGCGCGCGCGCTTCCGACTCGCGACCCGCGTGCAGATGCAAAGCGCCGCAGCACGCGGCGGCCGCAGGAGGTCGCGCGATCGTGGCGCCCGTGGCCCGCATGACCCGGGCCGCGGCGCGGTGCGTGTCGCGGAGCCACGCGTCCATGACGCAACCGGTGAACAGCCACGCGTCGGGCGTGCCCCCGACCGGCACGTCGAGCGACCGGGCCAATGACCGCGCCGACAGCTGCGGGAGCCCGAGGCGGCCGGGAACGAGATGCAGGTGCTGCCCTATCCAAGCGATCCACGTGAGCGCGAGCAACAACCAGTGCCGTGGCAGCACGACTGCGTACCCGAGCCACTCGGCCGTGCGCCGCGCTCGTGACCGGGGTTTGGGGAGCGCCGCACGCGTCTCTTCCATGAGTTGACCGAACTTGACGCCCGAAGGGCACGCGGCCTCGCAGCCCCGGCACGACACGCATTCCTCCATCGCAGCGCGGAAGGCGTCGTCGATCGGTGCCGTGCCGGCTTCCACTGCACGCATCGCCGTGATGCGGCCGCGTGGGGACGCGATCTCCCGACCGGTCACGCGGTAGGTCGGGCAGTGGGGAAGGCAGAGGCCGCACGACACGCATGCGTTCAGCGCGTCGGCGTCGAGTTGCAGAGGCCCGGTCACGCGCGCACCTCGAGCCCGAGCGGCATCCGGCCCGGATTGAGCCTTCCGTCGGGATCGAACGCCTGCTTGATGCGCTGCATCACGTCGAGATTCGCCAGAGCACCGCCGAAGCCGTCGTCGGTCGCCGGACCTCCGGCTTCGCGCAGCATCCAACCGCCGTACGCGTGGGCGACGGCGCGGGCGCGGATCAGGGCGTCGGGGTCGTCGGTGGCGACGTGGATCGTCCCGACGCCGAGCTCGGCGCACCAGCGCGCGTCGGAGCCGAGCGCGACGGCACAGTCCCGCACCCGACCCGGCTCCACCGAGATCCGGCCCCGGTGCGCACCGTCCGGCCGCGCGGGCGCGCCGTCGATCGGATCCATGCCGCGGCCCTGCTCGGCGACGTCGGTCTCCACTCCCTCGAAGAGCACCGATTCCCGCGTGCCGTCCCAGAGCCGGGCCGAGGGCCGGAAGCGGTCGCTCGCGTCGTGGACCGCGAACCAGCGGGCCACGGGCGGGCGGGGCCGGGACCGCAGCGTCGCTTGTTGCAGCACGCCGAGGGTCCCGAGCGACCCCACGAACAAGCGCGGCAGGTCGTAGCCGGTGACGTTCTTGACCGTGGGGCCGCCGCCTTTCACGAGCCGGCCGTCGCCCGTCTCGAACCGTACCTCGAGCACGTGATCGCGCATTGGGCCGTGCCGGAGCCGGCGGATTCCCGACAGCCCGCACGCAATGATCCCACCGATGGTCGCCTCGGATCGCCGGGGATCGAGCGCGCATTCCTGGCCGTGCTCCGCGAGCGTCGCGTCGACGGTGGCGTAGCTCGTGCCCGCGCCCACGGTGATCGTCATGTCGGCCGGTTCGTACGTGATCACCCCCGCGGGCGCGCGCACTTCGGTGGCTCCCGCCGGCGGCGGTCCGCCGACCTCCCAGTGCGTACGGGCGCCGACGGGCGCGACGATCTGCGGGACGATCTGTGAGAGCGCGCCGGTGTTCATATCCACGCGCCTTCGGGCACGCGCTGGAGCTCGCCGCAGCGGCTGCCGCGCGGCAGCACCTTCTGCGGATTGGCCACGCCGTCGGGGTCGAACGCGTCACGCAGACGCGCCTGCGCGTCGAGATCGTCGGGCGAGAACATACGGGGCATGAGGTCGCGCTTCTCGATACCGACGCCGTGCTCTCCGGTGAGCACTCCCCCGGCGTCGAGGCAGGCATCGAGGATCTCGGTCCCCGCCGCGTAGACGCGCTCCCAGACGCCTTCGTCGCGGCGGTCGAACACGAGGAGCGGATGCAGGTTGCCGTCGCCGGCGTGGAACACGTTCATGACGATGATGTCGTGCGCGGCCGCGATCTCGTAGACGCGCCTTAGCACCTCGACGAGTTTGGTGCGGGGCACGACCGCGTCGTGCAGGTAGTAGTCGGGCGCGATCCGCGCAATGGCACCGAACGCCGACTTCCGTCCTTTCCAGAGCAGCGCGCGCTCGGTCTCGTCCGCGGCGACCCGGACGAGCGTCGCGCCGTTGGCGCGTGCGACCGTGGCGATGGCGTCGACGTGGGTCGCGACTCCACCTTCGAGTCCGTCGACCTCTGCGAGCAACACCGCTTGTGCGTCGCGCGGATAACCCGCGCCGACGAAGTCCTCCACCGCCTGGGTGATGCGCGCGTCCATCATCTCGAGCGCGGCCGGCAGCACGCCCGCGGCGATGATCCCGCTCACCGTCGCCGCAGCCGCGTCGACCGAGTCGAACGCGCACAGCATGGTGGCGACGCGCGGCGGGTCGGGCATGAGCCGCACCGCGATGCGCGTCGCGATGCCCATCGTGCCCTCGGAACCGACGAAGCACCCCCGGAGGTCGTAGCCGGGTGTGTCGGGAGCCAGACTGCCGAGCCGGGTCTCGGTTCCGTCGGCAAGGACGACGTCGACCGCCAGCACGTGGGCCGAGGTGACCCCGTCGGCCAGGCAGTGGGGTCCACCCGCATTCGTACCGACGTTGCCGCCGATCGTGCACGCCTGCTGCGACGACGGATCGGGCGCGTAGTGGAGACCGAGGTGGCTCACCGCGCGCGAGAGGTCGAGGTTCAGCACGCCGGGCTCGACCCACGCGACGCGCGCCTCGGCGTCGACCTCGACGACACGGTTCATCTGTGTCGTGACGATGACGACGGGATCGTCGAGCGGCGTAGCGCCGCCCGCGAGACCGGTACCGCTGCCCCGCGCGACGAACGGCCGACCGTGCCGGCGCGCAACGCGCACCGCGGCCGCGATCTCGGCCCCCGAACGCGGGAAGCACACGGCCCGGGCCTTGCCGACCGCGACGCCGGCGTCGCGCGCGTACAACGCGAGCTCGAGTGGTTCGGTGCTCGCACCACCCGGACCGACGGCGACGTGGAGATCGGCGAGGAGCTGCTCGTGTGCGGGGTCGGAGTGCGCGATAAGCGGGATGCTACCGACTACCGTTCGGAGCATGGTCGGAGCGACGCGCGAATGGATCACGATCCCGATTCCGGGCAAGGAACGACGGCAGTGGCAGGTCGACGTGACCTTCCTCGCGTCGTCGTGGCACTGCATCTTCGGGCAGGGGTGTCAGGGCGTCCTCACCGAGCCCGCGCCCGAGTTGATACAAGGCTGCTGCTCGTACGGCGCGTACGAGTCCGAGAAGAAGGTGAAGGAAAAGGTCGAACGCCTCGCCAAGCGCCTCGGCGACGACGAATGGCAGTTCAAGCAGATCGGCCTCAAGAAGGGCGTCTGGCAGAGCGCGGGCAAGGACGAGTGGAAGACCCGGCTGCACGAAGATGCGTGTGTCTTCCTCAACCGGCCCGGTTTCGAAGCCGGCCCCGGCTGCGCGTTGCACCTACACGCGATGAACACGGGCAAGCACTTCAGCGACACCAAGCCCACAGTCTGCTGGCAGCTTCCGCTGCGCGCCGTCGACCGCGATGAGGAAGACGAATCGGTGACCTCGGTGCTCACCGAGTTCGGCCGCGACGGGTGGGGCGAAGGCGGCGAAGAGTTCGCGTGGTGGTGCACGGAGTCGAAGGACGCGTTCACCGGGGGCGAGCCCGTCTACAAGTCGATGGAGCCCGAGCTGCGCAAGATGCTCGGCGACGCGGTGTACGAGGAGGTCTCGAAGTACATGGACATCCGCATGACCTCGGGCCCTCCGCCGATGCCTCATCCCGCCGAAGTCCAGGTGTCGCTCGGTCGGACGCGCGTCCGCCGTCCGTGACCGACATCGCCGCGCTCGTCGGCGATCTCGAAGCGGAACAAACGGAGTTGCTCGTCGTCGTCGGCATGCTCGACGACGACGACTGGTTCACACCGACGCCCTCGTGGGGCTGGGACGTGCGCGACACGAT
>JBEPUZ010000183.1:0-9689 GCA_041691275.1 Actinomycetota bacterium | reverse complement strand
CGGATCGTCGACTGGCAGAAGGAGACGACCGACCCGACCGAGTTCATGCAGAGCCTGAAGATCGACCTCGAACAGGACGAGGTCTTCGTCTTCACCCCTAAGGGTCGGGTCATCACGCTGCCGACCGGCGCGACGCCCGTCGACTTCGCGTACGCGATCCACACCGAGGTCGGCCATCGCTGCATCGGGGCCCGCGTCAACGCGCGCCTGGTCCCGCTCGACTCCGCGATGCAGTCGGGCGACACGTGCGAGATCTTCACGAGCAAGGTCGAAGGCGCGGGTCCCAGCCGCGACTGGATGCAGTTCGTGCAGACGCCGCGCGCGAGCTCAAAGATCCGCCAGTGGTTCTCGCGCGAGCGCCGCGTCGACGCGATCGACCAGGGGCGCGACGACCTGGTGAAGATGATGCGGCGCGAAGCGCTTCCCGCGCAGAAGCTCACGGGTTCGCCGATGCTGTCGAAGGTCGCCGAGCAGCTCCACTACATCGACCTCGAGGGTCTCTACGTCGGTATCGGCGAAGGGCACGTGTCGGCCAAGGCGGTTGTGCAGCGGATACAACGGGAGCTGCGCGGGGGCGAGGAACAGCTCCCGACGACCGTGGCCCGTCCGCCCCGAGCGCGCGGTCACCGGCGCGTCGGCGCGGGTGTCCACGTCGAGGGCCTCGACGACGTCATGGTCCGGTTGTCGCGGTGCTGCACGCCGGTTCCCGGCGACGAGATCATGGGCTTCGTGACCCGCGGTCGTGGCGTCTCGGTGCACCGCACCGATTGCGCGAACGCGGTCAGCCTGAAGAGTCAGACGGATCGGGTGATCGAGGTCGAATGGGACAACGACTCTCCCGGTAACTACACGGTCTCCGTCGAGGTCGAGGCGCTCGACCGTTCCAAGCTCCTGCGTGACATCGCCGACACCCTGTCGGAGCACCACGTGAACATCCTCTCCTGCGCGTCCACGACCGCGAACGACCGCATCGCCCGGCTCCGCTTCGACTTCGAGCTCGCCGACCCCGGTCACCTCGACTCGATTCTCGCCGCGGTCAAACGGGTCGATTCGGTCTACGAAGCCGCGCGCGTGTTGCCCGGCAACAAGTCGTAGCGGGCGTCAAGCCCCATCGGGGCCGCTCGGGTACGCAACCCTCCCGATTCCGCTCAAGGGCGGACGCGGATCGACCGATTCCCTGCGAGAGCCAGAGCCGACCAATCGCACCGGGCGACGCGTGGTGCTGCCGGAGGGGATCAATTGTGAAGGCGGGTTCACGTCCGGCGGACGACGGCTTCACGATCGTCGAGGTCCTGGTCGCGATCACCGTCCTCGTCATTGCGATGTTGGGCGCGGCGTTGTTGTTCGAGAACGCCATCATCGCCTCGGGAAACACCCGCAACCGTGTGATCGCCGCGAACCTCGCAACCCAACAGCTGGAGACAGTGCGGGGCACCGCTGCGGACCCGACCAAGTTCACGTCGATACCGCAGGGTCAGAGCGTGATCACTACACCCGACCAGCTCGTGAACGGGATCCAGTTCACCGTGACCCAGGACGTGCAGTTCGTCGGCCAGAGCTCGTCGACCAGCTCGTGCGACACGCCGGGTTCCACGACCGGCCAGATCATGCAGGTGAGCGAAACCGTTACCTGGCCCGACATGAGTGGCACAGCGCCGGTACAGAATGTGACGACTCTGGCTCCACCAGTGGGCGCGTATTCGGCGTCGTCGGGGTCGATCGGGGTGAAGGTCTTTGACTCGACCGGAGCCGTCGCCGACAACGTGACCGTGCAAGCGGTCGGTCCGGCAGCGCCGTCCCCGCAGCAGACGACTGCCGAGGGATGCGCGTACTTCGCGTTCCTCCCGGTTGGCACATACGCCGTGACGATCACCGAAGGTACAGGGGTCGGCGACCAGGAGCTCGTCGCACCGGTCCAGAACGCGTCCGTGTCGATTGGTCAGACCACGTCGCTGCAGTTCCAATACGACTCTCCCGCGACGATCGTCGCAACCCTGCAAGCGGCGCCGCCCGCGCACGCGAGCGGGATGTCGATCTCGGTGGTGAACACGGGCCTGCAGCCCTACGGCCAGTTCTCGTTCCCGGCCGCGGGGGCCGGCGATGTCACCTCGTCACCCGCGCTCTTCCCGTACCAGAGCGGCTACGTCGTGTTCGCGGGCAACTGCACCGACAACAACCCTCTCGGCAAGGACACCAGTCGCAACCCGTTCTATCCGACGGCAACGCCGGTACCCGTGGCAGTCACGCCGAACGGATCGACCGCGGCGACGGTCCCGTTGTACCCGTTGAACGTGCACGTGCAGAACTCGGCGGCAGTCGCGGTGACGGGGACGACGCCGACCGCCGCGGAGACGTCGACCTTCGCGGCGCCGTACTCGGCGGTGTGCACGAGCGGGACTGCGACAGGGAGCGCCCCGACGCTCGGCCTGACCACGCTGACCGCGACGGGTGACAGCCTGACCAACCTCCCGCTCGGGCACTTCACCCTCAAGGCCACCTGTACGCGAGGTATGCCGGCGTGCACGACCGCGAACAAGACCGGCTCGGTGAACGTCTGGGTCAAGCCCGACGGCGTCTACTCGGTCAGCGCGACAGGCGCCGCGCTCACGAAGTACCCGGGCGCGATCGTGGTGGTGGTGACGTGAACCGACTCCACCGCCGGCTGCTGCGTTGCCGGGACGAACGCGGCTACACGTTGGTCGAGATGATGATCGCGACCGCGCTGCTCTCGCTCGTCACCGCGTCCGCGTTCGGGGTCGTCAACGTGATGTCGAACCAAGCCATGTCCACCACCGACCGCTTCACGGCGCAAGGCGAGGGTCAGACCATCGCCGACCGCATCACCAAGGACCTCCGTACAGCCGTCGCTCCGACGAGCGTCGACGCGGCCTTCGCGTCGGCCGGTGCGAACGACGTCGTGTTCTACGCCAGCCTGACCGACCTGAGTACCGCGGGAAAGGGGCCGACCCGTATCCATGCGTACACATCTCTGGTTCCGGGCACGTCGGTGTATGTGTTCCACGAGGACGCGACTCCACCCGACAGCACGTCGACTCCGGGAAACTCGACCTACACCGGAGCATCGGTGAACCGCCTCGACGGCCAGTACATCGATACCAGCCTGCCCATCTTCACGTACTACGACTCCGATGGGAACGCGATCACACCGCTGCCGATCACGGGCGTGACCCCGCTCCGCAGCATCGACGCGGTCGGCATCAGGTTGCGCATCCGTGTCCATCCGCACTCGCCGACGGTCGTGATCTCCACGCGCGTGCATATCCGCAACGTCGACTACAACCCGAACAACTGAGCCCATGATCCAGTTCTTCTGCCGCCGCTTCCGCACCCGTCCGAATGGCACTCACGACGAGAGCGGTCTCGCCATGATCATCGCGATCACAGTCGTGATGCTGATGACGGTGATCCCCCTCGCCCTCGTGCAGGGTGCAATCACGCAGCTGCCTTTGTCGCGTCACGACCAGGATCACGAATCTGCGCTCGCGGCCTCGGAAGCCGGAGTCGACGACTACCTGAACCGGCTCGCGCAGAACAGCAACTACTGGACCTACAGCGCCACGAATCCCCCGACGCCCGCCAACCCGGCCTTTACGAGCTGGGTCGCGGTGTCGGGTCCGAACTCCAACTCCGAGTGCTTCCGTTACCGCGCCGACTCGAGCTCGACGCCGTCGACCGGGATCGTGTACCTCACGTCGTCGGGAAAGCGGTTGACGAACCCGAGCCTCGGCTGTTCAACCGCCGGCGTCGTGCGTACCGTCAGCCTGGGGCTGCGCCGACAGGGCTTCCTCGACTACCTGTGGCTCACCGACTACGAGATGACCGACCCGGTGCTGTCGGGCGCCAACGCGACCGCGTGCACGTTCCATGCATGGGAGTGGAACTCGGCCTACAACAAATATGGTCCGAGTGACACGAACAACTGCAGCGTCGTGTTCTGGTCGACCCTCTCGGTGCTCAATGGCCCCGTGCACACCAACGACGGCCTGTACCTGTGCGGGAACCCGGTGTTCAACGGCAACACCGACACGTATTACAACTCGGCGACGAGCAACAACGTCACGCGGAGCAAGTCGTTCGGCGGACCCGGACCGCTGTCTCGCAACTCGAGCGCCGTGCTCAACCCCCTCGGTTGCTCGAACTCCCCGACCTTTGCCGGTCGAACCGGTGACCCGCAGTCGGGTTCGATCCTCGCGTTCCCGCCCGCCAACACGTCGATCCGGTCGCAGGCCGACGGGGTCCAGGGCGGTACCGGCTGTCTCTATACCGGGCCGACGACGATCACGCTGCTGTCGACCGGCAAGATGACCGTCGTCAGCGCCAAGACCAGGTCGACGAACTCGGGGTGCGGGCCCGGCACCAACCTCAGCCTGCCCGCCAACGGCGTGGTCTACGTGCAGAACGTTCCGAGCGGTACCGATCCCAACCACTCGTCATGCTCGGGGTCGTCGTGCAACGGTGACGTCAACATCAGCGGCACGCTGAACGGTCAGCTGACCGTCGCGGCACAGGACGACATCAACATCACCGACGACCTGACGTACCACCAGTATCCCGCAGGAAACGACGTGCTCGGGCTCGTCGCCGACAACGACGTGGCGGTCGTGCACGCCAACGGCGCCGACGTGACCGACGATCTGACGATCGACGCCGCGATCATGTCGCTCAACCATTCGTTCTATGTGCAGAACTGGGGCTCCGGCGGGAACACCGCGTGCTCCGGAGCGCACCCGTGTGCGATTGCCGGCGTGCACAGTCTGAACGTCAACGGCGTGATCACGCAGAAGTTCCGCGGACCGGTCGGCACGTTCAACAGCGGCAACGGTACGCTCGCGACGGGTTACAACAAGAACTACGCCTACGACACCCGCCTGAAGTACCTGAGCCCGCCGTACTTCTTGAGTCCGACGCAGTCCGCCTGGCAGCGCATCTCGTACGCCGAGATCGCACCGAAGCAAGTTCCCTAGTCGTCGGCTCCCGCTCGGCGGGCGACCGCCATCAATCATCGTCGGGGCCGCGCGGGGTGCTGGGTAGCATGCCGCGCATGCCTGCCGATCGGGACGTCATGCGCGCGCCCAAGGGCATGCTCGATGTGCTCCCGCCCGACTCCGCACGGTGGATCGAGGTCGTCGGGCGGTTCGCGGAACGGGCCGAGCGGTTCGGATTCGGCCTGCTGCTGACGCCGATCGTGGAGCACTACGAGGTGTTCGCCCGGGTGGGCGAGACCACCGACGTGGTGCGCAAGGAAATGTACGAGTTCACCGACCGGGGAGGCCGGCACCTTGCCCTTCGGCCGGAGGGCACCGCGCCCGTCGTGCGCGCGTTCGTGCAACACCGGCCGCCGACACCGTGGAAGGTCTGGTATCTCGCCCCGAACTTCCGGGCCGAGCAACCGCAGGCCGGCCGCTACCGCCAGCACTGGCAGTTCGGCGCCGAGGTGATCGGCATCGACGATCCCGACGTCGACGTAGAGATCATCGAGCTGCTGTGGGGCTTCCTGCGCGACCTCGGTCTGCGCGACGTACGGCTCTTGATCAACTCAATGGGGGACGCCGATACGCGAGCGCGGTATCGCACCGTGCTCCTCGACTACTGGCACGCGCACGCCGCGCTCCTCGGTGCCGAGATGGAACGAGCGGAAGCGAATCCGCTGCGTATCCTCGACTCGAAGCGACCCGACTGGAGCGAGATGCTCGAGCGCGCGCCGCAACTCGGGGAGTACCTGAGCGACGCGTCGTCCGCGCACTTCACGCGCGTGCAGGAAGGTCTGCAGGCGCTCGGTATCCCGTTCGAGATCTCGCCCCGCCTCGTGCGCGGCTTCGACTATTACACGAGCACTGTGTTCGAGCTCGCGAGCGGCGCGCTCGACGCGGCTCAGAACGCGCTCGGCGGCGGCGGTCGTTACGACAAGCTCGCCGAGGAGATGGGCGGTCCGCCCGCGCCGTCGATCGGATTCGGTTCCGGTATCGAGCGACTGCTACTCGCGTGTGATGCCGAGGGTGTGTTGCCGGTCCCCGCGGTGGTTATCGACGCGTTCGTGGTGGATCCCACCGGCGTTCCCGACACCGCGCTGCTGCTCGCCGAGCTCCGGGAGTCGGGGCTCGCGGCCGATCGTTCCTACGGTGCGCGCACGTTCAAGAAACAGATGACCGCGGCCGACCGGTCGGGGGCGCGCTGGGCCGTTATCGTCGGCGCGCGCGAGGCGGAGCGGGGAATGGTGGCGGTCCGGGATCTGCGTTCGGTGGAGCCGCAACAAGACGAGGTGCGACGCGAAGAGGTCGCGGCCGTGTTGCGGATGAGGAAGGACGAAACGAGATCATGATGCGATCGCATCGGGGCGGCGACCTGCGCGCCGGCGACATCGGCGGATCCGTGGCCATCTGCGGATGGGTCGCGAGCCGGCGCGACCACGGCGGCAAGGTGTTTCTCGACGTCCGTGACGTCGCCGGGGTGGTGCAGGTCGTCGTCGATCCGCAGCTTTCCGGGCTCGAGGTCGCGCACCGGATGCGGGGCGAGTGGGTCGTGCGGGTGGTGGGCGACGTGGCCGCCCGTCCCGACGGGACCGTCAACGACGAGTTGCCGACGGGCGCGGTCGAGATCGTGGCGCGCGAGATCGACGTGTTGAACGAGTCGGAGCCGCCTCCGTTCCCGCTCGACGACCGGGTCGACGTCGACGAGGTGCTGCGCCTGCGGCACCGGTACCTCGACCTTCGGCGCGCGCCGATGCAGAAGAACCTGCGGGTGCGCGCGGCGGTGAACCGCGTGCTGCGCGAAGCCATGGTCGCGCAGGACTTCGTCGAGGTCGAGACCCCGATGCTCATCGCGTCGACGCCCGAGGGCGCACGCGACTTCGTCGTGCCGTCGCGATTGCGAGCGGGCGAGTTCTACGCGCTGCCGCAGAGTCCGCAGCTGTTCAAGCAGCTGTTGATGGTCGGCGGGTTCGATCGCTACTTCCAGATCGCGCGCTGCCTGCGCGACGAAGACCTCCGCGCCGATCGCCAGTTCGAGTTCATGCAGCTCGACGTCGAGATGTCGTTCGCCGACCAGGACGACGTGCTCGACGCGGTGTCGGTCGCGGTGCTCGGTGCGGCGGAGGTCGCCCGGCCCGGGGAGGCGCCGGCTTCCATCCCGAGAATTACGTGGCTCGAGGCCATGGAGCGGTTCGGCTCCGACAAGCCCGACGTGCGGTTCGCCATGGAGCTGGTCGACCTCACCGACGTGTTCGGCGACACTGAATTCCGGGCGTTCGCGGGTGCGGAGTCGATCAAGGGCCTGCGCGTCGAGGGCCAGGGCGACATGTCGCGCTCCAAGCTCGACGCCTTGACCGATCGCGCGAAGTCGCTCGGCGCGCAGGGCCTCGTCTGGATGCGCGTGCGCGACGGCGGAACTTTGGAGTCGCCCGTCGCCAAGTTCCTCTCGGAGTCGGAACAGCTCGCACTCGTCGACGCGCTGGGCGCGGGCGGGGGAGATCTGATCCTCATCGTCGCGGGCGACCTGGCCATGACGCGCACCGTGCTGGGCGCGATCCGCCTCGATCTCGGCCGTCCGCCCGTCGGTGAAGGCGGTCTGCAGTTCGTGTGGGTCGTCGACTTCCCGTTGTTCGAGGCCGGCGAAGACGGTTCGCCCACCCCAATGCACCACCCGTTCACGATGCCGAACCCGGCCGACATCGACCGGTTGGAATCCGATCCGTTGTCGGTGCGCGCAGTTGCCTACGACCTCGTGCTGAACGGTTGGGAGCTCGGGTCGGGATCGGTGCGTATCCATCGCCCCGACGTGCAGCAGCGCGTCTTCAGCGCGATCGGCATCGACGCGGCCGACGCCCAGGACCGGTTCGGCTTCCTCCTCGACGCATTCCGCTTCGGCGCCCCGCCCCACGCCGGGTTCGCAGTGGGGATCGACCGCTTCGTCGCGATCCTGTCGGGCGAGGAGAACATCCGCGAGGTCATCGCGTTCCCGAAGACCCAGTCGGGCGTCGACCCGCTGACGGGAGCCCCGAGTCCAATAGACCCCAAACAACTCCGCGACCTCGGCCTCGCCCTCCTCCCCAAAAAGCAATAACCCCCCGATCCCCCGCACAACAGTTGCGCGAGATTTCCGTCCCCTGGGCGGAAAAGTCGCACAACGCGGATCGACTGGCGCGGACGGTCGTCGACGTTCGGCCGGTCGCGTAGTGCGAGAAAACCGTCCGTAGAACGGAAAAGTCGCACAACCGTTGGGGGTGTTTGTTGGGGTGGATTTTCGGGGGACGTAGCCTGGGGGAGTGAGTGCGCGGGGGGTTGACCTGTTTGCGTCGGCGGTCGAGGAGCGGCTCGCGCGCAAGGCTCCGCTCGCGGCGCGGTTGCGGCCCCGCACGCTCGACGAGGTGGTCGGGCAGAAGCATCTTCTCGGGTCGGGAAGGCCGCTGCGCGTCCTCATCGAGTCCGACCGGCTCTCGTCGGTCATCATCTGGGGCCCGCCCGGTACCGGCAAGACCACCATTGCCCGGCTCGTCGCCGGCGTCAGCGAGAAGGCGTTCGAAACCTTGAGCGCGGTCAGCGCCGGGGTCAAGGACGTCCGGGAGGTCGCGGAACGGGCCCGGGCCCGCCTCGGCGAGCGGGGCCAGGGCACCATCCTCTTCCTCGACGAGGTCCACCGCTTCTCCCGCGCCCAGCAGGACGTACTCCTCCCGTTCGTCGAAGAAGGCCTCCTCGTGCTGGTCGGCGCGACCACCGAAAACCCCTTCTTCTCGCTTACCGGTCCGCTCCTCTCCCGCAGCACCCTGTTCCGTCTCGAACCGCTCGACGACGCCGCGCTCGAGGAGCTCGCGCATCGCGCCCTCACCGACGGTGAACGTGGTCTCGGCGCCGAGCCCGCCACGATCGACGCCGACGCCGTGCAGCACCTCGTCGACAAGAGCGAAGGTGACGCCCGGCATCTCCTCACCGTGTTGGAGGTCGCGCATGCGCTCACCGTGCAGGACGGCCGCACCACGATCGCGCTCACCGATGCCGAAGCTGCACTCGCGCTGAGAAGCGTCCGCTACGGCGACGACGAGCACTACGACATCGTCTCCGCGTTCATCAAGTCGATCCGCGGCTCCGATCCCGACGCGGGGCTCTACTGGCTGGCCCGCATGCTCGAAGCCGGCGAGGATGCGCGTTTCATTGCGCGTCGGCTCGTCATTCTCGCGAGCGAAGACGTCGGTCTCGCCGATCCGCAGGCGTTGCTAACCGCCGACGCCGCCGCTCGCGCGGTCGAGTATGTCGGACTCCCCGAGGTTGCGATCAACCTCGCGCACGCGGTGATCCACCTTGCGCTCGCGCCGAAGAGCAACAGCGTCGTGGAGGCGCTCGGGGCGGCGACGGCCGCAGTTCGCGACCGCCGCACCGAGCCCGTGCCCATGCATCTTCGGGATGCCCACTACCGCGGCGCCCAGGTACTGGGCCACGGTAAGGGCTACGTCTATCCTCACGATGACCCCAGGGGCTGGGTTCCCCAGCAGCACATGCCGGTCGAGGTGGCCGGCGAACAGTTCTACCGGGCCAAGGAGCACGGGGCGGAGCACGAGCTGATCGAGCAATGGCGCAACCGTCGCGGAGAGGACGCCAGCGTGGACACGCCGGTGGGTGAACCAGTGGGTGAACCAGTGGGTGAACCAGTGGGTGAACCAGTGGGTGAACCAGTGGGTG
>JBEPUZ010000182.1:0-9747 GCA_041691275.1 Actinomycetota bacterium | reverse complement strand
GGTCGAAACCGCCGTCGACCGCGAGTGCGCCGAGCGATCCGACGTCGCCCTCCTGGGTGTACACAGGTTTCCACGCGGGCAGGAAGCGGAGCGTGTCGTGCACATGGTCGTCGACTAGCAGCGCGCCGCTAACCCTGTGCACACCGGCCGCCACGATCGCGGCGGCGAGGTCGTCGAGCGCGGTCGTGGGCGCGTCGTGGAAGCGGAACTGCGAGTGTTCGTACGCGATGTGGCCGGGCGTTGCCAGGAGCGGGTCACCGCCCCCGACGACGACGAGATTCCCCGCCGCGTCGGTGAGCACTTTCGTCGTGAAACGATGGTCGGGGCCGAACTGATCGATGGCGGTCGTCGCCGTCAGGAGTTTCAGTGTCGACGCGGGCGCGAGGGCGACGTCGCCCCCGACGCGCGCCAAGGCCCCCGCGGGTCCATCGACGGCGACACACGCACGTGCCGGTGTGATGATCGCGCTCAGCGACCGGGCCAGCGTGAACGACGCTCTCGCCTGCGCGCTGCTCTCGACCGCGCGGTCCAGCACCGTCGGGATCCGCCTCGCCGACCACACCGGGGTGCCCGACGCGTTCGGAGTGCCGGACACCGCGGCCGGTATGGATGCGGGCCGGATCCCGGTGAGGATGAACGCGGCGCCAACCGCGGATGCGACGGCCACGAGCACGAAGCCCGCGAGCTTCCACCGGCTCACGTCAGCCGGTGCGCGCCGCGGAAGCGTGCGTCGTACCAGAGGTGCGCGAGCGCGGTGACGGCGCGGTTCGCGCTCGCATAACAGAGCCGCCCGGTGGCCCGCACCGTCGCCGGTCCGGCGTTGTCGGGAGCGGTGACCGCGAGCTCGGTCGCGGTGAGGATCGGCTTTCCGGTCGCGTCGGAGATCTCGGCCGCGGCGCGCGCGAAGCGCTCGTCCTGACGTTCGTGGTACGCGACGATGCGCTCGATCCCGTGGTCCGGGTAGAACGCGCCGTCGCGCAACAGCTGCGCGGTGTTCGACTGGATGCCCAGGCCCAGATAGACGATCGCGTCGATCTCGGGATGGCGCGCGACGAGCTCCATGACCTCGGGGATCGTGTCGCGCGTCTCGCCGCCCGCGAAGTCGATTGGGTTGTTGCGGCTCCAGCGGGGCGGCAGCTTCTCGTCGATCGCGACGCGCAGGTCGTCGGGAAGCGCGGCGAGCTCGAGCCCCGGCGCGCGGGCGATCGCGTCGGCCGTGACCACGCCCCACCCGCCCGCGGTGGTGAGCACCGCGGTGCGCGGACCTCGGGGCAGAGGCTGGGTGGCGAACGTCGCCGCAGCCTCGAACGCCTCTTCGACGGTTGCGGCGCGGGTGATGCCGGCCTGGCGGCACATGCCGTCGAAGAGGCGGTCGTCGGCCGCGAGGCTGCCGGTGTGGCTTGCAGCTGCGCGTTGGCCGCTCGAGGTGGTCCCGCCCTTGACGAGCACGACCGGTTTCCGGCGGGCGACCGCCGAGAGCCGGTCGAACAGCGCGCGTCCGTCCTCGACACCCTCGACGTACGCGAGGCTGACGGCCGACGCGTCGTCGTCTGCGTACCAGTCGAGATAATCGGCGACCGAGAGCGCCGCCGCATTGCCCGCGGAGACCGCCCGGCTCACACCCACGCCCGTCTGTACCGCCCAGTTCTCGAACGAGGAAACGAAGTTCCCCGACTGGCTCGCGATTGCAATGCGCCCCGCGGGAGGATTAGGGGCGACGATCTGCGCGAGCAGGTGCACCGGTGTCGACACGACGCCTTGCCCGTTGGGCCCCGCGAGCAGGATCCCGAGCTCGTCGGCCAGCGCGACCAGTTCCTGTTGCGCTCGGATGCCGGCCTCTCCGGCTTCGCCGTAGCCCGCGCTGGTCAGGAACGCCGCGCGGACTCCGCGCCGGGCACACGCGCGCAAGAGTTCGGCGTTCGCGCCGGCAGGGGTGCACACGAAGACGAGGTCCCACGGCCCGTCCGGCAGCTCGTCGATCGTCCGGACCGTCTCGACGCCGAGCACGGGCGTCGCTTCCAGATTCGTCGCGCCGACGCGACCTTGGAATCCCGACGACAAGATGTTGTGCAGCGCGACGAAACCGAACTTGCCCGGGTGCGTCGACGCCCCGGCCACGATGACCCCGCGCGGTTCGAAGAGCGCACGGAACGCCTCGTCGGTCGGACGTGTGCGGGGCGCGACCGGCGCGGGCGGCGGCCCCGAGCTCACCTCCACGAGCGCGTCGACGGCCACCGGCTTGCCGTCGACGACGATCAAGGGGTTCACGTCGACGGATGCCACGTCGGGACGCGCCTCGGCCAACCGGGAGAGCCCGACGAGCGTCGCGCGCAACGCGGTGCGGTCGACTGCCGGCTCACCCCGGAACGGCCCGAGCAGCTTCTGCGTCGCGAGATCGTCGATCAGCTCGGCTGCATCGAGCTCTGTGACCGGCACGAGCCGGAACGCGACGTCGCCGAGCGCTTCCGCCAGCACTCCCCCGACCCCGAACATCACGCACGCGCCGAACTGTGGATCGCGCACGAGACCGGCGATCAGCTCGCGCGTGCCCCGCACCATGGGCGCGACGAGGAGCCCGACGGGTCCGTCCTCGGGCCGGGCCGCGGCGAGCAGCTCCGCGGACGCGGCGCGCACCGAGGCAGCGTCCGTCAGCCCGAGGCGCACGAGTCCGCGTTCGGTCTTGTGCGAGATCGCGTCGCCGCACAGCTTCACGACGACCGGGAAACCGATCGTGGCGGCCGCCGCCGTAGCCTCCTCGGCCGTGGCGACGGTGCGCTCGTCCAGCACCGGCACGCCGTAACCCGCGAGCAGTTCCTTCGACGCCGATTCCGAGAGGGTGGTCACCGCGGGCGAGGCTAGCGGTGGACCGTCCCTGCGCTCAGACGCCTGCCGCTCGATCGCCGGCCTCAGACAGCGGTGTCGCGGTCGCGCCAGTACTCGTCGCGGAGCACCCGCTTGAGCAGCTTCCCGGAATCGGTGCGAGGGAGCTCGGCGCGGGTCTCGTACGCGCGAGGCTGCTTGTAGCGGGCGAGGCGCGACTCGGCGAACGCCCGGAGCTCGTCGAGATCGATGGTCTCTCCCGCCTTCGCCTGCACGATCGCGTGGACGCGTTCGCCCCACTCGTCGTCGGGGATACCGAACACGGCCACGTCGAGGATCTGCGGGTGTGCGTAGAGGACGGCCTCGATCTCGGCGGGATAGATGTTCACGCCGCCCGAGATGATCATGTCCTTCTTGCGATCGCAGATGTACACGTAGCCCTCTTCGTCGACGTACGCGACATCGCCGACCGACTTCCACCGATCGTCGTCGAGCTCGGTCAGCTGTTCGTCGGTGTGGTGGTATCCGTCCATCGCGAGGTTCGTGCTCACGAACAGCTCGCCCGCTTCCCCCGGCGCGCCGACGGTGCCGTCCTCCTTGACGATGCGGATCTTGATCCCGCCGTACGGCTTGCCGCACGAGCCCGGCTTGCGGAGCTGATCCTCGGGCTTGAGGACGGTGTCGACGCCCAACTCGGTCGAGCCGTACACCTCGAACAAGAAGCCGTCGCCGAGCTTGTCGATGATCTCCTGCTTCAGTGCGTAGGGAACGGGCGCCGCGTTCGCGATGAGGCAGATCATCGTCGACATGTCTGCCTTCGCCAACTCCTCCGCCGGCAGCGAGACGATGCGCTTCAGCTGGGTGGGGGCGGAGAAGGTGTTCGTGACCTTGTGCTCCTTCACCAGCGCGATCCAACGCAGCGGATCGAACTTGCGCAGCACGATGATCGGCGCGCCGAAGGTGTGCGACATCGAGGCGAACGCGAGGGGGCCGGAGTGGTACAGGGGTCCGGTCGTGAGGTGCACCGCCTTCTCGTGCATCAAGCGGAGCTCGTCGAGCAACGCGAACACGATCTGGCGATCGGTCCGGGTGCGCAGCGCGCCCTTCGGCTTCCCCGTGGTCCCCGACGTGTAGATCATCGCGGCCCCGGCCTCGCTGGTCGCGGCGACGTCGGGCTCGCTCGCCGGTTGGCCCGAGCACACGTCGTCCCACGAGAGGAAGCCGCTGCCGTCGGGAACCTCGCCGCCGAACACGACGACGGTCCGCAGCTTCGGGAGCTGGTCGCGCACCGACGCGACGAGCGGTGCCGCTTCGGCGTCGATGACGACGACGGTGGCATCCGAGTTGTCGATGACGTACTGCATCTCCTCGGCGTTGAAGCGATACGAGAGCGGCACCGCGACGAGGTTGCACTTCCGGGCCGCGTGAATCGTGGTGATGACCTCGAGTGAGTTCGGACCGCACCACACGAGCCGTTCCCCGGAACTGGCACCCGCGGCGACGAGACCGTTGCCGAGCCGATTGATCTGCGCGTTGAGCTCCCCGAAGGTGGTCGTCGACGCGGTGCCACCCCCGCTCGCGTCGACGACGACCGCGACCTTGTCGGGGGCGTTCTGCGCGTGGACGGCCAGGGCATCGAGCGGAGGCTGCATGGATCGGAGCGTACGCGGCGCCGATAGTGTCCTGCCCGTGCTGCGCTCGTTCGCCGTGCGCGGTGTCGTCGAAGGCTTCTACGGAGAGCCCTGGTCGCACGACGCCCGCGCCGACGTGATGTCGTTCCTCGCGGGGCGGGGCATGAACGCTTACGCCTACGCGCCCAAAGACGACACCCGCCACCGGACGGAGTGGCGTTCGCCCTACGACCGAGCCGATCTCGCCCGTTTCGGTGAGCTGGCCGCACACGGTTCCGCCCTCGGGGTGCGCTTCGGATTCGCGATCTCGCCCGGTCTCGACGTCGACTATGAGTCGGAGCCGGACCGCGCGGCGCTGCTCCGCAAGCTGGAGCCGCTGCGGGAGTCGGGTGTGTCGTGGTTCCTCCTGCTGCTCGACGACATTCCGATGCAACCGGGCCTCGCACCCCGCCAAGCGGCTCTCGCCGCCTGGCTGTACTCCGCGCTCGGCGGCGCCGACCTCACCCTGTGCCCGACCGAGTACGTCGGTACCCGTCCGTCGCCGTACCTGTCCGAGCTGAACGCGGGGATGCCGGCCGCGGTCGACGTGATGTGGACGGGACCGACTGTGTGCTCACCGCAGTTGACGGCCGACGACGCCCGCGGGTGGACCAAGGCGCTCGGCGGACGGAGGGTGATCGTCTGGGACAACTATCCCGTGAACGACGCGCTCATGACCGGGTCGCTCCACCTGGGTGCGTACCAGGGCCGGGATCCCGATCTCGTTGACGTCGTGGGTGGGGTGCTCTGCAACCCCATGACCCAGGCGTACGCCTCGCAGGTCGCGCTCGGGACCGCGATGGACTTCCTGGCGGGTCCGGACGGTTACGACGCCGGCGACTCGTGGTCGAGCGTGATCGCCGATGTCGGGGGAGACCGGAGCGAGCCGTTGCGCGTGCTCGCACGGGCGTGCGCCGACAGCCCGATCGCCGAGCCGGCCACGCTCGATCTCGCCGTTGCCGTCGAGCAGCTCGAGCGCGAGCTCACCGGCCCCGACTGGTCGGTGGCCGTCACCGCGATCCGAGACGAGCTCCGGGCGGCCCGGTCCCTGACCGAGGCATTTCCTCCACCGTCCGGTCCCGCACCGGCACCCGATCGTTTGGGCGCGGAGGTCGCACCGTGGGCGGCGGCCGCCCGCCGAGCCGCCGACGCCGGGCTGGCCGCGCTCCGACTCGTCCAGGCTTCCCGGCCCGTCGCCCGGTTCGACGATTCCGGGAACGGGCGGGCGGCGGCTCCCGATCCGGAGCCAGCCATGCACGCCGCGTTCGCGGTCCTCTATCTCTGGAAGGGCGCCCGCGCCGATGAGTTGGTCGTGTTCGGTCCGCGATTCGCGATCTACACGCCGGTAATCCAGATGCCCGACGGATCGCCCGCCCTCGACGCGCGTGCCGCGCTGCGAGAAGACCAGAACTCGATCGACGCGCTCTGCCGGCTCGCGCTCCGGACCTATGACACCTGGCGCACGACCGCCGCGGACGCGCCGCTCGCGGTCTGTGTCGACGGTGCTGCGCAGGCGATGGCCACCGACGGAGGGTTCACCGGCCCCGCTGGTGAGATCCGCGCTCGCGAGACTCCCCTTGGAGAGATGCCCCCTCGAGCGATCCCCATGCGAGAGATCGTGGTGACGCAAGGTCCGGCTTCCACCCGCGTGCGGGTCGGGGTCGCGCTCCCGTTCTCCGACCGACGGCTTGGATGACCGCTCCTCGCGTGTCGGTCGTGATGCCGGCCTTCAACGAAGCCGAGATCCTCGCGTCATCGGTCGAGACCGTGGTCGAGGGACTCCGGGCCCGATCAGAGAGCTTCGAGGTCCTCGTCGTCGAGAACGGCTCGACCGACGACACCCTCGCGATCGCCGCGCGGATCGCGGGAGAGGTGCCCGAGGTCAGGGTCGCGCACCGCGACGAGGCCGACTACGGCCGGGCGCTGCGCGCGGGCCTGCTCGACGCGACCGGTGAGGCCGTCGTCAACTTCGACATCGACTACTTCGACCTCGACTTCCTCGACGCCGCGGTGGCGCAGGTACTGGAGATCGGCGGGCCCGCGATCGTCGTGGGCTCCAAACGAAGCGCCGGTTCGACCGACAACCGCGACCCGCTGCGCAAGTTCGCCACGCTGGTGTTCGGCACCATCCTCCGGCTGGTGTTCGGGCTGCGGGTCTCGGACACGCACGGCATCAAGGCGATGCGCCGCGCCGCGGTCGAGCCCTACGCGCAGATCTGCACGTTCGGACAGGATCTGTTCGACACCGAGTTGATCCTGCGGGTCGAGCGGGCCGGATTGCACTCGGGTGAGATCCCGGTCGAGGTCCGTGAGCTGCGTCCCGCGCGGAGCTCGTTCCTCTCGCGGGTGCCGCGTACGCTGCGCGGTCTGTGCAGACTCCGTTGGGCGCTCTGGAAGGAATCCCGGGCCCGCTGACGCTTCAATGCGCGCGAGTCGTGAACGGCGAGGGCGGGCAGTCGGCGAGCCGGGCGTGGGTCACGGTCGCCGACGGCCGCGTCGTCGCGATCGGCGCGGGGACGGCTCCGGCGGGCGCGCTCGATCTCGGCGACGCAATCCTGGCGCCCGGCTTCGTCGACGTGCAGGTCAACGGCACCGGACCCGTCGACTTCGCCGTTGCGCCGGTCGAGCAGATCGTGGGCGCGGTCGACGCGCTGGTGGCCGGCGGCACCACGGGGCTGTTGCTCACCATCTGCAGCGCGTCGCTCGACGCGTACGACGTGATCCTGGAACGCGCGGTCCGGGTCCGTGCCGCTCGGCCCGACGCGGTGATCGGTGTGCATCTCGAAGGCCCGTTTCTCGGTGGCGCACCGGGGGCGCACCCGCCCGAGGTGTTGCGGCCGGCCGATCTTGCGTTCCTGCGCCATGTGCTCGAGACGTACGGAGACCTCGTCCGCCTCGTGACGCTCGCGCCCGAGGCCGACCCGGAGCTCGCCGCGACCCGAATGCTGGCCGCGAAGGCCGTCGTCGTCGCGTTGGGACACTCGACCGTCGACTTCGACGGCGCTCGCCGTGCGGCCGACGCCGGGGCGACCATGGTCACGCACCTCTTCAACGGAATGGCGGCGATGCACCATCGCACTCCGGGTCTGGCGGGTGCGGCACTCGACGACCCGCGGCTGGTGCCTTCGGTGATCGCAGACTTCGTCCACGTGCATCCTGCGCTCCTGAAGCTGGCACTGCACGCCCGGGTCGACGCGGTCCTGGTCACGGACGCGGTCGCGACCGAGCCGCCGGTCGTCGAGCGCGACGGAGCGGCTTACCTCGCCGACGGCACGCTCGCGGGTTCGACGCTGACGATGGACGCGGTGCTGCGCAACGTCGTTTCGCTCGGCGTACCCATGGCGGCCGCGGTCCGGCATGTGACGGCCAATCCCGCCCGCGCGATGCGTGAGAACGACCGGGGCCGGATCGCGCCCGGCGCGCGCGCCGATCTCGTGGCGCTCGACCCGATCACACTCTCCGTGCGCACGGTCTGGGTGGCCGGAGTACCCGTGTAACGTCGCAAAATGGCGAAGGTTGCGAAGCCTAGGGTCGCGCTGTTCGTGACGTGCGTCGCGGATCAGGTCTTCCCCGACACCGCCGCCGCGACCGTGCGCGTGCTCGAAGCCGCGGGCGTCGACGTGATGTTTCCGGCCGGGCAGACCTGCTGCGGGCAACCGGCGATCACCGCGGGCGAACCCGACGCCGCGATCCGGCTCGCGAACCACCATCTCGACGTGTTCGGCGCACTCGACTCGGGCGAGATCGACGCGATCGTCGCGCCGTCGGGTTCGTGCACCGCAATGGTCTGCCACCACTACCCCGATCTGATGACCGAGCGCCACGACGAAGCGGTCATGGTCGCGTCCCGAACGTTCGAGCTCACGCAGTATCTCGTCGACGAGCTTGGGGTCGACGACATCGGATCCCGCCTCGACACGACGGTCACCGTGCACGACGCATGCCACGGGCTGCGGAACCTCGGGCTCGGACCCGGCGCCCGGCGCCTTCTCGTCGCCGCGGGCGCGACGCTCGTCGAGATGCACGAGGCCGACACGTGCTGCGGCTTCGGTGGGGTCTTCTCGTTCGGGTTCCCCGAAGTGGCGACCCGGCTCGCCGACTCCAAGCTCGGGAACGCCGCGTCCACCTCGGCGCGCTACCTCGTCAGCGGGGATCTTGCCTGCCTGATGCACCTCGACGGCCGCCGCCGCAAAGCCGGCCCCGCCTCGGCACCGCAACCCATCCACATCGCGGATCTGCTCGCATCCGGACTACCGGGCGCCCGATGACCGACGTCGTCGTCACCGGAGGCGACGCGCCCGACGGCGTGTACACGAGCGTCGGCCACGCCATCGTGACGCCCGGGGCCGACTTCCACGACCGGACCGCGAACGCCGTCGCTAATCCGGTGTTGCAACAAGCACTGCACAACCTCGATCGACGGTTGCGCACCGCGGGAACGGCTGCAGCCGCGCATCCCGAGTGGAAGGATCGCGCCGCGGCTTTGCGGCGGGAGACGCTGCTCGACCTCGACGGTTGGCTCGACCGGCTCGAGCGCGCGCTGGTCGGGCGCGGTGTGCAAGTACACCGGGCGTCGACGCCGGAGAACGCGCGCCGGATCATCGTCGATCTGGCCAAAGCGCGCGGGGCGCGCACCGTGGTGAAGAGTAAGTCGATGGCGACCGAGGAGATCGACCTCGGTTCCGCGCTCGAAGCCGCCGGCATCACCAGTGTCGAGACCGACCTCGGCGAGTACATCGTGCAACTCGCGGGCGAGCGCCCGTCGCACATGATCACACCCGCGATCCACAAGACGCTGCCCCAGATCCGCGACATCCTCGCCCGGGAAGCAGGCATCGACCTCGCGGTCGATCGAGAGGCTCTGACCGCGTGGGCGCGCGAACGCTTGCGCGGCGAATTCCTGAAGGCCGACATCGGGATCACCGGCGTGAACTTCGCCGCCGCCGACACCGGCACGCTGGTGCTCGTCACCAACGAGGGCAACGGGCGGTTCTCCACGACCCTGCCTCCCGTGCACATCGCGGTGATGCCGGTCGAAAAGGTGATTCCTCGGCTCGCCGACGTCGGGTTCCTGCTCCCCTTGCTCACGACACACGCGACCGGGCAGGCGCTGTCGAACTACGTGACCATGATCAGCGGCCCTCGCCGAGCGGGCGAGGTCGACGGACCCGAGGAGCTGCACGTCGTCTTCCTCGACAACCGTCGGCGGTCGCTCATCGGCACCAAGTACGAGGAGATGCTCGCCTGTATCCGGTGC
>JBEPUZ010000181.1:0-9784 GCA_041691275.1 Actinomycetota bacterium | reverse complement strand
TGATGGTGCCGATGATCCGGACCGCGAGCCCCGGGCCCGGGAAGGGCTGGCGCCAGACGATCTCTTCGGGCAGACCGAGCTCCTCACCGACCGCGCGCACCTCGTCCTTGAACAACGCGCGCAACGGCTCGACGAGCTCGAAGTCCATGTCGTCGGGCAGGCCGCCGACGTTGTGATGACTCTTGATGTTGGCATTGTCGCCGCCGCCCGACTCGACGATGTCGGGATACAAGGTGCCCTGCACGAGGTAGTGCGCGTCGCCGAGATCTTGCGCGGCTTCCTCGAACACGCGGATGAAGAGCTCACCGATGATCTTGCGCTTGCGTTCGGGATCGATGACATCGTCGAGCGCGTCGAGGAACCGGTCCTGAGCCTTGACGTGGACGAGATCGACCTCGAACTGCTCGCGGAACGTCTGCTCGACCTGTTCGGCCTCGCCGAACCGCAGCAGACCGGTGTCGACGAACACACACGTGAGCTGATCGCCGATCGCCTTGTGCACGATCGCGGCCGCGACCGCGGAGTCGACGCCACCCGACAACCCGCAGATGACCCGCTCAGTGCCCACCTGGGCCCGGATCTCGGCAACCGCGTTCTCGATGATCGAGACGTTCGTCCACGTAGGCCGGCATCCCGCAGCGTCGAAGAGGAACGACTTCAGGATCTCCATGCCGTGCTCGGTGTGCGCGACCTCGGGATGGAACTGCACCGCGTAGATCCCGCGCTCGCGGTCCTCGAGCCCGGCGACGGGTACGGCATCGGTGCGCGCGGTCACGGTGAAGCCCGGCGGCGGCTCGGTGATCGAGTCGCCGTGACTCATCCAGACCACTTCGTCGACGGGCAGATCCCCGAACAGCAGCGACGATCCCTCGACGTGCAACTCGGTGCGGCCGTACTCGCCCTGGCCGGTCTTGGCGACCACGCCACCGAGGTCGCGCGCGACGAGTTGGGCGCCGTAACAGATGCCGAGCACCGGGACACCGGCGTCGTACACCGCGGCGTCGATGCTCGGCGCGCCGGGCACGTGCACCGACGCGGGGCCACCGGACAAGATGATCGCCTTCGGCTTGCGGGCGAGCATCTCCGCGATCGGCGTCGAACGCGGCACGATCTCGCTGTAGACGTGGACCTCGCGCACCCGGCGGGCGATCAGCTGCGCGTACTGCGCCCCGAAGTCGACGACGAGGACGAGGTCGGGCGAATCACTCACGCCCATCAGCCCATGCCCCCATCAACCCATGCCCCCATCAACCCATGCCGATGCCCTGCGCACGCTGCAACGACTTCCCTTCGGTCTTGATCGAAGGGGCGACCATCACCTCGGCCTTCTGGAATTCCTTCACGGTCTCGTAGCCCGTCGTCGCCATCGACGTGCGCAGCGCCCCGAAGAGGTTGAGCGTCCCGTCGTTCTCGTGCGCGGGACCGACGAGGATCTCCTCGAGCGTGGCCTTCTGCCCGGCGTATACGCGAGCGCCGCGCGGCAAGGTGGGGTGGAAGGTCGCCATGCCCCAGTGATACCCACGGCCGGGCGACTCATACGCCGTCGCGAGAGGCGATCCGATCATCACTGCGTCGGCGCCGCACGCGATCGCCTTGGCGATGTCGCCGCCGGTCGACATCCCGCCGTCGGCGATGACGTGTACGTACACGCCGGTCTCGTCGAGGTGACGGATCCGCGCGCCCGCGGCGTCGGCGATCGCCGTCGCCTGAGGGACACCGATGCCGAGCACACCGCGGCTCGTGCACGCGTGACCCGGACCGACACCGACCAACACGCCGACCGCGCCCGTGCGCATGAGGTGCAAAGCGGTGGAGTACGAGGCGCAACCGCCGACGATGACCGGCAACTCGAACTCGCGGATGAACTTCTTCAAGTTGAGCGGCTGGCGCGCCGGATCCTGCGACACGTGCTCGGCGGACACGACCGTGCCCTGGATGACGAGCACGTCGAGCTCGGCGTCGAGCACGTGCTTGGCGTACTGCTCGACGCGCTGGGGCGTGAGCGACGCCGACGCGATCACACCGCTCGCTTTCACCTCACGGATGCGTTGCGAGATCAGCTCTTCCTTGATCGGTTCGTCGTAGAGCTCCTGCATCCGGCGCGTCGCCTTCTCGGGCGGGAGCGTCGCGATCTCTTCGAACACCGATTCGGGATCGTCGTACCGAGTCCAGATGCCTTCGAGGTTCAAGCACGCGAGGCCGCCGAGGCGACCGATCTCGATCGCCGTCGCGGGCGACACGACGCCGTCCATCGCGGAAGCCATCATCGGGAGCTCGAACTTGTACGCGTCGACTTCCCAGGTAATGTCGACATCCTCGGGGTCTCGCGTGCGCCGGCTCGGCACGATGGCGATGTCGTCGAACCCGTACGCCCGGCGTCCCGACTTTCCGATCCCGATTTCAACTTCCACGGTGCCTCCGGCGTCGTTGCAACTCGGAATTGCTCAGGATATCGACCTCTCGCGAAGAACCCGTGACCCTGCCTGAGCTGTCGTCAGGTCGTGAGCTCAGGGAAGGGCGACGAGATAGGCGAGGAACGTCGTGAGGATGCGGGCCGTCGCGCCCCAGACGGTCTCGTCGTCGAGGTCGTAGAAGTGCACGTCGAACACGCCCCGTTCGAGATCGGCCTCCTCGAGATCGCGTCCCTCGGTCCCGACGTCCCAGCGCTCCTCGCGGTAGACGTCGGGATCGAGTAGCTCCGAGAGCGGGACCTCGATGATCCGGGTGACCTCGCTGGGGCTCGGGGTGAGCTCGGGCCGTTCGGTCAGGAAGCCGACGAACGGCGTGATCGTGAACCGAGACGCCACCGTGCCGATCCCGTCGAGCCGCGCGACGACCTCGACGAGCGCCGGATCGAGCCCGATCTCTTCGTGCGCCTCCCGGAGCGCGGTCGCGCGCAGGTCGCCGTCGACCCCAGGCTCGAACTTCCCGCCCGGGACCGCTATCGCGCCCGGGGGCGTCGACATGGTCGCCGGCCGCTTGATCAGCACGACCCACGCCTCGCCGTCGCACTCGAAGAGTGCGACGAGCACCGCGGCGGCCCGGCTGCCTTCGATGTCCGGGCCCCGCTCGACCGCCGGCGGCATGTCGTCGAGGCGCCGGCGGATCTCGGCGAGAGGGAGGCGACGGCGCTCGGCGACCAGAGCCGACCACGGCGGCGGATTGCCGGCCTTGAAGGAGGACGGGCGAGGGATGCGCTGCTTTCCTCCCTGCCGCCTCGCCACAATGACGATCGTACCGACGCCGTGCGAGACTCCCTCCCCTATGGAATGGAACCTCGCCACCGCGTTCGAATCTGTCGCCGACGCGATCCCCGATCGCATCGCGCTCATCCAAGGCGACCGCCGCGTGCCGTGGCGATCGTTCGACGAACGCGCCGCCCGGTTCGCGGCCGGGCTCACGGCCGCGGGGCTGCAACCCGACTCCAAAGTGGCGTCGTACCTCTACAACTGCAACGAGTACACCGAGGCGTTGTACGGCACGTTCAAGATGCGCGGTGTCCCCGTCAACGTGAACTACCGCTACCTCGAGGACGAGCTCGTGTACCTGCTCGACAACTCCGACGCGGAGGCGCTCCTCTTCCACGGTTCGCTCGGGGATCACGTCGCCAAGGTGCGCGACCGGGCACCGAAGGTGAAGCTCTGGATCCAAGTCGACGACGGCACCCCGCACCAGGAGTTCGCGGTTGCGTACGAGGAGTTTCTCGCTGCGCACGCGCCGATGGACCGCATCGAACGCAGCGGCGACGACCTGTACTTCCTCTACACCGGCGGCACGACCGGCATGCCCAAGGGTGTCATGTGGCGTAGTGCCGACCTGTTCGGCGTCCTCGGCGACGGCGGTTACCCGCTCGCGGGGCTGGCCCGGCCCGACACGATGGCCGAAGTCGGTCCGATCGCCAAGGCTCAGGTCGACGCGGGCGCGAACCGCGTGCAGCTCCCGGCGTCGCCGCTGATGCACGGCACCGGCGCGTTCACGACGTTCCAGTCGCTGTTCCTCGGTGCGTCGATCGTCACGCTCGTCGGCCGGCACTTCGACGCGCACGAGCTGTGGGCGACGGTGCAACGCGAACGGGTCACCCAGATGGCGATCGTGGGCGACGCGTTCGCCAAGCCGATGCTCCGGGCGCTCGAGGAGGCCGAAGCCAAGGGCGAGCCGTACGACATCTCGTCCCTGCAGATCATCATCAGCTCGGGCGTCATGTGGTCGGCCGAGGTGAAGCACGGTCTGATGGAGCGGGGGAATTTCATCTGCTACGACTCGCTCGGCTCGAGCGAAGGCGTGGGCTTCGCGGGCTCGATCAGCGCGGCCGGCGCCGAGCACAAGACCGCGAAGTTCTCGATCGGGAGCGAGGCCAAGGTATTCAATGACCATGGCGTCGAGGTCGTGCCCGGATCGGGCGAGGTCGGGCGGCTCGCGGTCGGCGGGCACATCCCGGTCGGGTACTACAAGGACCCGACGAAGTCGGATGCCACTTTCATCGTCATCAACGGCGCGCGCTGGTCGGTGCCGGGCGACTTCGCGAGCGTCGAGGCCGACGGGACGATCGCGCTGCTCGGGCGGGGTTCGGTCGTCATCAACTCGGGCGGCGAGAAGATCTTCCCCGAAGAGGTGGAGGAAGCCGTGAAGATGCATCCGGCCGTTGCCGACTGTCTCGTCGTCGGCGTGCCCGACGAACGCTTCGGCGAAGCGGTGGTCGCGGTCGTGTCGTTGCGACCGGGTGAGGACGCCACCACCGACGAGCTCACCGCTGCTCTCGAACCGCTCGCCCGCTTCAAGCGACCCCGCCGGTTCGTGCTCACCGACGAGGTCGTGCGCGGACCCAACGGCAAGGCCGATTACAAGTGGGCCAAGGCCCGGGCGGTCGAATAGCCGGACCGCGAAAGACGGCGGACGCGAAACGGCGTGGACTCCGGGACGAACCCGATGCCCACGTCGTTCGAGAGAACAGAACTCGCTTCGAAAGAACGGAACTACTTCTTCTTGGCGCTCTTCTGCTTCGCGAGCACGTCGCGCGAGCTGAGGATCAAAAGGTCCTCGCCGTCGACGGTGATCTCGGTGCCCCCGTACTTCGAGTAGACGACCGTGTCGCCAACCGTCAGGTCGATCGGGATGAGCTCGCCACTGTTCTCGGCGCGACGGCCGGGACCGATCGCGAGGACTTCGCCCTGCTGGGGCTTTTCCTTCGCGGTATCGGGAATGACGAGGCCGCTGACGGTCGTCTCCTGGGCCTCTTCGGGCCGGACGACGATTCGGTCCTCCAACGGCTGCAAGTTCATCAGTGCGCCTCCATATGTGATCTCGTGATCTCGGAACGGCCCGGGTGCTGTGGTTGGCACTCGCCGGGGTCGAGTGCCAACCGTACCAAGGTCGCCGCGATCAGACAAGCCGGAGATTCGGCACCACGGGCGCCTCGAGCGGGGTGGGCCCGTCAGAGGCCAGCCGGTAGGCGGACACCGCCCCGACCATGGCCGCGTTGTCGGTGCACAGTTCGATGCCGGGGACCACCACCCGGAGGTCGCCCGCGATCCCGAGGTCGAAGATGCGCTCCCGGAGCGCGGAGTTGGCGGCGACGCCGCCCCCGGCGACGACGGTGTGGATCCCCGTCTCCAGGGCCGCGGCCTCCAACTTCTCGACGAGGACGTCCACGATGGCAGCCTGGAACGACGCGGCGACGTCGGCGACCTCGGCCTCCGGGTGCTTGCGCACGTACTGCACCACCGCGGTCTTCAGGCCCGAGAACGAGAAATCGAGACCCTCGTTGCGCATCGGCCGGGGGAACCGGATCGCCGCCGGATCACCTTCCCGGGCGAGATTGTCGATCGCGGGTCCGCCCGGATAGCCGAGCCCGAGGAAGCGAGCGACCTTGTCGAACGCCTCGCCCGCGGCGTCGTCGACGGTCTCGCCGAGCACGCGGTAGCTCCCGTGGCCGTCCATTGCAATGAGGAGCGTGTGGCCGCCCGACACGATGAGCGTGACGAGCGGCGGCTCGAGGTCCGGGTCTTCGATCATCGCCGCGTAGAGGTGGGCTTCGTGGTGGTGCACACCGACGTAGGGACGACCGGTCGCGATGCTGATCGCCTTGGCCGCGCTCACGCCCACCAGCAACGCTCCTGCGAGACCGGGCCCCCTCACCGCGGCGACGGCGTCGATGTCGTCGAGCCCGGTGCCGGCCTCGACCAACGACTGCTCGACCACGTCGCAGATGAGCTCGACGTGCGCGCGGCTCGCGATCTCGGGCACGACGCCGCCGTAGCGCGCGTGGAGATCGGCCTGACTCGCGACCACCGACGACCTGACGTTCCGGCCGTCGTCGACCACCGCCGCCGCGGTCTCGTCACACGATGTCTCGATCGCCAGCACCCGCACGCGGCTCACGACCATCCGTTGAGACGATCGATCACCGTCGTGCCGCGGATTTTGCGCTCGATGCCCTGCAACAGCCGTCGGTACGGCGGATCGCTCACCTCGTAGGCCCACATGATCAAGGCGTCTTCGCCGGTGTCGCCGTAGTAGCCCTTGCGCACACCGACCGCAGTGAAGCCGAAGCGCTTGTACATCTCTTGGGCGCCTCGGTTCGCGAGCCGCACCTCGAGCGTCATCGCGAGCGCGTCGCGCTGGATCGCTTCGTACGCGAGCGTCAGCAACAGGCGCGTACCGATGCCACGCCGGTGCCAGGCCGGGTCGACCGCGATCGTCGTGACGTGCCCGTCAGTGAGCGACATCATCAGTCCCGCGTAGCCGACAACCTCCCGCCCGACCTTGGCGACGACATACGCGCGCGATCCCCGCAACGCGATCTCGCTGACGAACAACGACTGCGACCACGGGCGCGGATACACCTGGGACTCGATGCGCACGACACCGCGCAGGTGGCGACGGCGCATCGGAACGACGTGCACGTCGACGGCGACGATCTCCGGTTCCGCCGCCATCACGCGCCCTTGCGATCCCAGGCCAGCTCGGCGTCGCTCTGGCGGAGATACAGAGGCAGCACCTCGGCCGCGACGCAGAATTCCTCCCGTTCGAAGCGAGCCCGCGCGAGCTCGGCCAGCGCGCTGAGGCTCGGCGACACGTGCGCGGAGCCCGCGAGCTCGACGCGACTCCCGAGCGACGCGAAGTCGTCGGCGAACCGCACGGATCCGTCGCCGCACACCAGCGCGTCGTCACCGCGCGCTTCGAGCTCGCCGACGAGATCGTCGGGGGTGCCGAGCTCGTACTCCGACAGCCGTTGCACACCGCCCGGGACGGGTTGGTAGATCGCCCAATAGAGCTGGTGGCGGCGCGCGTCGATCGTCGCTACGACGAGCCGGCGCGAGTAGCGGAGCGGATAGGCGAGCAGATCGAGGCTCGGGATCGGGATCACCGGGATCCGCAACGACTGCGCGAGCACCTTCGCCGTGGTGACGCCCACCCGGAGGCCCGTGAACATGCCCGGCCCGATCCCGACCGCGATCGCGGAGACCTGACCGAGCTCGACACCGGTGCGCTCGCAGAGCCACGAGATCGCCGGCGCGAGCGTCTCCGCGTGCCGGGGCGGGGAGGTGTCGGCACTATCGCCCAGCTCCACCCGACCGAGCATCCCGTGTTCATTGGCGAGCACCACACCGACGCGGCGGGTGGCGGTGTCGATCCCGAGCAGCAACATCACCCGGCCCCGATCCCGGCTTCGAGCACTGCTTCCAGGGCAGCTTGGAGGGCCGGACGTCGCGCGACCCACGCCGGCCCGCTCGCCACGACCTCGACCACCCGGCGATCGTCCCCGACTACCTCGGTGCTGCCGGCGTTGGTCGGGGCGTTGGTCGAGGCGCGGGGGTCCGGATCGTCGACCATCGCGATGCGCACGTCGATTCGATCGAACGGGAGCACCTGCGCGATCGCCTCGCCCCACTCGACGACGGTCACCCGCGACTCCATCAGCTCGTCGAAGCCGAAGTCGTGCAGCTCCTGGATGCGAGCGAGGCGGTACACGTCGACGTGCGCGACCGGGACGCGCCCGTCGTACTCCTGCACGATGGTGAAGGTCGGGCTCGTCACCCTTTGGGTCACCCCGAGACCGCGCGCGAGTCCCTTCGTGAACGTCGTCTTCCCGGTACCGAGATCGCCGGTCAGCACGACGAGGTCACCGACCTGTAGCAGCGGTCCGATCGCCTCGCCAACGGCTTCGGTCTGGCGCGCGCCCGCGGTCGTCAGCGTCGTCATCGTCACGCGTCCGGCACGCCGAGCGCGCGCTTCACGTGCACGAAGTCGGCCCGCGACTCCGCCAGCGCGCGTCCGCCGGAACGAAGTACGGCCGACGGATGAAGCGTGGGGATCAGCACCGCGGTGTGACCGGCCCGCGTCAAGGCGAACTCCTGTCCCCGCAGCTTCGTGATCCCTTCCTTCGTCTGCAGGAGGAGCTTGGTGGCGAAGTTGCCGAGGGTGACGATGACGCGCGGCCGGATGAGGTCGAGCTGTCGATCGAGCCACGGCGCGCACGCTTCGATCTCGTCGGGCTGCGGGTCGCGATTCCCGGGCGGCCGACACTTGACGACGTTCGCGATGTAGACATCGGCGCGAGTCAGATCGATTCCCTCGATCAGCCGCGTCAGCAGTTGGCCCGCCCGCCCGACGAAGGGTTCTCCGCGCAGGTCTTCCTGCTGTCCCGGTCCCTCGCCGACGAACATGAGATCGGCCGATTCGGAGCCGACGCCGAACACCACCTGCGTGCGCCCCACCGCGAGCTTGCACAGCGTGCAGGTCGACGCCACGGCGGCGACTTCCGCCAACGCGGTGCCCGCAGAATCGGCGGGATGCGGTGGGGAGGAGAGCGGGTCGGAGGTCACGGCACTCCCTGAGTCGAGACGCGCATGCTACCGGCCGGGCACCGACGTGCGAATGGCCGCGGCCACCATGTCGGAGGCGGCCAGTCGGATCCGATCCAAGCTCGCCGGCGTCTCCGAAGCTTGCGCGGGCGGCCGGGCGGTACCCGTTGCCACCGCGAACGCGATGTCGCCGTCGTAGCGGGTGTGCGCCGGGCGCAACGCCTGCGCGAATCCGTCGTGCGCGCTCTGGGCCGTCAAGAAGCACGCGCCCTTGTCGAGCGTCGCGTCGGTGACCACCACCACGAGCGTCGTGTTACTGCGTTCCTCCTCGAACGGCTGCGGCGTCGGAAACCCGGCGACCCCGGGAGCGGCCCTCGAACCCGCGCGCACCGAGCCGTCGCGCTCGATCACGTCGCCCAACGCGTTGACCACCGCGAGCGCGCCGACCCGGATCCCGTCGAGAGCCGTCGCCGCGACTCCGATCCCGCCGGAGACTGCACCCTCTCGACCACGCCATTTGCCCACGGTCGCGCCCGTGCCCGCGCCGACCCGGCCCGTCGCGATCTCGTCCGTGACACCATCACGGCGACCGGCGGCGGTCGCGGCGCGGTACCCGTCGTCGGCGCCGGGCGTCGGTCCGGCCGCCTCGACGAGGTCGAAGATGCACGCGGCGGGCACGATCGGTACCGGGCCGCCCGCGGTCGGGAAGCCCTGACCACGTTCGGCGAGATAGCGCAGCACACCGTCGGCGGCCGAGAGCCCGAACGCCGACCCTCCCGCGAGCACGATCGCGTCGATTCGGGCCACGGTGCGGGACGGGTCGAGCAGATCGGTCTCGCGCGTCGCGGGCGCGCCGCCCCGCACCTCACACGACCCGACCGACCCCGATGGGAACAGCAGCACAGTGACACCGGTGCCCGCGCGGGTCTCGTGACCGACGCGCACACCCGCGATCCCGAAGTTCGTTATCCCGAAGTTCG
>JBEPUZ010000180.1:0-9831 GCA_041691275.1 Actinomycetota bacterium | reverse complement strand
GTACGAGCTGGCCGAGCTGGTTGGCCTTGCCTTCGAGGCTGAGCGTCTCGCCCTGGACCTTCTCGTAGTGCTCGAGCTGGACCTGGAAGAGCTTGACCATCTCGATCGCGGGCCCGGCCGCGCCGGCGATCGAAACACCGGAGTAGTCGTCGGCCGGGAACACCTTCTCGATGCGGCGACTGGCGATCATGTAGCCCGCGGTGGCGCGCCGGTCGCCGGCCATGATCACGCCGTCGGCGTAACGGATGGCGACGACGGTCGTGCCGTGGGGAATGTCGAGCGTCGACGGACCGCTCACTCCGGCGCCCGGCAGTTGGTGGGGTGCAAGCTTGCGGAGCACGTCGGCGAACGACGGACCGGGGTCGACGGACGTGGAGAACAGCGGTAACGAGCTGGATTCGGACATCGGCGGGGGAGCCTACCGCCGGGATTCAGCCCCTCAGCGCACCGACCCGATCGCTCACGAGCCCCGCCAACTCGTCGTCACGATCGAGATAGTCCGCGGCTCGCTCGAACAGCTCGTGGTCCTCGCGAAAGTCGCCGAGGGCGTTGTTGCAACGGAAGCAGAGCAGTCCTCGGACAACACCCGTCTCGTGGTCGTGGTCTACGTGCAGCGTCCGCTCTTTCGGACGCGCCTCGTCGCAGATCGCGCAGACCCTGCCCTGCGCCTCAAACATCCGGTCGTAGTCCTCGAGCGTCATCCCGTACTTGCGCCTGAGATGGCTCTTGCGGTCTGCGACCTTCTTCTGTGCAGACCCGGTCGCGGCGGCGATGCGGGCCGCGACCTTGTCGGGATTCGCAAGTGCCCATTGCCGAACTCGCTCGACCTCGCTCGCGCTATTGCGCGCGTACCACTCGCGACGGCGTTGCTTGGTGCAGTCCTTGCACTCGGGGCGTACGCCCTGCCGACCTGTGGGGTTCGCGTAGAAGGAGTCGACCGCTTTGACCTCACTGCAGCCCTTGCATCGCTTCACGAAGCGACGATACGTCGCTCATGTGACAGTTACATGCAGGACGTAACTATTGGCCGCCCTTCTGGACATACGACCTAACGAATTCCTCGGCGTTGTCTTCGAGCACCGAGTCGATTTCGTCCAGCAGATCGTCGATGTCGTCCTTCAATTTCTCGCCGCGTTCGGACTTCGCGGTGACTTCCTCGTCGACGACTTCCTCGCGCTCTTTGGGAGCGGGCTTCTGCTTGCGTTCTCGTTCAGGCACGATGCGATTCCTCCTGCGACACCTTCAGCTCGCAGTCAGTCGCTCGACGAGTTGACGAGGTGTCGATACCTGACCGAAGAGCTCGGCGACGTGCTCCTTGCTACCACGCGTGGGCTCCATCATCGGGATCCTCCGGAGCGGATCGATCCCGACGTCGAGCACCAGACTGTCCCAGTTCGCGGCGACCACGGAGTCGGCCCAGCGCGCGAGGCACGTGCCCCGGAAATAGGCCCGGGTCGAGTCGGGCGGATCCGCCATCGCTGTGATGACGGCGTCCTCGTCGAGGAGCCGCTCGATCCGGCCACCGCGGACCAGTTTCTCGTACAGCGAGCGGCCCGGGCGCACGTCGTGGTACTGCACCGACAGCAGCTCGAGCTTCGGGTTGTTCCACCGCAGATCGTCGCGCTCCGCGTATGCCCGCAGCAGCTCGAGCTTCGTCACCCAGTCGAGCTGACCGTCGAGCGACGACGGATCCGACTCGAGTGCACTCAGCACGGATTCCCAGCGGTCGAGCACCATCGTGCCGATCGTCTCCGGGCCGCAGCATTCGAGCCCGACCTCGTCGGCGTATTTGCGCGCGAGTCGGAGGAACTCCCACTGCAACTCGATCGCCGTGCAGCGACCGAGCGACGCGGAATCGACCGTCGCCTGCAGCGTGATGTCGTGCGACACCGTCTTGATCGCGGCGACCGGCGACGAGATCGACAGGTCCTTGTCGATGAACCCGTCCTCGATCATCGCGAGCACGATTGCGGTGGTGCCGACCTTCAGGAACGTCGCGACTTCGCAGAGGTTCGCGTCGCCGACGATCACGTGCAGACGGCGGTACTTCTGCGGATCGGCGTGCGGTTCGTCGCGCGTGTTCACGATCGGGCGCTTCAGCGTGGTTTCGAGCCCGACCTCCTCTTCGAAGAAGTCGGCGCGCTGGGTGATCTGGTAGTCGCACGCGTCGGCGCCATTCTCGGAACCGACCTTGCCCGCTCCCGTGAACACCTGCCGGGTGACGAACCAAGGGATCAGGTTGCGCACCAGCGATGCGAACGGCACGTTGCGGTCGACGAGGTAGTTCTCGTGACAGCCGTACGAATTGCCCTTGCCGTCGCTGTTGTTCTTGTAGACGACGATCTCCTGGCCCGCCGGCAGCAACCGGCGCGCCGCTTCCATCGACCGGGCAAGGATCCGCTCCCCCGCCTTGTCGAACAAGGTCGCTTCGAGCGGGTCGGCGCACTCCGGCGTCGAGTACTCCGGGTGCGCGTGGTCGACGTAGTACCGGGCGCCGTTGGTGAGCACCGCGTTCACGAGGTGCGTCTCGATCTCGGGCGGCTGCGCGCCGTCGCGCGCGAAGCCTCGCGCGTCGCGGCCGGGCGTCTCGTCCTCGAAGTCCCAGCCGATCCGGCGCTGTTCGACGTAACCGTTGATCAACAGGCTCGACGCGACGACAGGGTTCGGCTCGGGCGCGCCCCGCAGTGACACGCCGTACTCCGTCTCGATACCGACGATCTTCGGCACGGTCACGGGGTCATCCTACCGGCGCGGCCGGGCCACTCCGGCCGACATCCGGCCGGCGCGTCGTGCGATCAGAGGTACTGACCCGTGGTGACGCGCTCGATCTGACGACCACCCTGCTCGCTGTCGCCCTCGCTCAGGATCGTGCGGATGTACACGATCCGCTCGCCCTTGCGGCCGGAGATCTTCGCCCAGTCGTCGGGGTTCGTCGTGTTCGGCAGGTCCTCGTGCTCCCGGAACTCCTGGCGGATCGAGTCGAGCAGGTCGTCGGCGCCGATCCCGCGGTCGCCGCCGGCGATGGTCCGCTTGATCGAGAGCTTCTTGGCGCGCCGCACGATGTTCTCGATCATCGCGCCCGACGAGAAGTCCTTGAAGAACAGCGTTTCCTTGTCGCCGTTCTGGTACGTCACCTCGAGGAACTTGTTCTCGTCGCCGACCGAATACATCGCGTCGACGGCCTGGTCGATCATCGAACGCACCGCGCGCTCGGGATCGCCTCCGGCCCGCTTCAACTCGGCTTCGTCGAGCGGCAGGCTGGTGACGAGGTACTGCGCGAAGATCTGCTTCGCGCTGTCGACGTCGGGACGCTCGATCTTGATCTTCACGTCGAGCCGACCCGGACGCAGGATCGCGGGGTCGATGAGGTCCTCGCGGTTCGACGCACCGATGACGATCACGTTCTTCAATGCCTCGACGCCGTCGATCTCGGCGAGTAGCTGCGGGACGATCGTCGATTCGATGTCGCTCGAGATGCCGGTGCCGCGGGTGCGAAACAGCGAGTCCATCTCGTCGAAGAACACGATGACGGGGTAACCCTCTTCGCTCTTCTCGCGCGCCCGCTGGAAGATGAGGCGGATCTGGCGCTCGGTCTCGCCGACGTATTTGTTCAAGAGCTCGGGGCCCTTGATGTTCAAGAAGTACGAACGCGCGGACGTGTTGCCGGTCTTCTCCGCGACGCGCTTGGCGAGCGAGTTGGCGACCGCCTTCGCGATGAGCGTCTTGCCGCAACCGGGAGGGCCGTACAACAAGATGCCCTTCGGCGGCTGCAGGTCGTGTTCCTTGAACAAATCGCCGTAGAGATACGGAAGCTCGACCGCGTCCTTGATCATCTCGATCTGGTCGTCGAGACCGCCGACGTCGTCGTATGACACGTCGGGGACCTCTTCGAGCACGAGCTCTTCCACCTCGGGCCGCGGGAGTTTCTCGAGCAGGAGCCCGGAGCGACCCTCCATCAGCAGGTGGTCACCGGCGCGGAGCTTCTCGTGGAGCAGCTCGTCGGCGAGCTCGCACACACGCTCTTCGTCGGCGCGTCCCACGATCATGGCGCGCGTCCGGTCGGGAAGCAGCTCCTTGAACGTGACGATCTCGCCCGCGAGATCGGAGTTCCGGGCCAAAACGACGTTCAACGACTCGTTCAGCACGACCTCTTGACCCCGCCGCAGGTCCTTGGTCTCGAGCTCGGGGTGCACCGCGACGCGCATCTTGCGGCCCGCGGTGAAGATGTCGACGGTGCCGTCGTCGTTCGTGGCGAGGTAGGTGCCGTACGCCGACGGAGGCATCGTGAGCTTCTCGACCTCCTCGCGCAGCGCCGCGATGTGCTCGCGCGCCTCCCGCAAGGTGGCGGACAGCTTTTCGTTCTGGGACACGGCCTGGGCGAGCTGGCCCTTGGTCTCGAGCAGCCTCTCCTCGAGCGTCCGTACCCGCTTGGGCGCGTCCTGTAGACGGCGTCGCAGAACGACGACCTCTTCCTCGAGCCCTTTGATGTTCTCCTGAAGCTGGTCGACCTGAGCCTCGTACTCGGTCAGCCGCCGCTCGTGCTCGGAAGCCATGGAGCGACACCTCCTCGGTCGTTGGCGACCCTAGTCCCCTGTTCAGGCCCGACTGCGCGCATCCGATACGTTCTCTGCGGGAGTTCTCGGCCCCGAAAAGAGGTCGACCCGAAAGGGCCGGAGTGTGGATTTCTCACTCCGCGGTGTGATAAATTGATTTCAACCGTTTGACGTTCATTCGACGCTTCGAGCAAAAAAGTGAGGACCTCCGATGAAGGTCTGGATCGACCAGGATCTCTGCACCGGTGACGGGCTCTGCGAGGAGATCGCGCCCGCCGTGTTCACCCTGCTCGACGACGGTCTGGCCTACGTCAAAGAGGGCGACAAGGTCTTCTCCGACCCGGGCGGCGCCGAAGGTCTCGCCAACATCCCCGACGGGATGCTCGACGCGGTCGTCGAGTCGGCCGAAGAGTGCCCCGGCGAATGCATCTTCATCGAAGCTGAGTAGTCACTCCACGAGACATGCGCCGGTGTCGGCGATGTTCTTCGTGTCGACCGCATCCAGCACCGGTCGTACTTCTGCGTCCGTGAGCGCGTAGGCGGTTCCGCCCCGACCAGGGTCTATCGCAAATGCCACCCCGACCACCGCGCCGGCCGGGTTGACCACCGCTCCTCCCGAGTCGCCCGGCGCCAGCGCGGCCGCGAGCACGAATACGTGGCGCCGGCTCGTGGAGGTTCGGTAGATGTTCGTTCCGACCGCGACGATCTCGGCGCCGATCCGCGCCGGGGCCGGCATCAACGGCCCGCCGCGCGGGTGGCCGTACACGACGTCGAGGTCGCCCTTCGCTCCGGACGCCAGGTCGAGCGCGGGCGCGGTCAGTCTCGGCACCGAGAGCACCGCAAGATCGCGTACCGGATCGAACGCGACGACGACGGCCCGCTGCGTGACCCCGGACGCGTCGATCACGGTGGTGGCGCGCTCTCCCGCGACCACGTGCGCATTCGTCACGATGATCCCGCGCGCGGCGACCCAACCGCTGCCGTCCTGGATCTCGTGACACGCCTGGCCCGACACCTTCACGATCGATGCCCGCACCTTCGCGTCGACGGCCGGGGCCAGGAGCGCGGTCGGCACCGGACCCGGATCGGGTGGATTGGCGAGCGGGTCGAGCGCGGACGGGTACGGCGCCTCCGAGATGGCGAGTCCCCAGGCCGCGAAACGCGCCGGTTGCTGCGGCGCCAGGCGCTGGATCGCGGCGACCATCCACGAGTCCCGCGCCATGCGCGCGGGCCAGCCCTGCGCGGTCGCGAGCGACGGGATCACGAGCCAGGTCAGTACCAGTAGGCCGATCGTCCCCGCTGATGCGCCCGCGATCTTGTCCCAGAGCGGGAGCGGGTTCGAGATCGGGAACACCCGGTGCACCAAGAGGCCGATGAGCAGTCCGAACGCCTGGCCGATCGATGCCACGAGGATCAGGAACAAGAGCGCGACGCCGACCCGGTCGTTCGTGCTCGTTCCGCCGAGACCTGTCACCACCTTCGGCACGAAATTGACGCCGATTGCCAACCCCGTGAACACGCCCGCCCACGCGAACACGCGAGCGACCAACCCCAACCGCCAACCACCGAAGCCGGCGCCGATCGCCACCGCGACGATCGCGAGGTCGAGTGCGTTCATCCGCCTCCGGTGGTCGGGGGCGACGCAGCTTCCGGTTCGGCGTCGGACGGTTCCTCGGACGGCGTCGGTGGGGTGGGTGCCGCCTGGGCGTCGTCGGCGAGGCGCCGGGCGACGGTGAGGAAGCCCGTGTGGGCGACCATCCGGTGATCGGGTCGGATCGACTGGCCTTCGACGTGCCAGCCCCGGTGCATGACCTCGAGCGACTCGCACATCGCGAACGGCGACGAGACGAGCTCCTCCCGGAGTCGACCGACCTGCAGAATCGTCGGCAAATACGAGAGCAGGATCCCGCCCGGGACGAGCGCCTCGGCGGCGTGCTTCACGACGCGCCACGGTTCCGGGAGATCGAGGACCACGCGGTCGATGTCGCGTGCATCGATGCCTTCGTACACGTCGCGGACGTGAACCTCGAGCGGGACGTCGGTGCCGAGGTACCCGTGCACGTTCTCGGTCGCACGCTTCGCGAAGTCGTCGCGGATCTCGTAGCCGATGACGGTCCCGGTCGGTCCGATCGCGCGTAGCAGCGCGCTGGTGAGTGCGCCGGATCCGATCCCCGACTCCAGGATGCGCGCGCCCGGGAAGATGTCGGCGAGCATCAGGATCGGGCCGATGTCCTTCGGATAGATGACCTGGGCGCCGCGCGGCATCTCGAGGATGTACTCGGACAGCGTCGGTCGCAGCGCGGTCAGCCGGGCGCCGCGGGTCGTGCGCACCGTGCTGCCGTCGGGATGGCCGATGATGTCGTCGTGGGCGATGATCCCCGCGTGGGTATGGAACTGTCCGCCGTCGACGAGGGTCACGAGGTGGCGCCGGCGCCGGTTGTCGACGAGGAGCACCCGTTCGTCCGCGGCGAAGACCCTCATGCGTACTGTCTCCCGGTCATGACGCGCTCCGTACCGCGATCGGTTGGCCGACCGCACGGGCGCGCATGCGGCAGAACGCGCACACGTCGCCCGGCGTCGGCGCCGCGCAGACGCGGCACGGACGCAGCTCGTCGCGGGCGTCGTCGACCTCACTCGTGAAATGGTCGTGCGCACGCTCGAGAAAGCCGAACATGAACGCGGCTTTACTCCCGGGTGAGCGCTCCTCGATGTCGTTGAGCGCGTTCTTGTACCCGAGGTGCCGGTTTCCCGCGGCCATCGGGCACTCCTCGACGATGTAGTCGATGTCGTTCAGCACGCAGTACGCCGCGAGCTCGCGTTCGCTGAGGCGGAACAACGGCTTCACCTTGCGCGCGAAACCCGGCGCTTCGGGCAGGACCGGGTGCTGGCGCCCGAGATACTCGGTCTCCCAACGCAGCACGTTGCCGAACAGCACGGCGGCCTCGTCGTCGAGGTTGTGCCCGGTCGCGAGCACGTCGTAGCCGTTGCTGATCGTGACTTCGTTGAAGACGTGGCGCTTCGAGAGTCCACACGCGGAGCACGGCGCCCGCTTGGAGGCCCGCGATCCTTCCCCGACGTCGAAGCCGTACTCGGTCGCAAGGTCGACTTCGGTCAGCTTCCAGCCGCGCCCGATCGCGAACCGGCGCGCGTATCCCGCCGAGTCGTTCGAGTACTCGCCGATGCCGAGCCCGACGTACAGGCCGTCGGCGTCGTAGCCGAGGTCGCGCAGCAGCTGCCAGAGGCCGAGTGAGTCCTTACCGCCCGACACCGCGACGAGCACGCGGTCCCCGGGCTGGATCATGTCGAACTGGTCGATCGCCCGCCGGACCTGCTCGCCACAGTGGCGCAGGAAGCACGCTCGGCAGTACCCCGCGTTGTGGCGCCGGACCTCGATGACCGCCGGCTCCCGGCAACGACCGCATTTCATCGGGCGCCGCCCGACATGACCGGCCTGATCTCGACGGTGTCTTCTTCGCGCAAAAGCTCGTCGTGAGTGGCGAGCGTGTCGTTGCGGATGACGATCACCGACTCGGGGACGATCTCGAGGTCGCGCAGCAGCCGGCCGACGTTTCGGGGCGCGGCGACTTCGATTTCGCGCTTGGGGTTACGCAACACGACCTTCACGAGGGGACCATCATCGGACAGCCAGCGTACCGGCGGCTCCGGGACTACCGCTTCGGACGGGCAACCACTTCGAAGACGTCGCCGACCCTGACCGCGGTGCGATACAGCACTTCCTCGTCGTCCTGGGCGATGCGGTGGATGAGCCGGAGCCCGCCGGCGACGATGCCGACGACGAGCCACGGGGTCGACCCCGACACTCCCTTGCGCAATCCGTTCGAGGTGAGGCGGCGCAGCAGCGAGAGGTACATCGTCAGATCCGCCGGATCTCGAGCACCATCTGGCGCTTTTTGCCCTTACGCTTCCCGAGCCAGAACACGACGACGACGGTGAGCACGGCCGCGCCGACCGCGACCGCGATCGCGGGGACCTTCACCGCTTCGGTGCGCTGGTCGACGTCGCCCTTGAGCTCCCCGAACTTGGCCTCGATGTCGGCTCGCGTGATCGGCGGCTTGGCCGGCTCGGACGCCTTCTTCTTCGACTTCCGGCTCATGCCTGCTTCTTCCTCTTCCGGGTACCGAGCGTCCAGGCGAGCGCCGCGATGACGAGTGCGCCAACCACGACGATGCCGTACGGCGCCCACGACATGTTCCCGCTGAAGTGCGGTCCGTCCCGATCTCCCTGCAGCGCGCGGAGCGCACCCACCGCGAGGAACATGATCCCGACGCCCAGGAGGAGCGCACCCCCGACTCCCCACGCGACGTAGCGGAAGAGGCCCTTGAGCGGGTCGACGGTCTCCTGCTTCGCGTAGGCGATGACGAGCTCTTTGAGCTCGCGGATCGTCTCTTGGGGATTGTCGGCCACGCGGAACCTTTCGAGGATCGAGCGGTGGAGTTTGTCACATACCCCCGTGCCGGCTCTCTCTATCGAACCGGCACTTGCCTCGCCCTGCCGCTCACGGTGCCGGCACGAGGCCGGCCGGTGCCCGCAGATCCGGCGTCGATCCAACCGCGTTCCCGACCTCGGTTTGCAGGTTGGCGCCGGCAGCTTCCGAGAAGGCGCCGTTCGCGATGAAGGCGAAGTGAAGGTCGTCGACACCGTCGATGACGCCCACGAGACCGACGACGCCGGTGATCGATCCCGTCTTGGCCCGTAGCTTGCCCGCCAACGGTCCGCCCACGAAGCGGCCGACGAGGGTGCCCGTTCGGGCCGCGATCGGCAGTCCCTTGTTGACCGCCGCGAAGCGCGATTCGGACGAGAGCTCGATGACGTGGAGCATCGTGGCGCAGGTCACGCGGTCGTCGTGGGCGAGACCGGAGCCGTCGTGCATGACGAGTCCCGCCGTCGGCACGCCGAGCGCGGCGAGACGGGTCGCCACGATCGTCACCCCGGCCGCGGTCGTCGCCGCCGGTCCGCCGCTCGGGGCGATGGCGAGGTCACGGACCAGTGTCTCGGCCGTGAAGTTGTCACTGCTCGTGAGCATCTCGCCGACGATCGTCGACAGCGGGGGCGAGTCGACGTGGGCGATCTCGCGGCCGTCCGCTCCTGTGGAAGCGCGCCGGACGCCGCCCGAGATCGTCACGCCGCGGGTGGCCAGCAGGGAAGCGAGCCGTTGCCCCGTCGTCAGCGCGGGGTCGGCCGACGCGACAGTGTCGTTCGGCTGGTCGAAACCGCCGTCGACCGCGAGTGCGCCGAGCGATCCGACGTCGCCCTCCTG
>JBEPUZ010000179.1:0-10175 GCA_041691275.1 Actinomycetota bacterium | reverse complement strand
ACGGAAGTACACGCTCCGGGGCGCGATCGGGTTCCAAAACCCTCCGAAGACCGCAGCCGGCGCCATCGGATGGTCGGGTTGGGGCGCGGAACGTTTTCGGCCTGGACGGGTGGCGGACCGGCGGTGCGCGACGATGGGGGTCTTGTGAGCAACGGCGACCCGGTCACCCATGTCGAGCTGATCGCCAAGAACCGGCGCACGTCGATGATCATGCTCGCCACGGAGTTCCTGCTGATCGGGATCCTGGGTGCCGTCATTGGAATCCTCGTGTCCCGCAACGTGCCCGCCGGGATCCTCATCGGGGCCGCGATCGGGATCGCGGTCGACCTGATCGGGTGGGCGGTGGCGGTCCGCGCCACGATCGCCCTCACCCACGCGGTCGAGGTGACCCCCGATCAGGCCAAGGTCCTGCACAACGTGATCGAGGGTCTCGCCATCCGCACCGGGATGCCCAAGCCCCGCGTCTACATCGTCGAGGACCCGGCGCCGAACGCCTTCGCGTTCGGGCGGTCCCCGTCGAACTCGGGGGTCGCGGTCACGACCGGACTCCTCAACCTGATGTCGCGACGCGAGCTCGAAGGTGTGCTCGCGCACGAGATGTCACACGTCCGCAACCGTGACGTGCAGGTCTCCACGCTCGCGGTGACGACCGTCGGCATCCTGGTCGCGGTCGCCGAGCTCGCGGCCCGGATGAGTTGGTTCGCCGACTGGGGCGACGACGACAACGGCGGCAGTGCGGTGGCGCTGATCGCAGTTGCCGCGCTCGCGGGTGCGCTTGCGTTCGGCGCCCGCATCCTCTCAATGGCGATCTCCCGGCACCGCGAGGAGCTTGCCGACGTGAGTGCGGCCGAGCTCGTCTCCCCCGACGGCATCCGCAAGGCGCTCGAGAAGCTCGAGTCCGATCACACCGTCGTGCACCACGTCTCCCGCGCGACCGCGCACATGTGGCTCGTCACCCCGCTCCGCAACGAGGGCGACGACAAGCACGCCAAGCTCAACAAGATGTTCGACTCGCACCCGCCCCTCGCCGAGCGCATCGCGATCCTCCGCCGGCTCGAAGGTCTCGACCCCGACGGGCGGGGTCCGGTCGACGACACCATCACGGGCGTACCTGTCGACCTCGGCGCGATCGCGCAGTCGGCCGATCGGCGTACCACTCCCGCGGCCGGCGCCTCTGCGATCGCGACCACCGCCGCGGCCGCGCTCACGACCACCGCCCCCACCTCGACGGCGGACGGGTCGCCGGTGACGACGCCGGTGGCGGGCAAGAGCGCTCCCGGTTGGTACCGCACCGACGCCGCGACCCTGCATTACTGGAACGGCACTGCGTTCACCGAATGGACCGCGACCTGGAACGGTGGGCGCTGGGTGCAGTCCAAGGGCTGACCTCGCAGCCAGGCGTGACTGCTACCGGGCCGGTCGCCACATCGACACGACATTCGGAACCCCGTCGGCGACGAAGACCTCGCCGATGGGCTCGAAGCCGAGCCGGCCGTAGCGCGACAGATTCTTGGGGTTGCTCGATTCGAGGTACGCGGCCTCGTGGCGCTCGTCGACGAGCTTCAAGTTCTCCGCGAGGAGCGCCTCGCCGATGCCGTGGCCGCGGTGGTCGTCGTGCGTCGCGACGATGCTCAGGTAGTAGTGCGGCTCGTCGTGCGGGTGCGCGGCTTCCATACGTGCCAATACCTGCAGCACTTCGAGGCCGTGCTCGCCACCGATGAACTCGCCGACCAGCCGCACGAGCTCGTCCTCGTCTTCCTTGGTCAGCTCGTCTCCGCCCGGCGGCGTCCACAACGCGACCGACTCGCAGTGCTCGGTGACCCATGTCCACTCGTTGCGAAAGGTGGAGTCGACAAAGACGCGCCACCAGACACGGAACTGCTCGGCCCGGCGCGATTCGTCGTCGAACGCCCAACTCCACAGCGGGTCGGAGAAGAACGCAGTGGCGATCGTCTCGGTGATCGCGCCGGCGTCGGCGTCTCGTGCTCGGCGAACGGTCACGAACTGACGCCTCAACCGTCGAGGACGCTGGCGGCAATGCGCTCTTCGAGGACGCGGTCGTCCCACCATGAGATCTGTTGCTGCTTCGCGCGGCGGAAGTACAGCTGGATGTCGTACTCGACGGTGAAGCCGACGCCACCGAACACCTGTTGCGCCATCGCGGTCACGTCGCGGAACGTCTTGCACGCGAAAAGCTTCGCCATCGGTGCAAGGCGCTCGACCGACCGCCCGTTCGCGCGCGCCCACGCGGCCTCGTAGACCAACGTCTCCGCCCCGTCGACGGCGGTAGCCGCGTCGGCGAGGTAGTGCGAGATCGCCTGGAACGCGCCGAGCGGCTTGTCGAACTGCTCTCGGTCCTTGGCGTACTGCACCGTGATGTCGAGCGCGTACCGGGCGCCGCCGATGGCCTGGGCCGCGAGCAGGATGACGCCGTCGAGCATCGTCTCGTTCCAGGTCGCCCAGCCCGACTGCGCGCCTCCGATCCGAGCCGACGCCGGGACGCGCACGCCCGCCAGCGCGACTTCGTACTGAGCATCGGAGCCGAGGGTGAGCTGCTGGGTCAGTGTGACACCCGCGGCCGTCGTGTCGACGAGGAACAGATCGACGTCGGTGTCGGAATCGCCGGTGCGCGCCAGCACGACCATCGCGTTCGCGGCCTTCGCGAAGGGCACGTGCCACTTGCTGCCCTCGAGCACGAAGTCGTCACCGTCGGCGGTGGCGCGCATCTGCACACCGCGGGCGCCGAACGCGTTCCCGGGTTCCAGCCACGCGGTCGTGACGATCGCGTCGCCCGACACGATGCCCGGCAACCAGCGCTGCTTTTGCTCGTCGGAACCGGCCGCGAGCAACACGCCGGCCGCCATCACCGCACTGACGAAGTGCGGCGAGGGCGCGAGCGCCCGCCCGAGCTCGGTGTAGACCACCGCGCCTTCGAGGGTGCTCATCTCGGAACCGCCGTACTCGCCCGGGATCATCAGCCCGATGAGGTCGAGCGCGGCCATCTGCTTCCAGAGGTCGGCCGGATACCCGATGGAGTCGTCTTCGAGCTCCCTGACGACATCGAGGTTCGCGTACGAGGAGTACACGCCACGCACCATCCCCCGCAGCATCTCCTGCTCTTCGTTGAGATCGAGATCCATCGCTTGTCTCCTGGTCCCTACGGTTTCCACTGGTCGCCGCGGCGAGTCCAGGGGTTGTCATCATCAGTGGTCGGCAGCGCGATGCGCGCCGTGCAGTCGGTCTTCAGGTCACCGTCGACGGTGAGGCGCACGAGCACGGTCACCCAACCGCACTGCGCGTCGTCGGTCTCGACCGTCTCGACGGTTCCGGAGAGCACCATCGTGTCGCCGGGGAACACCGAACCCTTCATCCGGAACTTCATGCGCCCGAGCCGCCCGGTCGGCCCCGACCAGTCGGTCAGGAACCGCTCGAACCACGCGGCCTGATTCGGCGTGTTCATGAAGATGTCCTGGGTGCCATTGCGGTTCACCGCGAAGTCGTAGTCGTGGTGCATCGGGCGCCAGTCACGCGCCGCGAGCGCGCCGAGCACGATCGTCGTCGCGGTGACGGGATACGCGAGTTTGGGGAGCGCGTCGCCCACGTGCACGTCGCCGAACGCGATCCGGGTCGTTGCGGTCGGGCTCATCGCACACCTCGCCGGTATCCGAAGCCCGTGTACGACTCGACGCCGACGAGCTCGTCTTTCTGGTTCAGGTACTCGACCTCGATCACCCAGAACCGTCCGGTCCCGAGCTTCGTGGTCTTGGGCCCGCTGACCGAGCGCAGGATCTGGCGTGTCCGCAAGCGGTCGCCCGGTCGCACCGGTTCGTGGAAGACGATCGTGTTGTCGGTCATCACCGCTTCCGGGAGCTCGAAGATCTCCTTGAGGTCGAAATGCACCTGCAGCGGGACCGCGGGCTCGGTGCGCCCCGGCGACCACTGATGCGGTCGGAACCAGACCGAGATCATGGTCGGCGGCGCGATCGGGCCGCCGGTGATCTCCCGCGCGACGGTCTCGTCCCAGAACAGTGGGTTGCCGTTCTCGGTCGACGCGCACGACGTGTAGATATAGCCCTGCTCGACGGGGAACTCGCCCGCTTCCTCGTACTGCACCTGGTCGATGAGCTGCTCGATGTTCGGCGGCAGATCACTCACGCCGCGGCTCCTTCTTCTCGTAGTGCCGCGATCTCGGCCGCGGTGTACCCGACCTCGCCCAGCAATGCGTCGGTGTCAGTGACGACGGCGTCCCGCACGACCGGCCCCGCCTGATCGCGGTCCATACCCGCGAACACCCAGCCGACCTGTTCGAACGTCCCGTGCGAGGAAGCGGTCGCCTCGACGAACACCCCGCGCGCCCGGAAGTGCTCGTCGTGCACGAGCTCGGGCACCGAAGCGACCTCCGACACACATGTGTTGGCCGGACCCAGCTGCTCGACCCATTCGTCGCGCGTGTGTATCACGAACGCGGCCTGGAAGTCGGCGCGGATCGCATCCTGCACCGAGTCGTCGGTCTGGAACGCGAGCCACTGTTCGCAGCTCAGCGCGCGGCACAGGTTCGCGTAGAAGTGTTGCTCGATCGCGCCGACCGCGACCCAACGATCGTCACGGCAGCGGTAGACGTCGTAACACGCGTACCGACCGGTGAGGATGTTGTGGCGCGGGCCGGGTATCTCGCCGGTTGCGAGGTACTCGTCGACGTACAGCGACATCAGCGCGACGACACCGTCGGCAACCGACACGTCGAGGTACGCACCCTCGCCGGTCGCGGCGCGTTGCACCAGCGCGGCGAGGATCGCGATGACGGCCTGCATGCCACCACCGGCCGCGTCGCCGATCGTGGCGCCGGGCAGCGCGGGGCCGCCGTCGCCGGCGTGGCCCGAGCAGTCGAGATAGCCGCCGACCGCGAGATAGTTGATGTCGTGGCCGGCCCACTGCGATCGCGGGCCGCTCTGCCCGTAGCCACTCGTCGAGCAGTAAACGATGGACGGGTTGACCGCGCGCACCGCGTCGTCGCCGAGCCCGAGCCGGTCCATGACTCCGGGCCGGAAGCTCTCGATCACGACGTCGGCGCGCGCCGCGAGCTTGAGGAACGCGGCGCGACCGGCATCCGACTTCAGGTCGAGGAGCGTGCGCTCCATGCCCCGGTGCCCGCTGTATGCGTAGAACGGCGGCACGATCTGCACGCCCGACTGCTTCGGCGGCGGTCCGACCTTCACGACGCGCGCGCCGTAGTCGGCCAGCCAGCGCGACGTGCGCGCGGCCGGGCCCACCGACGCGAGATCGAGAACGGTCACACCCTTCAACACGTGCGTGGTCCGATCAGAAGTTCTTCGGGAGACCGAGCGCCCGGCGGGCGATGATGTTCTTCTGGATCTCGGATGCGCCGCCGCCGATCGTGTCGATGACGGTGTACCGGTACGTCGACTCCGACCGGCCGGCCATCGGCGCGTCGGGATTCACCCGGACGCGCAGTTGCGTTCCCGGCCCGCCGATGTCCATCGAGGCGTTCGCGAGCCGGACCGAGAACTCGGTGGCGAACAGCTTGTACTTCGACGACTCGATCGTCGGCGGGGGGGTGCCGGGAACCTTCTCGCCCTTCATCGACGCGGCGACGACCTTCAAGCCCAGCACGCGGGCGACCTCGGCGTCGGTTGCGAGCTGGGCGATGCGCTGGCGGATCACGGGGTCTTCGCGGAGCGGCACGCCGTCGCGCGAGTTCGTCTTCACGTAGTCGACCAACAGGTCGAGGCGCTGGTTGATCGGGGCGATCGTGAACATCGTGAAGCGCTCGAGGTCGAGGGCCTGGGAGATGTACTGGAAACCGTGGTTGACCTCGCCGACCACGTACTCGTCGGGCACGAACACGTCTTCGATGAAGACCTCGTTCGTGCGCTCGTCGCCCATCGTCCAGATGCCCTTGATGGTCACGCCGGGTTGGTCGAGAGGCACGAGCATCAAGGTGATGCCGCGGTGCTTGTTGTCGGGATCGGTGCGGGTGCCGAGCCAGTACCACTCCGCGAAGTGCGCCGAGGTGGTCCAGGTCTTCTGACCGTTCAAGATCCACCCTTGCTTGCCGTCACGCTCGCCCCGTTCCGCCTTCAGGCGCATCGACGCCGCGTCGGATCCGGCGTTGGGCTCGCTGTAACCGACCGCGAACTCGACGTCGTTGCGCAGGATCTGCGGGAGGAACTCCTGCTTCATCTGCTCGCTGGCTTCTTTGATGAGCGTCTTGCCGATGATGCCGACGCCCTTGCCGATCTGTGGTCCGCCCCGGGCGGCGAGCTGTTCGTTGAGCAGGTACTCGTAGACGCCCTCGCTCTCGGAGCCGCCGAACTCCTTCGGCCAGGTCAGACCGAGCCAGCCCCGCTCACCGAGCTTGCGCATGAACGCGCGCCGCTTGGGCGTGTCGACGATCTGGGCCATGTTCTCCCGGGTCACGTCGAAGACGTCGGGATCGTCGTTTTCGTCGAGGAAGCGCACGACCTCCTCTTCGAAGGCGCGCTGTTCGGGCGAGAAGTCGAAGTCCATGCGCCGGATTGTACGAGGACCGCTCGGCGGCCTGCCGGGCTCGGTCGTCGGGCCGGGTCAGGCGATGACGCCGCGTTCGCGCAGGCCCGCCAACTCCGCATCGCTCAGACCGAGCTCCGCGCGCAGCACGGCAGTCGTGTGCTCCCCGACCCACGGAACCCGCGTCTCGGGGCCTTCGCTCACCTTCGAGAGCTTCACCGGGTTACCCGGAACGAGCACGGGCTCGGGCACGTCGTCGGTCCGCGGCATCTCGACCAGCATGTGCCGCGCCGCGACGTGTGGATCGGTGATGACGTCAGCGGCGTGGTTGCTCGGGCCGGCGACGACGCCTGCTTCGGTCAACTCGCGCGCGGCCTCGAGCTTGGTGCGTTTCGACGCCCACGCGTCGACCGCAGGTCGGATCTCCGACTCGAGGCTCGCGGCCCAACCGGCACGGGTCGCAAAGCGCGGGTCAGAACGCCATTCCGGACGCCCGACGAGATCGCCGAGGTTCCAGAACTGGTGCTCCCGCACGATCTGGGCGACCACGAACCCGTCCGAGGCGCGGAAGCCCTCGCAGATCACCTGCAGCGCGTTCTCAGGGTCGGGGCGCACGCCCAACGACCAGAAGTTCGTGACAATGTCGGTCATCGCGACCATCGCGTCGAACATCGCGATGTCGACGTACTGGCCGAGACCGGTCGTGTCGCGATGCCGGAGGGCGGCGAGGATGCCGATGACCCCGAACAGCGCGCTGCTGATGTCGCCCAAGGCTCCGACGGGGATCGTCACCGGCGGCTCGTTCGGGTGGCGGTAGTCGTAGATCCCCGACATCGCTTCGACGATCGACGCGTATGCGGGCCAGTCGCGGTACGGCGTCTCGACGGTGTTGCCGAACCCGGAGATCGATACATAGATCGCACGCGGATCGAGGGCGGAGATCACCTCGTAGCCGAGACCCATGCGATCCATGGTTCCCGGCTTGAAGTTCTCGGCGACGACGTCGAACTTGGAAACAAGTGCGAGAAAGAGCTCGCGGCCTTCGGGCAGCTTCAGGTCGATGCCGACGCTGCGCTTGTTGAAGTTGTTGCGGAGGTAGGTGGCGCCGACGCTGCGACCGTCGGGATCGATCATCGCCGGCGACGAAGCCCGGCCCGACTCGCCGTGCACCGGGTGCTCGACCTTGACGACCTCGGCACCGAGCCGGGCGAGCAGTTGGGTGGCGTACGGCAGGGCCTGCATCTGCTCGGCCGCAAGGATCCGAACGCCGTCGAGCGGTTTGCCGTATTGCTGTGCATCCGCGTTCGCAACCTCGCCCAACCGCATCGCTGAACAATAGAGATCAGGACTCGCGACGAGTGAACCGAGATCCATTGGCCCGTCAATGCCCTCTACGGGTACTGAAGGGCGAATGAATACCGGGCGCTCTGACGCAACCCGGGACGAGGGACCGATCAAGCCTCGGGAAGCGCGGCGAAATCCCGCTTGGTCTTCCGGTACCAGCCCATGCCGGAGATGGGATGTTTCCAGCGGCCCTTCATCGCCTTCAACGCGCTCTCGTGCGTGTCGTCGCCGCCGACGACCATCTCCTGCAAATGCTTGTCCTGCGCCTTGATCACTTCGTCGGCGGTATTTCCCCGGAGCGGCAGGCTGACGTTGGCGTCATAGACTCCCGAGCCATGCGAGGCATCATCTCTGCCGGCGGCTACGTGCCGTTCCGGCGTCTGCAGCGGGCCGACATCGCCAAGACCTTCGGGAGCGGCGGCGGCAAGGGAACCCGGTCGGTGGCGTCCTACGACGAGGACACGACCACTATGGGAGTCGAGGCGGCGCGGTTGGCGCTGCGCAGCGCTCCGGGCGGAATCACGCCGGCCGCGCTGTGGTTCTCGACCGCGTCTCCCGCGTACCTCGACAAGAACAACGCGTCGACATTGCACGCCGCATTGCGATTCGACACCGACGTCGCCGCCTTCGACTTCGGTGGTGCGCTGCGCTCGGGTGTGGGTGCCTTGCGCACCGCGCTCGAAGCGGGCGGCAAGTCGGTGCTCGTCGTCACGTCCGACCAGCGCGGTGGGCTGCCGACGAGTGGCGACGAGTCGGCAACCGGCGACGGCGCGGGCGCGCTGTTCATCGGAGACGACTCCGCGGGCCCCGTCATCGCCGAATACCTCGGCGGCGCGAGCACGACCGAGGAGTTCATCGAGCGGTGGCGCACGCCGGGATCGACCCGTTCGCGCGCGTGGGAAGAGCGCTTCGGCGAAGTGAAGTACGGCCCGCTCGTCGACCAGGCGTGGAACGCGGCCCTCAAGTCGGCCGAGCTCTCACCCGACCAGGTCACCAAGGTCATCGTCACGGGCATGCACGCACGGGCGGCGCGCGCGGTGAGCGCCAAGTTGGGCACCGCCAAGGAAGCCCTCGCCGACGACCGTTCGGCAACCGTCGGCAACACGGGAAGCGCGCACGCCGCGCTGCTGCTCGCCGACACGCTGGAGTCGGCCGCGCCCGGTCAGGTGATCGCGCTCGTCGTGCTCGCCGACGGCGCTGACGTGTTGTTGTTCCGCGCCACCGACGCGATCGCGTCGTACACGCCGGCGCGCACGGTTGCCGGACAGATCGAAGGCGCGACCGACATCGCCTACGGCAAGTTCCTCAGCTGGCGGGGCGAAGCCAAGCTCGAACCCCCGCGTCGCCCCGAGCCCGACCGCATCTCCGCGTCGGTATCGGGTCGCACCGAAGACTGGAAGTACGGCTTCGTCGGGTCCCGCGACCGCAGCAGCGGCGAGTTGCACATGCCGCCACAGCGCGTCTCGCGCGTCGGTGACACGGTCGACGACATGGTGCCCGCGCCGATGTCGGATGTGCAGGGAACCATCGCGCTGCTCACCATCGACCGGATCGCGTACTCCCCCAGCCCGCCCGTCGCGTTCGCGGTCGTCGACTGGGACGGCGGCGGCCGGCTCCCGGTCGAGCTCACCGACGTCGACGCGGCCACCCTGAAGATGGGCGACCGCGTCGAGATGACGTTCCGCAAACTGTTCACCTCGGACGAGATCCACAACTACTTCTGGAAAGCGCGCCCCGTCAGGGGTTAAGGAGCATCGCCATGGGTTCGCACGGAATCAAAGACCGCGTTGCCATCGTCGGCATGGGTTGCACGCCGTTCGGCGAGCACTGGAACAAGGGCACCGACGACCTGCTCGTCGAAGGATCGGAAGCCACGTTCGCGTCGGCCGGCATCAAGAAGGAAGATGTCGACGCGTACTGGCTCGGCACCGCGATGTCGGGCATGAGCGGTATGGCCCTCGCCCGTCCGTTGCAGCTGCACGACAAGCCGGTGACGCACGTCGAGAACTTCTGCGCGACTGCATCCGAGGCAATGCGCAACGCGGCGTACGCGGTTGCGAGCGGCGCGTACGACGTCGCGATGGCGATCGGCGTCGAGAAGGTGAAGGACAGCGGGTACCAGGGCCTCGTCGGCGCGGCCAAGACACCGACCGACGGCACCGGCCGCACCCTCACCGCGGCTGCGATGTTCGCGATGTGCTCGCCCGGCTACGGCAGGAAGTACGGCCTCGACGACGACCAGATGCGCGAGGTGCTCGGTCGGATCGCACAGAAGAACCACTACAACGGCGCTCGCAACCCGCGCGCGCAGTTCCGCAAAGAGA
>JBEPUZ010000178.1:0-10208 GCA_041691275.1 Actinomycetota bacterium | reverse complement strand
CGCCGCCGGGCCCGCGGGTGCGGTCTCTCCCGCGGCCCCCGCCGCCGCGGGGGGGGGGGACGACCCAGTGTTGCAGCGTGGCGGAGAAGTTGAAGTCGACGGAAAACGTCTTCGGGCCCCGCGCTGCCGCGTAGATGTCGCAGTCATGGATGGGCGGCACGAGTGTTCCCGCCGCGGATGCCGTCGCGGGATGAACACCGAGCGTCGTCAGGCACGACGCCAGCGCGACCAAGACGATGCTCGGCAGCCGTTGCCGGGCCGAGGTCGTGCGTCTCCAAGAGAAATACGCCTCGGCGTCCGGGTGCCGTGACATTCGCGTCCCTGCCTCTCGTGCCGGTGACCCGGTCCGTTCGCGACGAGCGTCTCGCTGCGTCGTCGAGGTCGGAACACCGTCGAGGCCGGACGTTACACAAAGCGAAGTTCGGGATGACGGGCGGTCGGACGGCGCCGGGTCCGGCGATCGCTGCGTTCGAGTGGCACGCGTCGGAGTGCGATACCTCGGCGTTGGTCTACGCGTTGCCTGAGGGTTGCCTTCTGGCCGTCCTTCGGTAGTACCTCAGTTCTACGGTTGGGGCGTGACGGAAGGCAGCTTTCGAGCGCCCGTATGCCATCGTCGGGACTTCCGCGTTTTCTCGACGGTGCTCCTCGTCGTCTCAAGCCTTCGCTCTGGGCCGTCGACGGTGTCGATCAGCGGTCGGCTGTCGCGGCGTTCGTCATCGCGTTCGCTGCGACCGGTGCGCTGCTGAGCATCACCGAGAACACCGGATTCGGCGCCGGCCGGGTGAGGCGCAGTCGGCCGCCATGAGCGTCCGCCACCGCTCGCGCAAGGGACAGGCCGATGCCGTGGCCACTCGCCGTTGCAGATCTGCGCTCGAATACCGCCTCGGGATCGCCGGCTATCCCGGCGCCCTCGTCCTGGACGTCGATGACGAGTCCGGGACCGACGCCGCGTACTCGTACGGTGATCGTGCCCCGACCGTGCCTTTCGGCGTTGTCGACGAGAACCTCGAGAATCTCGCGCAATGCATCGGAGGAGCAACGGCCCCCAGGGAGATTTTCCTCGACGTCGAGTTGTATCGTCCGTCCGCCGCTGTTCACAGTTGACCGATGTCGGTCCACGATCTCGCGGCAGCAGACTGCGACGTCGCACTGGTCCGAGCCCGCGGGAAGGTCGCGTGCCAGAGCGAAGAGCGTCGCAACGGTGCGATTCAGGCGTTCTACTTCGGCGACGGCGTTTTCGATCGCAGCCTGACGGTCGGCGCCGGGAGTGAGGAGCGCGCTCTCGAGGCCGAGCCGGAGGACGGTCAGCGGGGTTCGGAGTTGATGGGATACGTCAGCCGTGAACGCGCGTTCTCGGCCGACGAGGTCACCGAGCCGGGTCGCGGTTTCGTTCAGTGCTTCGGCTGCGCGTGCGAGCTCGGGTACGTCGTGCGGATCGATGCGCGCGGTGAAGTCGCCTTCGCCCAGCCGGACGGCGAGCGTCTCGATATCGTTCACCGGGATCGCCAGTCGGCGGGCTTGTCGGCGAGCGAGCAGTGCTGCTCCGGCCAACGCGACGGCCCCTACGCCGACCATCCCGAACCACGTCGCGTACGTTCGATCGTGCACCCGGTCGATCGATTCGGCCGCTTGCGCTGCGCCCACGACGGTCGCTTCGTCGAGAATGGGAACTGCGACGCGAAGCGTCCCGCTCGAGTTTGCGCCTTCGCGACCCTGCAGCGCGATCTCGACGTCCCGACCGCCGGTTTCGGGACCATGTCCGGCAACGAGCCTCGCGTGAGTGTCGTAGTAAGCGAGGCTGATCCCGGAGGGCGCGTTCGGCGGGATGGCAGCTAGGGCGCCGTTGAGGCCGGAATTCGGAACGGCAGCTACGGCTCGGATGGCTTCGCGTTCGAGTCGTGTGACCTCGCGATCCTTGTACAGGCGACCGACGGCGACAGCGAGCGGAAGCGCGAAGAGCACGATGGCAACGGCCGCGACGCTCAACATGGAGACCAGCATCCGTCGCCTCATCGGGCGTCGACGCGGTAGCCGACGCCGCGCACGGTCGTGATCCAACTGGGGTCGCCGGGCCGGTCGAGCTTGCGTCGCAGCAACCACACGTGCGTGTCGAGCGTCTTGGTCGAACCGAACCAATGCTCGTCCCATATCGACGCGAGCAGATCGTTGCGGGTCACGACGTCGCCCGCGTTGCGGGCAAGCATCGCGAGGAGGTCGAACTCCTTCACCGACAGCTTGACCTCGCTGTCTCCGAGCCGAACAGTGCGGGCGCTCACGCAGATCACGAGATCGCCGACCTCCACGAGATCGGATCTGGTATCACGCCGTTCGCAGACTCGCACGCGAGCGAGCAACTCGGCGAGACCGAACGGTTTGACGATGTAATCGTCCGCGCCGGCATCGAGGCCGACAACGACATCGACCTCGTCGGCGCGCGCGGTCAGCATCAATATGTGGAGGTCCGCGTCGCGCGATCGAAGCTCCCGACACACATCGACGCCGTCGATGTCCGGGAGCCCGAGGTCGAGAATGACGACGGTCGTGCTGTTGTCGGCGAGCTCGAGCGCATGGCTGCCGGTGCGAGCCCAGGTGACGCTATAACCCTGGCCCCGAAGCGCGTCCGTGAGCGCGGTGCCGATGTGCTCGTCGTCCTCGACGATGAGGATTCCCGTCGTCGGCACGTCGTGATCGTACGGTGGCCGCTCGTAAGCGAAGCGGTCGCCGCCCGAAGCCCCAGAGCTCATGGGCCCATCGACGTGCAACGCGCAACGGCCTGAAATCCGGGTGCCGTCGCCCCTCCGCAGGCCCAGAGCCGCCCGCGGTACGTGGCGTACGCGGTTCCGTGCCGCGGCAGGAGCATCGGTGCCGCGGACCATGTTCCCGCGTGCAGCTTCTGTACCCGGTCGATGAGACCGGTTTCGGCCGACGGTTCGCCGCCGGCGACGACAGTGGTTGCTCCGAGCGTTGCGGCCGCGGCGCCCGAGGTCGCGGTGGGGACAGCGGACAGTTCGCTCCATGTCGTCGTCAATACGTCGAGACAGTCGATGCGTGCGCTCGTGAACGGCGTTCGTCCTCCGGCCACGCACGCTCGTCCGGCGTCGATGAATCCGGCGGCGTGGTTGCGGGGGTGCGGCATGGGCGGGAGGTCACGCCATGTGCCCGCGCTCGTGTCGTAGACCTCCGGAATCGCGATCTGCGTGCTTCCGTCGCGACCGCCGATCGCGTAGAGACGCCCTCCGATCGAGAGGAGCGCCAGCGCGCCGCGCGCTCGTTGCATCGGAGATAACTCGCGCCAGCTCACCGCATTGCGGGCGAGGACGAATACCCGATTCGACGCGCCTCCCGGCGTGAACCCTCCCGCGACGTACACGTCGTGACCAATGGTGGCGGCGCCCGGATGATTGAGCGCGACGGGGAGAGACGGTCCGGCTCGCCATCCCGCCGAATCGAGCACGAAGACCGCGGCGCTGCTCTGTTGGTGTTCGTCGTAGCCGCCCACGACGAACAACCGGTCGCCTTCGACGGCGGCCGCGGCCTCCTGAATCGCGATCGGCATCGTCGACTCGAATCGCTGGCTCGGCGGCGCGTGGGTCGGAGTCGAGTTCACGGTGCTCGAGGCACTCGGGGTGGCGACTGGCGGTGAGGTGGTCGGTGCGCCGGCGGGCCTTCCTGATGATGTGCATCCCGTGCCCAGCCCGGCGATCACGATGAGCGCGATCGCGGCACCCGGCGACGCGATGCGTCGGCGTGAGCGGTTCACCTTGGAGGCCAGCCCTTGTTGCAGTCGCCAGTTCACAAGCCGCGATCGAAGCATGAATCCGCATGACAGTTGTACTCTCGGATCGAATTTGTGCCATGTACGCCTCAAGATTTACCGAACGATGACCTGACGAAGCCGGGCCCGGATCCGCGGGACCGTTAGCGTGCGAAAATCCGCAATGTATCGAGAGTTTCTACGGTCCGACGCCTGTGCCTGCCGACGATGGCCGCCCTTTTGGCCGGCGTGTTGGGCGCGTGCGGCTCGGATGCCGGAGCCGCTCGGTCGTCCGCACGCTCGTCGACGACCAGACCGGGCTCGGTGAGTGCGGCCGCAACCGCGTCTCCGGGTCCGAGCGGAATAGCTCCTTCATCGAGCGTGTACGCCGCCGCGGGTGCGAACATGCTGAGCCCGGCCGTTCGTGGTGCCCGGCCACTGGTGTACGTCCCCGAGAGTATGAGTGACTACGTCGACGTCATCGACCCTGCGACCTACAAGGTCGTCGATAGGTATCGGACCGGAGGGCGACCCCAGCACGTTGTGCCCGCGTGGGACCTGCGCACGCTCTACGTGACGAACAACCTCGGGAACTCGTTGACGCCGATCGATCCCGCCACGGGAGCGATCGCGGGACCGAACATTCCCGTCGAAGACCCGTACAACCTGTATTTTACGCCCGATGGAAAGTACGCGGTCGTGGTCTCGGAGCACTTGCAGCGACTCGACTTCCGGGCTCGGCGGACCTTCGCGCTCGTCACGTCGGTGCAGGTCGACTGCGCGGGTGTCGACCACGTCGACTTCAGTGCCGACGGCTCGTATCTGATCGCGACGTGTGAATTCGCGGGCCGTCTCGTCAAGGTGGATGTGAAGACGCGGAGAGTCCTGGGATATCTGGATCTTCCCGGCGCGAGCCCGCAGGACATCAAGCTGGAGCCGGCGGGCCGCATCTTCTATGTCGCCGACATGAAGCGTGGTGGCGTGTACGAGGTCGACGGTGCATCGCTCCGAGTCGTGGGCTTCACACCGACGGGTGCCGACGCGCACGGTCTGTACCCGAGCCGCGACGGCCGAAGGCTCTACGTTTCGAACCGGCGCGGCGCGTCGGTCAGCGTCATCGACTTCGTGACACGGCGCGTGGTTGCCACATGGTCACTGCCGGGTACGAGCCCCGACATGGGGGGAGTCTCAGCCGACGGGAAAGTGCTCTGGCTGTCGGGACGATTCCATGACCGGGTGTACGCGATCTCGACGACGGACGGTCGACTGATCGCCTCGATCCACGTTCCCCACAGCCCGCACGGCCTGTGTGTGTGGCCACAACCCGGGCGATACTCGATCGGTCACACTGGGATCCTGCGCTGAACTGGACAAGGTCGCGTGCGCCTTGATCGGATCTTGACCTTTGATGTGCTCCGATCATCGCAGGATGGATCCGAGGTCGAGCGCGCCCGACGAATCGTTGCCGCGAGACTTCCTGGGCGTGCCCGCGCTTCGGCGACCGACTCGGACTGCGAGCAAGGTTCCGGAAGTCACGGTGTACTTCTGGATCACCAAGGTGTTGACCACCGGCATGGGCGAGACGACCTCGGACTTCCTCGTCCATCGACTCGGACCCCCTACGGCAGTCGCGGTCAGCGGGATCGGCCTGGTCGGTGCCCTCGCGCTGCAGTTCCGCGCCCGCGCGTACTACGCGCCCGTGTACTGGCTCGCAGTCGTGATGGTCAGCATCGCCGGCACCGTCGCCGCCGACGTGCTCCACGTGCAGTTCGGCGTGTCGTACGTCACGTCGACGATCTTCTTGATCTTCGTCCTGGCCGCGGTGTTCGTCACGTGGTACCGGTCCGAGAAGACACTGTCGATACACAGCATCTACACGACGCGCCGCGAGTGGTTCTACTGGGCCGCGATCCTGACGACGTTCGCTCTCGGTACGGCCGCCGGCGACATGACCGCCACGACGATGAACTTGGGCTTCTTCACCTCGGGACTCGTGTTCGCGGTGCTCATCGCGATACCGACATTCGCGTGGTGGCGCCTGCGCATGAACGCGATCCTCGCGTTCTGGTTCGCCTACATCGTCACCCGTCCGCTGGGCGCTTCGTTCTCCGACTGGATGGCGGTTCCTCGCAGCCGCACCGGGCTGGGATGGGGCGACGGTCCCGTCAGCTTCGTGTTGCTCATCGTGATCGTTGCGCTCGTCTGCTTTCTCACCATCGCTCGGCCCGACATCGACGAAGAAGCGGCCGGTGCGTAGCCGAGCGATGGGGACGTGGATGCGCGGTTCATTCGCCGCGATCTGCTTACTCGGACTGGCCGCGTGCAGTCACTCGAAGGTCGCGACCGGGACGATCCGTGACCGCGCCGCATGCACGCAACTCGGTAACGCCTACGCGTCGTTCAACGCTTCGAACGGTGGCAAATCTTCCATCGTCACGTACCAAAGGGCCATCGCCACCGCGAAGCAGGCCGACAACCGGAAGCTACGCGTGGCGATCCTCGACTGGGTAGGTGTGATGTCGAGTCTGTCGTCGGGCAAGAGCGCAACGGGGGCGCCGTACGCGACACAGGAATGCCGCCTGATCGGCCAGCCCATCAACTTCGGCGCGGCTACGCAGGCTCCACCGCCCTCGGTGACGTCGCCAGGTTCGTCGAACTCCGTATCGCCCACCACCGACGGCGACAATCAGTCAGGCGCCGGCGGAGACTGACGTCCTCTGCGCAGAGACGCGGAGCAGTCACGTCACGGAGATGAGCACGGGTCCGGGCAATCCGTTGATCGTCGCCCCTCCCGGCGAGATCTGCAGCCCCGGCGCGGAGCACGCCGGGTTGACGACAATCGTGATGCTGCCGATGTCCTTCGCTCCGATCGGTTCGATCCTTCCGGCGACAAACGGATGTGGTGCTGGCTGCGGGTCGGTGTACACCGTGCCGCCGGCGATCTGTGAGTGTTGCTCGCACACGATCGCGAGGCCCGGCGCGCGGTCCGAAGCCGTCGACCCGTTCGTCGTCTGGACGATCAATCGCCTGCGGGGCGCGCCACCCGGACTCGGGTCCGGCACCGTTCCTGCTTCGGTGACGACAATCGTGAGCTTCCCGAGGCGGAATGCCTGTCCGAACTCTGCAACTGGCGGGTTGATCGGGATGTCGAGCGGCGACGTTGTTGTCGCAGCTCCCGTCGTGGGCGATGGGGTCGACGCGCGCGGATGAGCTCGGCTGCTCCCGCACGCCGAGACCAGCACCGAGGTGAGCAGCACGGGAACGACTGCCAACGTCGCCGATCGGAAGCGACGAGCGACGCGCGTTGCTCCCGACTCCGTCGAAGCCGGAGCGGCGATCATCGGTCGCGCAACCCGAGATGAAAGCGGATTTTCGGCATGGAGCGCTCCCATTTCATGGCGTAGGGTACGAGCGGGCTTGGAGAACGTCTCGGTGGCGGCGTCGGGGGCAGGATGCGATCCGTGCGGGTAAGGGTGACATGGCGCGGTATGACGCGCCGTGCGCTGGGCGGGGCGCTGGGCGTACTGGTCGCCGTCGCCGGTGTCGCGACGGCATCGTCCGCCGCGGCGGCGTCCACATTCGGTTCGCAGCTCACTCGCAGTCCCTATCTCACCGACCTGGTGAATACCCACGTCGCCGTCAACTGGGCGACCGATCGGTCGGGAACAACGGGCAGCCTGCAATGGGGTGCGGTGACGTCAGGAACGTGCTCCCTGACCTCGACGCAGACCGCAGTTCGTTCGCCGATCACGGTGGGATCGGTGCTCGAGTACCAGTGGAAGGTGTCGCTCGCACTTCCGAGCCAAGGGCAATACTGCTACCGCCCGTGGCTCGGGAGCACCGACCTGCTAGGCGCCAACAACTCACCGCAATTCCAGAGCCAGGTTGCCCAGGGCGACAACACGCCTTTCTCGTTCGACGTGTTCGGCGACTGGGGTCAGGTCGACGGCAGCGGCAACAGCCAGGACATGACCAATCTATTCGCGCGGATTGCGGCCAGTGGCGCGCGCTTTGCGGTCACCGTCGGTGACAACGGCTATCCGAACGGCAGTCAGATCAACTATGGCGATCTCCAGCAGAAGGCCGCCGATACGAGCGCGATCTTCGGCCCGAGCTTCTGGAGCGTTCCCGGCACAAGTATCCCTCTCTTCACCGCGGCGGGGAATCACGGGCTCAGCGGGCCGACGCACACCGACATCACCACCTGGACCCAGGACACCGCCGTCTCGAGCTCAGGTGGTCGCTACCAGAACGACGTCTATTGCTGCCCCAACGGGAGCAGCTCGGCGAACTACGCGAGTGAGTGGTACGCGTTCGACGCCGGGCCCGCACGCATCTACATGCTCGATTCGGCCTGGGGCGACACCAACGGTGGGAACGCGACTCCATATGCGAACGACGCGGCCGCGCACTTCGCGCCCGGCACACCCGAATATCAGTGGCTGCTCAGCGACCTCCAGGCCCACCCGTCCGGGTTGAAATTCGCCTTCTCGCACTACCCGTTCTATGCGGACAATCCGAGCCAATCCTCCGATACGTCACTCCAAGGGCCATTGGCGTTGGAGGGTTTGCTCGGGCAGCACGGCGTGAAGATCGTGTTCAACGGTCATGCACATCTTTACGAGCGCAACACGGCGAGTGCACCGGGTATGCCGATCACCTACGTCACCGGCGGGGGCGGCGCTCTGCTGGAGCCGGTCGGCCCGTGCCGCTCCTACGACGCCTACGGAATCGGCTGGTCGCCGAGCAAGCTCAAAGGCTCGGCGTGCGGCGCGGCCCAGCCGCCATCGGCGGCGAGCAGCGTGTTCCACTTCTTGAAGGTGACGGTGTCAGGCACCACGGTGACGGTTGCGCCAACCGACGAGAACGGTCGCACCTTCGACGTCCAGACCTATTCCTTCAGCGGCACGACGCTTCCGGACACGGTCATCGATTCGCAACCGAGCAGCCCGACCAACGCGACAACGGCCGCCTTCACGTTCCACTCCACGCTCACACCGGCCACGTTCGCGTGCAGCCTCGACGGCGCCCCGGCCACCGCGTGCACGAGTCCCGTCAACTACACAGGCCTCAGCGCCGGCGCGCACACGTTCAGCGCGACCGCCACGACCTCCGCCGGATCCGATCCGAACCCGGCCGTTGCGAGTTGGACCATCGACACCGCACCGCCGACGGTGCCCGGTGGTGTGGCCGGCAGCGCGTCCTCGCCGACGCTGGTAAACCTTTCGTGGAGTGCCTCCACCGATCCCAGTGGCATCGCGGGCTACGACGTCTCGCTCAACGGGGTCACGATTGGATCCGTCGGATCTACTGCCACCTCCTACGCCGACGCGACCGCGTCGCCGGCCACGACGTATCAATACAGTGTGCGGGCCCGCGACAACGCCAGTAACCCGTCGGCATTCAGCCCGCCCGTCACCGTCACCACACCTCCGCCCGGCAGCGGCGCGAGCCTCGTGCAATCCGCGGGCTCGTCGACGACGACCGTCACCCTTTCGGCGCCGAGCACGCCGGGTGACCTCCTCGTGCTGTCGGCCGGCGTCTTCACCGGATTGAGCAAGCCGATCACGGCTGTCAGTGACGGCAAGAACACGTGGACCAAGGTCGGCGCGTACGCAGTCTCGGGACAGAACTCCGACGGCGAGATGTGGTATTCCGCGAACGCAGCCTCGGTGACCAGCATCACCGTGATCACCGGCGCGACGACGGTGGCTTTGAAAGCGTTGGAGTTCTCCGGCGTGGCTGCGACGAACCCGCTGGACGGATCGGCGGGAGCGGCGAACACGGGGACGGCCGCAAGTTCGGGCAGCGCGACGCCGACGGCCTCGAACGATCTCGCAGTTGGCTTCGTTGCCGGTCACAGCAACATTCAGGCCATCAACATCAGCTCGTCCGGCTATCTCGTCCAGTCGCAGCAGACGGCGACGAGCCCGAGCATCGCGACGGTCGTCACCGGCTACCAGCCGCTCGGCGCGCCGAGCCCGCAATCGTTCGCGGGCGGTTTCCCGGCCGGAATGTACTGGTCCAGTGGTGTCGCGCTCTTCAAGACGGCCGGCGGGACGCCGCCGCCGAACGACTTCTCCATTGGCACGTCGCCGGCTTCGGTGTCGGTGACGGCGGGGTTGTCGGCGTCGAGTTCGGTGGGTACGACGGTGACGTCGGGGGTTGCGCAGAATGTGGTGTTGAGTGCGTCGGGTTTGCCGGCGGGTGCGTCGGCGTCGTTTAGTCCGGCGTCGGTGAGTTCGGGGCAGAGTTCGACGTTGACGGTGTCGACGTTGGGGTCGACGCCGGTGGGGACGGTGTCGGTGACGGTGTTGGGGACGGGTGTGTCGGCGACGCGTTCGACGCCGTTGTCGTTGACGGTGACTGCGCCGGTCTCGGATGATTTTTCGATGGTGGCGTCGCCGGCTTCGGTGTCGGTGACGGCGGGGTTGTCGGCGTCGAGTTCGGTGGG
>JBEPUZ010000177.1:0-10225 GCA_041691275.1 Actinomycetota bacterium | reverse complement strand
ATCGGCTGCCGAGCATCATCTTGGTGGCGCTGACGTCGTGCCTGACGGCGCTCGGCGTTCATCCGGCGACGGCATCCGCGGCGGGAACACTCGTGCCGCCAATCCATGACTGCGACACCTACGAGGCAGCGCGGGGCGCGAATACGTTTTCCGTCGACTTCAACTTCTCCGCCACGCTGCAACACTGGGTCGTCCCGCCGAACGTCGTCGGCGGGTCCGTCTGCATCGACGTCAGCGGCGGCCAAGGCGGCGCCGGTAGCCATTCGCCCGGCGGCCTCGGCGGTGCGGTCAACGAGCTCTTCGCCGTGCGGCCGGGCCAGACGTACACGATCTCGACCGGGGCGATCGGACTCAACTCGGCCTCGTCGGGAGGAACGGGCGGCGGCGGGACATACGTCTTCGACGCGGCTCACAATTTGATCCTCGCCGCCGGCGGTGGGGGCGGCGGCGGCGCTGCCCCATCGAGTGGGGGTGGTGCCGGCGACGGTTTCGGCACCGACCACACCAGCGGGTCCGGGGCACCCGGCCAGCCCGGCGGGAGCGGCGGCGGCGGAGCGGCAGCAGCGGCACGGGGAGCCGCAGGTGGCTTGCAGGCAACCGCCGGAACAGGTCCGACGACATCCATTGTCGCAGTGGGCCACGGCGGGTCGGCGGCTCCCGGCGGCGGCGCCGGCGGCGGCGGCTACTTCGGTGGCGGCGGCGGTGGCTCGAACGCAGGCGGCGGTGGCGGCTCGGGCTTCAGTTCGTCGAGCGCGCAGCTCAGCGTTCCCTATTTTCAGGGTCTCTGGCGCGGCCGGGGCCATGTCGCGATCGTGTACGAGACGACCAAGGCGCAACCACCGTCGAAAAGCGGCCAACAGGGCTCGGTATCCGCGCCGAGCACCGGCTACTGGCTGACCGGCTCCGGTGGCGGCATCTTCACCTACGGCAGCGCCGCCTTCCACGGATCGGAAGGGGGAAGGACGCTCGCCGGGCCGACCGTGGGCATGGCTCCGACCCCGTCCGGCGGCGGATATTGGATCGCCGCATCCGACGGACGGGTGTTCACTCACGGATCAGCGGGCTTCCACAGCCCGCCCGGAAGCCTGCTACTCAACCAGCCGATCGTCGGCATCGCCGCCACGGCCACCGGGCACGGGTACTGGTTGACGGCGCGTGACGGTGGCGTCCGGGCCTACGGCGACGCCCGGTTTTACGGATCGCTCGGCGGAACACATCTGAACCGACCGATCGTGGGCATGGCCGCCACGCCGTCGGGCAACGGGTATTGGCTCGTCGCCAGTGACGGCGGCGTGTTCTCGTTCGGGGATGCCGTCTTCTCTGGATCCGCCGGCAGTATTCGGCTGGGAAAACCGATCGTGGGCATGTGCGTTGACCCGGTCACCGGCGGGTATTGGCTCGTCGCCTCCGACGGCGGCGTGTTCTCCTACGACGCTCCGTTCCTCGGCTCGACGGGCAACATCCGGATCAACAAGCCGGTCGTCGGCATGGCCGCTTCGGGCGACGGCGCCGGCTACTGGCTCGCAGCGTCCGATGGAGGCGTGTTCACTTTCGGTCAGGCTCACTTCTACGGATCCGCTGGGAGTCTCCCGCTCGACGATCCGGTCGTCGGCATCGCCGCCCACTGAACGCAAAGCTCGGACGGCACCGTCCGGGCCCATGGTCGGCTTCGCTCGCCGTCGCCACGCGTCTGGACGAGGCCGGTCGCCCAGCGGCCACCGAGCCAGGTAAGGTTAGCCTTACTTCACCTACGCGGGACGATATGAGCCTCGAAAATACGCTGCTCCTCGGTTTCATTGCCGGGGTCACCATCTTGTTGGGCCTTCCGATCGGAAGGCTACGACGACCGGTTCCGAGACTGCGCGTCATGCTCAACGCCGTAGCCGTCGGGATCCTCGTGTTCCTCGTCTGGGACGTGTTGTCCGCGGCATGGCAGCCCATCGATACGGCGCTCTCCGACTTCCACGACGGAAACGGCGGCTTGGCGCGCGCCGCCGGGTACGGCGCGCTCCTTGCAGTCGGGCTCTCGGTCGGCCTTCTCGCGTTGGTCGCCTACGAGCGTTGGATGGAACGCGCGACTCGCCCATCGAACGCGACTCCGACCGGCCCACTGAGCGCAGCGACGGCGGGATCCGTTGCGACCGCGATCGCTCCCGCACACCGCGGGCTCGCGACCTGGTCGCCCGCGCGCCAACTCGCCCTGCTCATCGCCGTCGGTATCGGGCTCCACAACTTTGCCGAAGGACTCGCGATAGGACAAGCCGCTGCGAACAGCGAGATTGCCCTGGCAACGCTCCTCGTGGTCGGGTTCGCATTGCACAATGCCACCGAGGGCTTCGGCATCGTCGCCCCGCTCGCGGGCGAGATCGACGAGACCGGGCAACGCGAGGTACCGAGCTGGGGTTTTCTGCTCGCAATGGGCGCGATCGGCGGCGGCCCGACCTTCATCGGCACGGCCGTCGGCCACGCGTTCACCTCCGAGGCTCTCTCGGTCGTGTTTCTCTCCCTCGCCGCCGGCTCGATCCTCTACGTCGTGATCCAACTGACCGCGCTCGCCGCGAAGAACCGCCGCATGGATCTGTTCGCCTACGGACTTCTCATTGGAATCATCGCCGGATTCCTCACAGACGCGATCGTCACCGCCGCCGGCGTGTAGACACTGACTACTCGCGCGAGGCGGCTTCGATGCAGGGTCGGGGGTTCCGTTGAGGCTCCAGCGGCTATGCGAGCGCTTGTTGGTTTCGGGTGATCCATTCTTCGGTGAAGTCGGCCCGGATGCCATAATCTAGAACGTGTTCTAGTTGTACCGGATCTTCGGAGGACGAGATGCGAACGTCTCTGTGCGACCTGTTCGGGATCGAGTACCCGATCTTCGCGTTCACACACTGCCGCGATGTCGTCGCCGCAGTGAGCAAGGCCGGCGGGCTCGGCGTGCTCGGCGCGGTCGGGTTCAGTCCCGAGCAGCTCGAGATCGAGCTGAACTGGATCGATGACCACGTCAAAGGCATGCCGTACGGCGTCGACACCGTGATGCCGCAGAAGTCGGTCGACGTCCAGGGCGGTAACCCCGCGGAGATGCTGGACCAGATCCGTTCGATGATCGACGCGAATCACTGGCGTTACGTCGACGACCTCATGGAGCGCTTCGAACTCGCGCCCTTGCCGGAAGGTGAGGAACCGCATGGTGTGCTGGGTTGGACCGACGACGTCGCGCGCCAACACGTGGAGATCGCGCTCGCGCACCCGATCAAGCTGATCGCCAACGCGCTCGGTTCGCCGCCGAAGGACGTGATCGACCAAGCGCACGAGCATGACGTGTTGGTTGCGGCGCTCGCGGGCAAGGCTGTGCATGCGCAGCGGCACGTGAACAACGGCGTCGACGTCATCGTCGCTCAGGGCTATGAGGCGGGTGGCCACACGGGCGAGATCTCGACGATGGTCCTCGTCCCGGAGGTCGTCGATGCGGTCGCGCCCGTGCCGGTGCTCGCGGCGGGGGGCATCGGCAGTGGGCGCCAGGTCGCGGCGGCGCTGTCGCTCGGTGCGCAAGGGGTGTGGCTCGGTTCGCTCTGGTTGACGACAGCCGAGGGCGGCTCGAGCCCGGCTGTGCTCCAGGCGTATCTCGAGGCGACCTCGGCCGACACGGTTCGCTCGCGTTGTTACACGGGGAAGCCCGCTCGGATGTTGCGCAACCTCTGGACTGACGCGTGGGCCGACGCCGACGGTCCCGGTCCGCTCGGCATGCCGCTGCAGAACATCCTGACGTCAGAGGCCAACGCGCGCATCGCACGGTCGAATCGCAAGGATCTCGCGTTCGCCCCCGTCGGCCAGATCGTCGGCCGCATGAACGAGGTGCGATCCGTGCGCGACGTCATGTTCGGGTTGGTCGAGGAGTACATCGAGACGATCGAACGACTCGAGCAGGGCGTCCAGGCCTGAAATCCCGGCCGCACGAGAATGTTGCGACGGCACGGAAGCCGGTTGTCCCGTGCCTGGCGATCGCCATAGCGTTCGAAGATGAAACTCAGCTCGGTCGACCGTGATGATTTTCGTCGCCGCGTGGACGACGCCGTCCTCGTGTTGTTTGCGTTGGTCGCAGAGGGTCTGGGGTCGGCGACGACTGCGCTCCTCGACCAGGACGTTGAGCGCGCACGACGAGTCATCGCTGATGATGACGGGATCGATATCCGATGTGAAGAGCTCACGGCCCTTGTGAAGGATCGCCTTGCGGGGGAGCCCCTCGATCCCGACGAGCTCGAGAATCTCATTGCAGTGCTTCAGATCGTGCCGGAACTCGAGCGAAGCGCTGATCTCGCCGAGCACATTGCGCAGCGGGCCTTACGCGGCGTCGGTGGCATTGTCAGCCCTCGAGGTCGGGGCCTGATCCAGTCGATGAACGACGTCGGAGTGCGCATGTGGCACGTCGCCGCCACCGCATATCGGCAACGGTCTCGGGACGCCAGCTTTCAGCTCACCGAGGCTGACGACGAACTCGACGCGCTCGCTACCAGCCTGGTCAATGAGGGTGTGGCTGAGGGCGCCGATCCGCAACTGGCGGCAGATCTTGCTCTCGTCGCCCGCTTCTATGAGCGCCTGGGCGACCACGCGGTGAACCTGGCGCGTCGAGTCGACGAGATGGCAGCGCCACGACGCCTGACCCCGACGCAAAAGCTGCTGTCACCTCGCCGGCTTCTTGCGCCGCCAGGCGAAAAAAGCGGTCGCGTTCGCCGCATACTTCATGGCTTCACGCGCTTCAGACTCGTGCCGACCGATGACGGATTCTTCGAGTTGTTCGAAGCCGCGGCGGCAAATGCTCGCGACTGCGCCGACGAGCTGCGCAAGCTCACCGCGTCGTTGAGTGACCTCGACGAACATTACGACGAGATCAAGGGCTTCGAACGGCGAGGCGACGAAATCACTCGGGATCTCCATCGCCGGTTGGACGCAAGCTTCATTACGCCCTACGACCGTGAAGACATCCACGCGCTCGCCGAGGAGCTCGATGACGTCGTCGACGACATGTTCTCGGCTGCGTCGCTGATTCATCTGGTCCAGCTTGGCGAGGCCCTGCCGGAGCTCGCGGAACTCGGAGACGTACTCGTCGCGATGGCCGAAGAGATGGTGGGACTGATCGGCTCGATGCGAACCGGCGAAGGCGCGCGTGTTCGGCTGGAACGGATCGAGCACCTCGAACGTCAAGGCGACTTCGTCTTCCGTCGCGGCATGGGTCGGCTGTTCGGCGGGGAATACGAAGCCCTCCAGGTGATCAAGTGGAAGGACGTCGTCGAGGCGATGGAAAAGTCTCTCAACGCGATCGAGGACGTCTCCGACGTCGTCGAGTCGATCCTCGTCAAGAACGCCTGATTTCGCCGTTAGTTGGCGACCACGATTTGCGCAAGGTGATAAACGGCCCACGCCGATGCCGCCGCTCCAGGGATCGTGAGTATCCAAGCAGCCATGACCTGCTGCGCGACGCTCCAACGCACGGCTGAGAGCCGTCGAGTGGCACCCACTCCCATGATTGACGACGTCATCACGTGGGTGGACGACACCGGCATGGCGTACGCGTATGCGGACACGAGAAGGACCGCCGACGCAGACGTTTGCGCCGCGAAACCCCGCACTGGATCCAACCTGGTAATGCGATTGCCCAGCGTTCGGATGACTCTCCAACCGCCGGCAAGCGTGCCAAGTCCCATCGCACTCGCCGCCGAGAGAATCACCCATAGCGGGACGTTGAAGCTATTCAGGTGACCGGTAGCGACCAGCGCCAATGCGATGACGCCCATCGTCTTCTGCGCGTCTTGAGTTCCGTGACTGAAGGCCATTGCGGCGGTCGACAACGTCTGCGCACTTCGGAAGCGAGCATTGAGGACCGTTGGGCGCGCTCGTCGAAACGCCCACAGGATGACGACCATCACGAGATAGCCGAGGACGAGCCCGATGACCGGGGATACGGCCATCGGCACGACAACCTTGCTGAGGATGCCATGCCACTTCACCGTGCTCGACGACGCGATCGCCGCACCGACGAGACCACCGATGAGTGCGTGAGTCGACGACGAGGGCAGACCCAGCCACCAGGTCAGCAGATTCCAGATGATCCCTCCGACCAGCGCGGAAAACACGATCACCAAGCCGTGTGTCCCAGTCGGCGTCGTGATGATTCCCTTCCCGACGGTGGCCGCCACCTTCGTCGAGACGAGCGCACCGACGACGTTGAGTCCCGCCGCCATCCCGAGTGCCGTCAACGGACGAAGAGCACGCGTCGTGATCGACACAGCGACCGCGTTCGCTGCGTCATGGAAGCCGTTGGTGAAGTCGAACCCCAACGCAACGATGATGAGAAAGATGAGGCCGACGGTACGCATCGTGGATCGTCTGACCGGCGGCCGGTCGACTAGCGCCGCACGTTACAGCCCAGAGCCGACAGCGCGCACCCGTACTTCGCCCATACCACCCGCGCTGGCCGATCGGAGCGACGGACGCGTCTCGACGAGTTGAGCCGGGCCGGTCAGGAGCGGGACGACGGCGATCGTCGCCTCGCCGGCATGGAGATCCTTTGATCGCACCAACGAGCACCGCCCGGCGGAAGCAAGGTTCGTCCTGCTGACGCTCAGCCCTTGCCGCCGTGGGAGTCCGCCGGCGTCTCAGGCGGGCGGCCTCCGAACGCGAATCCGGGTGGGACAACCGGGACGAGTTGGACGAGCGACGCCGAATTTCGCGGGAGCCACTCGTAGTCGGTCGTCGAGATTGGATTGCTCGAGCGAACAATCAAGTAAGTCGCCGGGTCGATCCAGAGATCACCGGGGATCGGTGCTATGTCGTGACGCGCGAGATGGAGCGTGTCGCGCCCGTCGATTGTCTCGTGACCGACGAACGTCAGACCCTTGGAGCTCAACAGTTTGCGGACGACGTCCGGGTTCCACCCGAGGATCTGGCCGTGTACGCCGGAAATCGGCCGGCTCTCGTACCACGCACGGTGCCCGTAATCGACCAAGCGTTCCGAGGGTCCACCCTCGTCTCTTTGGATGTCGTAAACCGGTTGTCCGTTGTGGGTGTACTTCGTACGCGAGTGCTCCGGATCGCCGCGGTCCCACCAGGATTCATACACCTCGGTGTCTTTTCCCGACGGTGTCGAGCTGACACGAGTCTCACGCAGATGCACCACGAGGTCGTTGACGTTCGCGAGGTTCGCCTCTACACGACGCGTGATCGCAGCAACCGTCAATATCGGGATTGGTTCCTTCGTGTGGCTGTTGAACGCAGTGGATCGCGTCGTCGGCGACGCGATCCCGGTCGTGGAAGATGCGGTCGAGTCCCTCCCGACGATGGCCCCCGTCGCCGCGGCACCGACGGCCACTGCCACCGTGACGGTGACCGCGACACGTCGACGCGTCTGGTGGCTCTGCGCAAACTCGTCGATCGGCGTAGAAGACAGCCGACTTCGCGCGTCGAGTAGTTCGTTGAGGATGTCAGCTTCGAACCCTTCGAGTGTGCGGCCAGTCATGCTGTTCCCTCCTGCATTGTGGTCTCGGTTGCTGGTTTTGCCGGTTCCCGTAGTGCGTGACGAAGTACTCGTCGTGCGCGCATGAGTCGGTTGCGGAACGCTCCGGGAGACAGTCCCAGCGCCGCCGCGGCCTGGGCGTGATCGAGACCGTCGCATCCGACGAGGAGCAACACCTCGCGATGGCGGCGCGACAGTCTCCCTATCGCCTCGTCCACGCTGTCGCGACGGCGGGACGCGTCGATCGCACGTTCCAGTCGGGCGAAGTCGTCCGGCGTCAGCGTTCGCCGACCCCCACTTCGAGCGAGCGCGTCACGTTCGCGCCAGACACGGCGGCGCTTGCGGGACTGAATCCGAGCCGCGATCCCGAGGATCCACGGCAGCGCGTCACCCCGATCGGCTTCGTAGGTCGTAGCCGATTCGAGAACTCCCAGGAATGTCGCCGCAACCAGGTCCGCGACATCCGCCGGCTGATCGCACCTGCGGGCCGCATAGGACACCACGCGATCCACGTATCGCCGGTACAGAATCTCGAGCGCGTCCGGATCGGTGCGGACACCTCGCAGCAGCACCGCGTCCGCGGCGTTTTCGTTCACATCACCTATTGGTCACCACGCAACGCCCCGTCACGAAGTTTCGCAGAAGTTGGTTCACCCGGGGCGAGAGGATAAACGGCTTCCCACTATCGCGACCCGCGGTTGCGGCCCGCGGACGACAGTGTCCAAACTCCGGGTCATTGCCAACGCCCATATGACGTGGAGCTCGCCATCGAAGTGAGGAGTCGTGCGGATGTTCCAAGGAGAATTCCCGATTCGCCGCCGTCGAGAGCATCGGGCGCTACCCGTTTGGTGCGCGCAACTCGGCGAACACCACATCCGCGATCGCCTTCGACAGAGGTCGTACCAGGGTGCGGAGGCGCTGAGCACGGTCATCGCCGAGACGCTCCCAGCATCGCAATGCCAACTGATCGGTGCGATCTTCAACCCATTGCCGCGACTTGCGTCCCGCATCGGAGATGGCGTTGTCTGCGCCGAGCCAACCGCGAGTTCGCAGCTTCTCCTGTGATGCGGCCCACTCCGTGTCGGACCAGGCGCGAGTCGCGGCAAACGCCTTCGGCAGTTCTCCGCTGGCGACGTGCATGACGATGGCATCGCACCCGTCGTTCTCGGCCGCAACCAGCGCGGCGATGTGTCCATCGCCGCGGAACTCGCGCAGAAGCGTGAGCGAGTGCCAGAGCGCCAGATGCGGTTCATCCGGATAAGCCAGTGATGAATGGCCGGCGTACAGCGGTCGACCCTCCGGCGTGCAGCCTTCGGTCGCGAGCCGCGCGAGCCGTTCGGCCTCGACGACTTCCGAGCTCCTGACGACTTCGTCCCCGAGGATGCGGCGCAGCGCGGTATCGACCAGTGCCAGGCGCGCTTCCAAAATCGCGTCGACACTCGCAAGCGACCAAGCCTCAGGAATACTCGCGCGCACGAGGTCGGGTTGAAAATTGAAGAAGGTCGCGATCACCACGTCGGCAGGCACCGGCCCCATCGGCGCCGCGCGCGACGCGAAGTAACCCATACGACCCTCTCGCAGCCCGACGCGCGAGTACGCGTCCGCCGCCTCCGGAACGAGGTACACGAGCCCGTGATACGGCTCGAGTGTGCGGTGCATCTTTCGAGCGACGACAGGATCCATGGCAGTCAACGTACTGGCGCTCGAGCGCACGGTTGTTCAACCGATGGTCACGCCGCCACGAGATCCGGGGCGAACTCACGCAGCAACGAACCTCGGTCTGCCCCGGCGGGTGCTCAGCGGGCGCCGGCGAGGATGCTGAGCGTTGGTGCAGCAGATGCCCGGCCTCGCCTGACGATCGCGGTGGCGCAGGCACCGCACAGAACACTCACGTGCGTCAACCGCGAGCAGCGGTTGCGACCGTTTGTCGTTGTAGCCGCCGCCGTTCGCCGACATCCGCATGAATCCGTTGATGTAGCGAGTTCGAGATCGTTGGCCGTCAGCTTGGTCGTCAACTCGCTACCGTTAGCCGGTCACGTGCACTGTCGAGCGCGCGAAAGTGCAGGTCAGCGTTCGTTGCCCTCGTCGCTCGGGAATAGAGCATCGGTTCCTAATCCCAACGAGACGCACCCGCCGGTGCTCGTAGGCGTCCGTACCCGCCCGGTCACTGGAACGCCCAGACCGCTGGCGTCCGCAGAGAACCACCTTTGTTCGATCCGCAGGCCGTAACTCTGGCCGTCAAGGTCTTGATCGCTCATCGAGCGGGCAGACCCGGCGCTCGGCCAATGTTTGGGCTCGGCAAGGCCGAGTACGTCCGTCGAGACGCAAGCTCCGACCCGGGAGACGCGGGTAGATGAGGAAACCGAGCAACGTCTCGGGGTCGGGCCGCGCGACAACGTTGACCCGATCCACGGATCGCCGTACAGTCACCGAATCTTCCGACAATGAGAACGGTCGCCCCAGCCCCCGGCGGTCGAGTTCTTCCGAGCCACCAGGTTGTAGAGGCTCACGCTATGGGGCAACAACGCGGACGCACCTTCGTCGGTGTCGCGCTGATCGCACTTCTCGTCGGGCTGGCCGGATGCGCGAGTACCGCCGGTTCGACCGGGGCGAACTTGTTGGAGGGCGGCGTCAAGATCCCGACATCGTCCGCCACGCCGGTCAGGACCGTGCAGGTGACGTTGGGCGACGCGAATGGTGCGGCCGGTTCCATGACGCTCA
>JBEPUZ010000176.1:0-10250 GCA_041691275.1 Actinomycetota bacterium | reverse complement strand
CGACCGGCTCGCTGATGCGCATCACCGGGGGTAACGCTATTGCGATCCACGACAACACCGAGCCGTTCCAGACGGGACGCAACATGGTCGTCGCCGCCGTGACGAACTCGTGCAACGTGGTGGTGACAAACAACGTCCGTCCGGGCTCGATCGGCGAACAGCGCGCTTCGGGACAGTGCTGAGCAGTTATTCGCTCGACCGGTGGTGCCGGGAACGGGCAGCATCTGGGCATGCCCGCACCGATGCCCGTTGCTCTCCCGATGTCCGGACGCCGGGTTCGGCTCGAGAAGCTCACGACCGACCACGTGGACGGGTTGATCGCCGCGTCGAGCGAGAACCGTGAGAGCTACTCGTTCACGACGGTGCCGTTCGGGCCCGAGGGTGTAAGCGGCTACGTACGGGAACTGCTCGAGGGCTCGGCCGCGGGAGCGACGGTTCCCTTCGTGCAGGTTCGCGTGGCCGACGACGCGGTGCTCGGCGTGACCCGGTTCCTCTCGCCCCGCCGTCGATCTCCCGATGACCCGGTTCCCTACGCGGTCGAGATCGGTGGCACGTGGTTGGCGGCGCCGGCGCAGGGAACCGGTATCAACACCGAGGCCAAGCTCCTCTTGCTCACCCACGCGTTCGAGGTGTGGAAGGTCGGCCGGGTCGACTTCAAGACCGACGCGCGCAACGCGAGATCGCGCGCGGCGATCGCGGGGCTGGGCGCCTCGTTCGAAGCCGTACTGCGTAGCTGGCAACCGTCGCACGCGGTGGGTGAGGAAGGTCAGTTACGGGACTCGGCGATGTACGCCGTCGTTGCGTCAGACTGGCCATCGGTGCGTGCCGGGCTCGAGAAGCGATTGCGCGCCTGGTTCTGAGTGCAACCTGAGTCGGGGCGCTAGGTGTCGTCGGCGCCCGCGCGGCCGCGTTTCCAGTAACCACGGATCGTCGTCTGTGAGCGTGGCAGCTCGCGTTCTTCGAAGAGGTAACGACGGATCCGCTGTACGGAAGCGGCTTCGCCCGCGGCCCACACCCGGACACCGGGCGCGAGCTCGGCCGAACGCACCGCGGCGACGAGGGCGTCGCCCGGCCCGGAGCCGGGCGGAAGTGTGTGCCACTCGACGGTTGCGTTCGGATGTTCGGGTAGGGCGAGCCGGGCGTCGGCGCTCGCGATTTCGACGATGACGAGCACGGGCGTGCCGAAGGGCAGGGCTTCGAGCAGTTGGCTCAGCGCGGGGATCGCGGTCTCGTCGCCGGCGAGGAGGAAGGCGGGGGCCGCGGCGTCGACGGCATACCCCCGTCCCGGGCCCGAGAGCGCGACCGGAGCGCCCGGCACCGTGGAGCGTGCCCACTCCGACGCCGGGCCCGAGCCGTGGATCACCGCCTCGATGTCGACTTCGAGCGCGTCGGCGTCGACCCGTCGCGGCGTGAACGTGCGGATCGTCGGGCGCCGCCCGTCGGCGTGGAGGAACTCGTTGCCGTTCCACACCGGCATGACCAGCGCCGCGTTCGGCGGGTCCGGGAGCAGGAGTCGAACACTCGCCGCGGGCTCCTCGATGATCAGCCCTTCGAGCTGCGGACCGGCCAGCGTGACGCGGGTCATGCGGGGCCCGAGCGGCTCGACGCGCCGAACTGTGACGGTGCGAAACCGCGGCGGTTCCCGGCGTACGCGCGCCGAACGGCCGGGGGGATCGCCGCTCGCGGAGGTGCTCATCACGGGCAGCCTTCCACCTTCGGAGATGCGCGAGGATGACGTCGTGTCGGAGAACCCTGCGCACGGCTCCCTCGGGCCCGCCACCGATCGGCGCGCGGCGCGGGTGTTCCTCGTCGATGCCGGCGGCGCGGTGTTGCTGTTGCGCGGGTGTGATCCCGCCCGTCCGGATGCCGGATTCTGGTGGTTCACTCCCGGCGGCGGCATCGATCCGGGCGAGACGGCGGCGGCTGCGGCCCGGCGCGAGGTTCGCGAGGAGACCGGCCTCGAAGTCGGCGACCTCGGTGATGTCGTGTTCCGGCGTATCACCGAGTTCGACTTCGAGGGAGTGCACTATCGCCAGCGGGAGGAATTCTTCTGGGCCCGGTGCGACCGCTTCGTCGTCGACGACGCGGGCTGGAGTGACGTCGAGCGCCGCACCATGCTCGATCATCGCTGGTGGTCGTACGAGGAGCTCGTGGTTACCGACGAGACGATCTACCCCGAACAGATCGCCGGGATCGTGCGCGAACTCAGCTGATCGACGGCACCGGTTGCGGCGGGGGCGGCCCGACGTACTGCGCGCTCGGCCGGATGAGCCGGTTGTCGGCCGCCTGCTCCAACACATGCGCGCACCAACCGATGACGCGGCTCGCGGCGAACGTCGGCGTGAACAGCTCGCGCGGGATCCCGCAACGGTCCATGACGATGCCCGCGTAGAATTCGACGTTCGTGTAAAGCCGGCGACCCGGCTTCAGCTCGTCGAGCACCTTGACTGCGGTCGCCTCGATGTGCCGGGCGAGCTCCATCTTCTCGCCGCCGAGGGAGTCGGCGACCTCGCGCAACATGAGCGACCGTGGATCGTCGGTCTTGTAGACGCGGTGCCCGAAGCCCATCAGGCGGTCGCCCCGCTCGACTGCGGCGCGGAGCCACGGCTCCGCGCGATCGGGCGTCCCGATCTCGTCGAGCATCTGCAGGGCTCGGCTCGGCGCACCGCCGTGCAAGGGGCCGGAGAGCGCTCCGATCGCGCCGACGACCGCGGCGCCGAGATCGGCGCCGGTCGAGGTGATGACCCGGGCCGTAAACGTCGACGCGTTGAACCCGTGGTCGACGGTCGAGATCAGGTACTTCTCGACGGCGGCCGCGTGCTCGGGCTCCGGCACCTCGCCCTGCATCATGTAGAGGTAGTTCGCCGCGTACGCGAGATCGTCGCGGGGTGCGATTGGGTCGAGCCCACGGCGAAGGCGCCAGAGCGCGCAGATCAAGGTGGGCACGACCGCGCACGTCGACATCGCGTTGTCGCGCAGCGTCTCGGCATCGATGTCGTGCGACGGACGGAAGCCGAGCGCGGCGCCGTACTGCGACAACGAAGTGCGCAGCGCGTCGAGCGGAACGAACACCTCGCCCGCTCGGGAGATGGCCGGGAGCACGTCGACGACTTCGGGCGGGATGGTCCGGCGCGGCCGGATGTCGGCCGCGAAGGCCTCCCGCTCGTCGAGCGTGATCGGGAGTCTGCCTTCGAACATCAGCTGCCACACGTCTTCGATCGGACGTGTCTTCGCAAGATCGACGGCGTTGTACTGGCGGTAGTGATAGAAGCCTTCGAGTCCGCGCACGTCGCCGATGGTCGTATCGGCGACGACGACGCCTTCGAGCCCCTTCGGCACTTCGTGCGCCTGCGCGTCGGCGGGTTGGATCATCGCGACGCGCATGACGTCGCGCATCGACACGATGCCGACGAGCTTCTGGCCGGCCTTGCTCGTCCCACCCTCGACGACCGGGATGTGCCGGTAGCCTCGCTCGGCCAGGCTTGCGAACGCGGCACGCGCTTCGACGTCGGGGCCGATCGTGTCGGGATCGGCGGTCATCCACTCCGACACCTTCGCGCTCGACGCGTCGGAGCCTGCGGCGGCGAGTCGGATCATGTCCCGCTCGGTCAGGATGCCGATGGCCCGGTCGTCATGATCGACGACGACGACGGATCCGACTTTGTGCTCGCGCATGCGCTGCGCTGCGATCGCCACGGTCTCCGCGGGTTGCGCGGTGACGACGGGCGCACTCATGAGAGCGCCGACGGTTCGTTCAGTAGCCACGGCTCGATAGTACGACGGAAGCGCCGCGGTCACGTCCACGTACGACCGGCCGAGCCCGTCGATTCACGAGGTGTTTAGGTGCGTGGTCGGGTCCGAGAATATGTGAACGGATTCACGAGACCGGAGGCGGTGGGGAAGGCGCTGCAGCCGTGCCATGACGGCCGGCGCCGGACGCGAATCGCGCCGCGCCGGCGCGAGCCTCGCCGGATCGTAGGACCCGCATGCCGTGCTCGTACTCGACCTGGATTGCATCGTCGAGCTCGAGCCCCCATTGCTCGTAGCTCGACGCCCGGTCCTCGCGGAGGCAGAGCTGCGGGAGGGCGCTGAGCTCGCTCGCGAGATCGATCGCGTGCCGGCGCGCGTCTCCGGGGTCGGTGAGGCGGTTCGCGAGTCCCATGCGCATCGCCTCGTCGCCGCTCACGCCCCGACCGGTGAGGATGAGGTCGAGCGCGTGCGAGTGTCCGACGAGGCGGGGCAGGCGCACGGTGCCGCCGTCGACGAGCGGGACGCCCCAACGCCCGCAGTACACACCGAAGACCGCGTCGCGTGCCGCGACGCGCAGATCGCACCACAGGGCGAGCTCGAGCCCGCCTGCGACCGCGAAGCCCTCGACCGCGGCGACCACGGGCTTCGAGAGCAGCATGCGAGTCGGTCCCATCGGGCCGTCGCCGTCGGTCCGGACCGTGTTCCCCTCGTCGGTGCCGATCGCCTTGAGGTCGGCGCCCGCGCAGAACGTTCCCCCATTCCCGGCCAACACCGCGACGTCGTGGTCTTCGTCGGCATCGAACGTGCGGAACGCGTCGGCGAGCTCCGACGCAGTCGCGCGGTCGACGGCGTTGCGCGCTTCGGGCCGATTGATCGTGACCACCGTGACCCGCTCGACGTGCTCGATCTCGACGTTCATGCGGGGTCCCGCTTCCCTTCGAGGTGCGCTCGTTCGTTGAGCGAGGCGACGGTACGGGCCCCGGTTCTCGACGCAACCATGCGCGACAGCGACGAGTAGTGCGGCTCGAACCAGAGGTGCCGGTCGAGGCCCAGCGCGATCGCGAACGCAACGTTGATGACGCCGCCGTGGCACACCGCGACGACGCGTCGACCCGCGTAGGTGTCGACGATCTCCTCGACCGCGGCGGTGATGCGGGCGCGGAACACAGGCGCCGGTTCCGCGCCGAATTCCTCCCAGCGGCCTTCGTACATCGCCATGAGGTGCGGATCGTTGCGTTCGCGCAACTCTTCCATCGGTATGTAGCTGTCGGACTTGGCGTCGTACTCGATGAGTCCCGGCGCGACCTGCACGTCGAGACCGTGTGTGAGCGCGATGGGAGCGGCCGTCTCGAGCGCGCGTCGCATCGGGCTCGACAACACGACGTCGATGGTTTCCGGTGCCAGCCACGCCGCGAGCCGTTTCGCTTGATCGTGACCGCGATGGGTCAAGACCGGGTCGGCGGGCACCCCGGTACCGGACGCGATCCGTTCGGGTTCGCCGTGCCGGACCCAGAGCAATTCCATGTCAGCGCCGTCCTATCGGGTTCGGGTCTCACCGAGCGGGAAACCGAGCGCGGTCTCGAGCTCGGCGAGCGCGTGGTCGGGATCGACGACCTTGATCGTCGCCATGCCCATGTCGCGCGCCGGTTTGAGATTCATGCCCAGGTCGTCGAGGAACACCGTTTGCGACGCGAGTACGTCGAGGCGCGCAAGCGCCAACGCGTAGATGCGAGGATCGGGTTTGCGCAGCCCCTCCACCGCCGACTCGACGATCACGTCGAAGAGGCCGGTCTCGCGGAGTCCGCTCGGCGACGATCGGTTCTTCTCGTCGCTCCAATTGTTGGTGAGCGCGGCGGTCCGCAAACCGTGCGCGCGGATCTCGTGGATCGCCTTGGTCATCTGGGGCCGGGCTCCGAGCGACGAGCCGATCAGTCCCATGAGGCGACGTGCGTCGAGCTGGAAACCCGCCGCGAGCGCTTCGGCTTCGAGCGCGACCACGAACTCGTCCATCACCAGCTCGCCCCGTTCGAGCGCCGCCCACGCGCCCGTCTCGCTACTCGTGCGAATCAGGGCGCGCATCGTCCCCTTCTTGAGATCGTTGCCGTGGTCGTACGCGTCGAACGCCTCGAACGGCGACGGGAACACGACGCCACCCAAGTCGAATATCACCGCCCGATACACGGTCGCGATCAGTCGAGATCGGCTTCGCGCTTGTCGACGAACGCCTGGCGGAGCTCGTCGCTGTCGCCCCAGAGGTTGAGCTCGAACGTGAAGCCCTGTTCGAAGCGATACGAGCGCTTCACGTCGACGGGGTCGATCATGTTGAGCGACTCCTTCGCCCGGCGCATCACGATCGGGCTCTTCCTGGCGATCACCGCGGCGATCTCGAGCGCGGTGTCGAGCAGGTCGGCACGGGGAACCACGCGTTCGACCGTCCCGAAAGCGAGCAGCTCGGCCGCGGTGATCATCGACCCCGTGAGGAACATCGCCCGCAGCTTGTGTTGCGGAACGAACCGCGCGAGATGGGTCGCGACTCCGAGGGCGCCCCGGTCGACTTCGGGAAGCCCGAAGGTCGCATCGTCGGATGCGATCACGACGTCGGCGTTGCCCGCGAGCCCGATGCCGCCACCGACGCAGAAGCCCTGCACCGCCGCGATGACGGGGACCTCACAGTCGTAGACCGCCCCGAACGCCTCGTAGCAGCCCCGGTTCACGCCGATGAGCGACTCGTTCGTCGGGTCGGCGGCCAGCTCCTTGATGTCGACGCCGGCCTGGAATCCCTTGCCTTCGGCGCGCAGGATGACGACGCGGGTGTTGGGGTCGCGTCCTGCGGAACGCAGCGCGTCGGCGAGCTGGAACCAACCCGCGACCGGGAGGGCGTTCACGGGCGGGTTGTCGATGGTGACGATGACGACGTGCTCGCGCGTTTCCGAGCGGATCATGCGCGGAGCATACTTCCGGTCATGTCCGACACTTCCGGGGCGAGCTTGTGGCATTCGACCCTGCCGCCAGAAGAGGTGAGTCCGCGTGCCGGCCTCGGTGGCGACATCCAGGTCGACGTCGCGATCGTCGGTGGCGGGTACACGGGGCTGTGGACCGCGTACGCGCTCAAACGAGCCGACCCGTCGCTCCGGGTCGTGGTGTGCGAACAAGAGACCGTGGGGTTCGGCGCATCGGGCCGTAACGGCGGCTGGTGCTCCGCGCTCTTCGCCGGCAGCCGCGACGCCACCGCGCGGGCGCACGGCCGCGATGCCGTCGTCGCCATGCAACGAGCGATGTTCGCGACTCTCGACGAGATCGAGCGGGTCGTACGCGAGGAAGGGATCGACTGCGACTGGGCGCGGGGCGGAACGATTCAGGTCGCGACGATTCCCGCGCACCTCACGCGGCTGCACGAGGAGCTCGACGACCACCGTTCGTGGGGATTCGGTGACGACGATTTTCGTGCGCTCACGCCCGCCGAGTCGAGTGCGGTGATCGGATGCAGCCCGAACCTGGGTGGGCTGTTCACGCCGCACTGCGCGGCGATCCATCCGGCCAAGCTCGTGCGCGGGCTGGCGCGCGTCGTCGAACGGCTGGGAGTGACGATCTACGAGCGCACGCCGGTGCAGTCAATCGAGCCGGGGCAGGTGCGGACGACGCGGGGAACAGTGCGCGCCGATCTGATGGTGCGCGCGACCGAAGCGTTCAGTGTCGAGCTTCCCGGGCTGCGGCGCGCGGTCGCGCCCGTCTACTCCCTGATGATCGCGACCGAGCCGCTCCCCGACGCGTTCTGGGACGAAGCTCACCTCGACACCCGGCCGACGTTCGCCGACTTCCGCCACATGATCATCTACGGGCAACGCACCGCCGACGGTCGGTTCGCGTTCGGCGGCCGGGGCACGCCGTACCACGCGGGTTCGCGCGTCCAGCCGGGGTTCGACCGCGATCCCCGTATCTTCGACATGCTGCACGCCACGCTGCGGTCACTGTTCCCCGCGCTCGGCGATGCCGCGATCACCCATCGTTGGGGCGGCGCGGTGGCGGTCCCGCGCGACTGGTACCCGTCGGTGGGGTTCGATCGGAACACGGGTATCGCGTGGGCAGGCGGTTACGTCGGCGATGGCGTCAGTACGACCAATCTCGCCGGTCGCACTATCGCCGATCTCGTCCTCGGCCGGGATACCGAGCTGGTGCGGCTCCCGTGGGTCGGCCACCGCTCGCCCCCGTGGGAGCCGGAACCGTTGCGCTGGCTCGGCATCAACGGCTCTCGCAAGCTCGTCGAGTCGATCGACCGCGCCGAAGCGCGTGGCCGCCATCCGACGCTGCGGGCAGCTGCGGTCAAGCGCCTCCTCGGCTGACACTCGCCTCCCGGCCGCGTGGAGAGTGCTGGCGCCGCGCCCCGTTGATCGGCCAGCATGAGCGCATGGACGACGGAGCGGGGGAGATCGACCGACGGACGCTGTTGCGGCTCGGGGCGCTGGCGACGGCCGGGCTCGGGGGCGCGGGCATTCTTGCCGCCTGCGGTTCGAGCGGGGGTCGGCCGTCGTCGAGCTCGCGGGCGACGACAAGCGTTCCCCCCACGAGCCCGCCCGCGCCGTCGACACCGACGACCGTTGTCGATCTCTCGAAACCGTGGTGGCTGCGCGGCGACTTCGCGCCGGTCACCGCGGAGACCGAGGCAACCGACCTGAAGGTAGAAGGCACGTTGCCCAAGGAGTTGTCGGGCCTGTACGTGCGCAACGGCTCGAACCCCAAGCCGGGATGGTCGCCGCACTGGTTCCTGGGCGACGGCATGGTCCACGGCGTGATGCTGGGCGACGGCAAGGCGAGCTGGTATCGCAATCGCTACGTGAAGACGACGCTGTTGGCGGCCGGCGGCGGTCTCGCGGCCAAGGCCGCGCCCGGCGGAGCCGCCGGTCTGAGCAACGTCGCGATCGTGCATCACGCGGGCAAGTTGTTGACCCTCGGCGAGATCGGGCTTCCCTACGAGGTACGCGCGAGCGACCTGTCGACCGTCGGCGCGTACGACTACGCCGGCCGCCTGAAGGGCAACATGACCGCGCACCCGAAGATCGATCCCGCGACGGGATCGATGCACTTCTTCGGATACAACTTCACCGAGCCCTACCTCGAGTACCACGTCGCCGATCGCAAGGGAGCCCTCGTCACGAGTGAGCCGGTGGCGGTGAAGTCGTCGACGATGATCCACGACTTTGCGATCACCGACCGGGATGTCGTGTTCTGGGAAATGCCGGTCCTGTTCGACATGGACCTCGCGATCAAGATGGTCACCGAGCCGCACTCGACGGTGATGCCGTACGTGTGGAAGCCCGAGTACGGGTCGCGCATCGGTGTGATGCCGCTCGGTGGTCCGGCCACCGCGATCAGGTGGGTCGAGATCGATCCCTGTTACGTGTTCCACGGGATGAACGCATGGCGCGAGGGCGACGAGGTCGTGCTCGACGTCTGCCGGATGCCGACCGTGTTCGAGTCGGGTTCCGCGCTCGGGCCGCCGCCCCGGTTGCACCGGTGGCGGGTCAACACCGCGGCCGCGCACCTGACCTTCCGCGACGAGGTGCGCTCCGAGCTCGATGCCGACCTGCCGTCGATCGATCACCGCTACACAGGCCGTCCCTACCGGCACGGTTGGCGGGTCGAGACCCGTCAGGTCCCGAACGACGTCGAGTTCGCGGGCGCGGTTCACATCGACGCGCAATCGGGGACCGAGACGCGATGGGATCCGGGCCCGGCCCTCGCCGCGGGCGAGATGCTCTTCGTCGCGACCGGTTCCGGCGAGGGCGAAGGTGTGGTGATGACCTACGCCTACGACCGGTCGACCCAGACGTCGGCCCTCGTCGTGCTCGACGCCCTCGACATCGGTGCGGGACCGATGGCGCGCATCCCGATACCCAAGCGGGTGCCGTACGGATTCCACGCCACGTGGGTGCCCTCGACCGAGGTCTAGCTGCACAGGGCAATCAGGTGGCGACATCGCAACTCAGCGCCTCGTGTGTCCTTCGGCGGGCCGGATGTGTGCGTAGGCGCGGAGTTGCGCGTCGTTTCGGTGGCGTTCACGGTGGTGGGGCCAGCAGTAGAGCCTGAGATTCGCGAGATCGGTCGGGCCTCCGTGGGCCCAGTGCCACAGATGATGCGCCTGGCAATCCCGCGGCGGGCGGTGACAGCCGGGCTGTTGGCACTGCCCGTCGCGGGCGACGAGGGCTTTCCACTGGGCCGGGGTGACGGTGGCAGTGGCGCGACCGACGTCGAGAATCTCCGACTTCCCGGCCACGATCACCCGGCTCAAGCTGCAGTCGCACAAGAGGAGCTCGAGCTGGTTCGTGGAGAGGTGCCCGCCACCTTGGTACTCGGCCCGCAGCTCGTGGGCGGTGTCGCTGGTCGGCGTGATGTGCACGACGGCACTGATGTGAGGTTGCACACCGTGGGACTCGCCGTCCTCCCCGCAGTCGAGGGACCGGCGGCACAGGTTGGTGAGCGCGTCCATCCGCCGTACCGGCTTC
>JBEPUZ010000175.1:0-10267 GCA_041691275.1 Actinomycetota bacterium | reverse complement strand
GGTGAACCAGTGGGTGAACCAGTGGGTGAACCAGTGGGTGAACCAGTGGGTGAACATGTCGACGGGTGACGTGCTCGCGGTCGTCGCCGCGACCATCGTGACGATGCTCGTCGTCGTGCTTGCGATCGTGCTCGTGATGTTGGCGCGCACGTTGCGCGAGCTGCGGGCTTCACTGGCGACACTCGAGCACGAAGCGCTCGCGCTGCTCAGCGACGCGCGCGTCTCCGTGAACGAAGCGGCGACCGAGATCGATCGGGTCGAGCGGCTCGTGACGTCGGCCGAACGCCTCGACGAGGCCAAGCGCGCCATCGCGACGCCGGTCGTGAAGGCGTTGGCCTTCGGCACCGGGCTGTCGCGGGCCGCGCAACGCCTGCGCGACGGCGAGTCGCCCCGCCCGGTCCCGCGTCCCGCCCCCCGTGGCCGGAGGTCCGCATCATGACGGGAACGACGCCGAGAATGACCGGAACGACATGATCAAGCGACTGGTGTGGCTCGTCATCGGATTCCTCCTCGGTCTGGGTTCGTCGTGGACGGTGATGCGCCGGGTCCGGCGGGTCGCGGTGCGGCTCGCGCCGGCCGACGTCGTCGACCGGTGGGGCGACAACGTGCGGGCCGCCGTCAACGAGGGTCGCGACGCCATGCGGGCCCGCGAAGCGACGTTCAAAGGCGGCTCTGTGCGGAGCGCCGGCAAGTAACCTGAAGCGGCTATGCCCGACCGTCCGACCACCGCCGACGAGTTACGACGCGCCTTCGTGGAGTTCTTCACCGAACGCGCCCACGTGTACGTGCCGTCGGCGAGTGTCATCCCCGTCGACAAGTCGCTGCTGTTCACCGTCGCGGGGATGGTCCCGTTCAAGTCGTTCTTCACCGGCGAGGAGACCGCGCCCTACAAGCGGGCCGTGTCGGTGCAGAAGTGCGTGCGCGCGGGCGGCAAGCACAACGATCTCGACGACATCGGGCGTACGAACCGCCACTTCTCGTTCTTCGAGATGCTCGGCAACTTCAGCTTCGGCGACTACTTCAAATCCGACGCCATCCCGTGGGCGTGGGAGTTCGTCACCGGTGTCCTCGGTTTCGATCCGCAGCGCCTCTGGGTGACCGTGCACCACACCGACGACGAGGCCGCCGACATCTGGCGCGATGCAGTCGGGCTCCCGGTCGAGCGGATCCAGCGCCTGGGTGACGAGACGAACCTCTGGAAGATGGCCGACACCGGCCCGTGTGGTTACAACTCCGAGATCTTCTACGACCTGACGCCGGAGATCGGCGACGGCGGGGGCCCGGCGGTCGACGAGGATCGCTACGTCGAGTTCTGGAACCTCGTCTTCATGCAGTTCGATCAGCAGCCCGACGGCACCCGTTCGCCGCTGCCGAAGCCGTGTGTCGACACCGGCGCCGGATTCGAGCGGTGCGTCGCGTTGCTGCAAGGGGCGCCGTCGATCTGGGACATCGACGTCTTCCGTCCGCTCATCGCGGCCGCGGAAGCGGCCACGGGAGTCGCCTACGTCGGGTTCCCGGGCGGCGAGACCGACGTGTCGTTGCGCATCATCGCCGAGCACGCGCGCACCATGACGTTCATGGTGAGCGACGGGGTCCGCCCGTCGAATCAGGAGCGCGGATACGTGCTCCGGCGGATCATCCGCCGCGCGGTCCGCCACGCCTATTCGCTCGGCGCGCGTGGCGTCGTGATGCCGGCGATGGTCGATGCTGCGGTCGCGACGATGAGCAATGCGTACCCCGAAGTCGCGGCGTCGCATCAGATCGTGCGCACGATTGTCGAGCGCGAGGAGCAGGCGTTCCGGGCCACGCTGCAACGAGGACCCGACATGCTCGGCGAGATCATCGACGAGCGTGACGTCTCCGGCGAGGACGCGTTCTTCCTGCACGACACACTCGGTTTCCCCGTCGACCTCACACGCGAGATCGCGGGCGAGCGCGGTCGGGCCGTCGACCTCGACGGCTTCGAAGCGCGCATGCAAGAGCAACGCGTCCGCGCCCGCGCCGACGCCGCGGATGCGGGCTCGGCGCGGGTCGGGTCCTTCGACCTGTTCCGCGAGCTCGTCGACTCCCACGGATCGACGGAATTCACCGGCCGTCAGGAGTACTCGTCAACCGCGAAGATTCTTGCGGTCGTCGTCGGCGGCGAGCGCCGCGACGAAGCCGTCCCCGGCGCCGAGATCGACATCGTGCTCGACCGCACGCCGTTCTATGCGGAGTCGGGCGGCCAGGTCGGCGACACCGGAACCATCACGACCGCGCCGGGTGCGATCGTCGACATCGTCGACACGCAATACGGGTTGCCCGGTCAGGTCACGCTGCACCGGGGCAAGGTGCGGGTCGGCACGGTCGTCGAGGGTGACGAGGTCGTCGCCGAGATCGACGGCGTGCGCCGCGACCGTATTCGGCGCAATCACACCGCGACCCACGTGCTGCACTGGGCGCTGCGCGAGGTGTTGGGCACGCACGTGCAACAGGCGGGCTCGTTCGTCGATCCTGACCGTTTGCGGTTCGACTTCTCGCACCACGAACCGGTGACGGTCGACCAGCTCGCGCAAGTGGAACGGCTCGCCAACCAACAGGTCATCTCCGACGCGCCGGTCCGCCACTACGAGACCACGAAGGTCGAGGCCGAGAGCATCGGTGCCATCGCGTTCTTCGGCGAGAAGTACGGCGAGATCGTGCGCGTGCTCGAAGCGGGCCCGTCGACGGAGCTGTGCGGCGGTACCCACGTGCACGCGCTCGGGTTCATCGGACCGATCAAGGTCGTGAGCGAAGGCTCGATCGGCTCGAACCTCCGGCGCATCGAGGCGATGACGGGCGACGGCGCGTTCGAGTACATCGAGTTCGAAGAGCAGCTGTTGCGCCGCGCCGGCGACCTGTTGCGGTCGACGCCCAAAGAGGTACCTGACCGCATCGAACGCTTGTCGGAGCAGGTCCGCGTGCTCGAGGACGAGCTCCGGGGACTGAAGGCGAAGCAGGCGACGAACTTGGCTGGCGATCTGGCGAGCCAGGCCGTCGGCGGCGTGGTGGTGACGCGTGTCGACGACGTCGCGACCAACGAGTTGAAGCAGCTGGCGCAGGAGACGGTCCGCACGCTCGGTAGTGGTGTGGTCGTGCTCGCGGGTGCCGCGGGCGGCAAGGCCGCGATCGCGGTGGCGATGAGCAAGGACGTCATCGCCCGGGGCGGATCCGCCGACGCGATCGCCAAGCCCGCGGTTGTCGAGCTCGGCGGCGGTGTCGGCAAGGGCGCCGAGGCCGTGGTCGGCGGCGGCCAGAAGGTCGACGGCATCGACGCGGCGCTGGCGGTTGCGCGCGAGCTGGCGGCGCAGTGGGGTTCGTGACGGAGACCGCGGCCGGTACCCGAGCTCTCGGTGTCGACCTGGGCGAGCGTCGCATCGGCCTCGCACTGTCGGATCCGTCCCGAGTGGTCGCCTCGCCGCACGACGTGCTCCGCCGCAGCGGTGATCCCATCGCCGATCGGAAGGCGATCGTGCGGGCTGCTCGGGAGCTCGGCGCGAACGTGATCGTGGTTGGTCTCCCGCTTTCCCTCTCGGGCGGCAAGGGTCCCGCGGCCCGGGCGGCACTGGACGAGGTCGAGGCTCTGCGCGCCATCTCCGGCGGGATCGACGTGGTTCTCCAAGACGAGCGGCTGACGACGGTGACCGCCGAGCGCGCGCTCGGAGAGGCGAGAATGAAACGCGATGCGCGCCGCGACGTGGTCGACAAGGTCGCGGCGGCGGTGATGCTGCAGGCGTGGCTGGAAGGCCCGCAACGATGAGTCGGGGCCGCCGCACCGCGCTCGTGCTGTTGTTCCTCGTCGTTGTCCCGCTCGTGTTGTTCGTCATCGGGACCGGTTGGTTCTGGTGGCAGCTGAATCCGCCGGGCAGTGCGGGCTCCACGGTCGAGGTTCAGATCGCGCACGGGTGCGGTGTGCCGTGCATCGGTGGCGAGCTCTCGGACCGGGGCGTGATCGGTCCGTCGTGGGTGTTCAACGTGTATTCACGGCTGAACGGCGACACCAACTTCAAGGCGGGCACGTACGAGCTGCGCAAGAACATGGGTGTGAGCGCGGCGGTCAAGGCGATGAAGAAGGGCCCGCACATCGCGTACGTGAAGCTGACGATCCCACCCGGTTTCTGGTTGAAGCAGGTGGCGGCGCGAGTGGGGAACCTGCCCGGATTGTCGATCGATCCGTTCGTCGAGGCGACGCGGAACAACGCGGTGCGTTCGGCGTTCGAGCCTCAGGGCACGAACAACCTCGAGGGTTTGCTCTGGCCCGACACGTACAACATCTCCGCCGACGAAGACGAAATCCTCGTGCTGTCGACGCTCGTCACCGAGTTCGACAAGAAGGCGGTCGGCCTCGGCCTCGCCAACGCGAACGTGCAGGGTCATACGTCCTACGACATCGTGAAGATCGCTTCGCTCGTCGAGGCGGAAGCCAAGTTCGACGCCGACAGACCGATCATCGCGTCGGTCATCTACAACCGGCTCGCGCAGGACATGCCCCTCGACATCGACGCGACACTGATCTACGCGCGCGGCGATCCCAAGAACCGTTCGCTCTCGAACGCCGACAAGCTGATCAACTCGCCGTTCAACACATACGCGCATACCGGTCTGCCGCCGACGCCGATCGCGGCGGTGAGCGCGGCGTCGTTGAAGGCCGCGCTCGCGCCTGCGACGACGCAGTTCCTCTACTACGTGGCGATCGACAAGGCCGGGCACACCGCGTATGCGAAGACGCTGCAGGAACAGAACGCGAACATCGCGATCGCGAAGAAGAACGGTGCGTTTTGACGGAGTCGGTCGCGACGATCACCGGGGCCACGAGGCTCGCGGGCGTCATCGGGAGCCCGGTCCGGCACTCGTTGTCGCCGGTGCTGCACAACGCCGCGTATCGCGAGCTCGGTCTAGACTGGGTCTTCGTCGCGCTCGAAGTCGCCGGTGGGGAGACGCGCAGCGCGCTCGACGCGATGCGCGCACTCGGTCTCGTCGGGCTCTCGGTCACGATGCCGCACAAGACCCCGGCCGCGGCCGGGTGTGACGAGCTCTCCGACGACGCAACTGCACTGCGCGGCGTCAACACGATCACGCTGACGGCCGACAGCAAGCTCGTGGGTGACTCGACCGACGGCGAAGGGTTTCTGCGCTCGCTGCGCGATGCCGGTCACGACCCGACCGGTGCATCGGCGGTCGTGCTGGGCGCCGGGGGTGCGGCGCTGGCGGTAGTGCACGCGCTCGGCCGGGCCGGTGCGAGCGTGGTGGTGTGCGCCCGCAGGCCGCAAGCCGCGGTTGTGGCCGCCGGGTTGGCCGGCGGAAAAACTGCGGCATGGTCGGATCGGGTCGATGTGGCCGCGGCCGCGACCCTGGTGGTGAACGCGACCCCGCTCGGCATGGCCGGCGGCGCCCGGGCCGAGGAGCTCGCCGTCCCGGCGTCGGCCCTGCACTCCGGGCAGGTGTTCGCCGACCTCGTGTACCACCCCCGGGAGACGCCGCTGCTGCGGGCGGCCCGGGACCGCGGGGCCTTCGTGGTCGACGGGCTGGGGATGCTGGTGCACCAGGCCGCCCTCCAGATCGAGCGGTGGAGCGGTTTCCCGGCCCCGGTCGCGACCATGCGGGCCGCAGCCGAACACGCTCTGACGCCGGTCCCTCCCTCCTGACCACGGAGCGCGCTCAAGGCGAACAGGCTTCGCGGCCGATGCACGGAGACAGGCCGGGTCGACGGAATGGCCGGTCGACGACATGAGGCCGTGCCCGACGGGGGGACACCGTGCTCCAAGGAACGCTCGAAACACTCGCACTACCCGAACTGCTCGGTCTGCTCGCGCAGTCGCGCAAGACCGGGGCCCTCTGGCTCGACGCGGCGAACTCGTCGGCGGTGCTGTACATCGTCGACGGCCGTTGCTGTGCGGCTGAGTCGAGCGACGCGGGCGAGCCGTTGACCGACGAGGCCGCGCTGCTGGCCCGGGTCATCGACGTGTGTTTCGCGGTGGAGCGCGCCGAAGACGGTGCGTTCCGTTTCGGACCCGAGGAGCCGCCGTGGTCGTGTGCCGAGCCCGTCGATCTCGAAGCCGCGACCGACGAGCTCGCCCGGCTGGTCGACGAGTGGCGCGAGATCCAGGCCGTCATCCCGTCGCTCGACTGCCGGATCCGGCTCGCCGATGAGCTCGGCGTCGAGGAGCTTACGGTCGACCGTGAGCGCTGGCAGCTGATCGTGTCGCTCGACGGTCGCCGCAGCGTGCGTGACCTCGTGCGCAAGACGAACCGGCCCGTGCTCGACGTCTGCCACGCGATCCTCACGCTGGTCGACTCCGGAGCGGTCAATGTCGGGCCGCCGCCGGCGCCGCCCGCGACCGCGCGCGCCAACGGTCGCAAACGCGCAGTCGACGGCGCGGTGGAGCCCGAGGCGCCGTACGGGCCTGGCGTGGAATCGCCCCACCCCGGTCCCCGGGCCGTGACGAACGACGAGATCGAGCGCGAGATCGATCCCGCGGAGAAGGGTCGCTATCTCAGCGCCTTTTCCGGCCTGCGCGACGCCTGAGCGCCTCGGCCGAAGCGCGGCGCCCGACCCGGACGCGCACACCGCCTCCAAAAACCGTGTCGGGGAATCCTTCGAGGAATCCCCGACACGGGTTTTCGCGCGCGGTTGGCGGAGCGGGGGATCTCTTCGCGCTGAGCGTGAGATCCTGATACAGGCGGCCACAGAGAGTGTCGATATCTCCAGCGTTCGCGCGGAGGAGGGGTCACTTGTCGGACGGCACGCCACTCGGATCACTGTTGATCGACGAGGGCCTCTTGACCGAGGCGCAGCTCGACGCGGCTTTCGCCGAACAGTCGCGCACCGGAAAACCACTCGGTCGACTGCTCATCGAGCAGGGCACGATCTCCGAAGCCGAGCTCGTCCGCACCCTGGCGCGCCAGGTGGGCCTCGAGTTCGTCGACCTCAACGACCGCACCATCGACGGCTCGGTCGCGGCGATCGTCACCGAATCACTGGCCCGCCGCTACCAGGCCATCCCCGTCGGCTGGGAGGACGGCAAGCTCATCGTCGCGATGGCCGATCCGTCGAACGTCTTCGCGGTCGACGACATCCGGGCCCTCGCAGGCGCCGAAGTTCGGACCGTGGTCGCGACCGCGAGCCAGATCATCGAGACCATCGAACGGTTCTTCCGCGTCGACGGTGAGGTCGATGAGGTCATGCAGGCCGCGACCGACGAGGCCGACGACGAGACCGATCTCACAACGCTCTCCGAGGTCCTCGAGGACGCCCCGATCGTCAAGTTCGTCAACCTGCTCGTCAACCAGGCCGTCGGCGATCGCGCCTCGGACATCCACGTCGAGCCGAACGAGAGCGACCTGCGCATCCGGTTCCGCATCGACGGTGTGCTCCACGAGGTCATGCGCTCGCCCCGCAGCATCCAGGCCGGCGTGATCTCCCGCCTGAAGGTCATGGCCGACATCAACATCGCCGAGCGCCGCATCCCGCAGGACGGCCGCATCACGATGAAGGTCTCCGGGCGCAGCATCGACCTGCGCGTCGCCACCCTCCCGACCGTGTACGGCGAGAAGGTCGTGATGCGCATCCTGGACAAGACCCAGGCCATCCTCAAGCTCGAGGATCTGGGCTTCCTGCCCGAGGCCCGCGCCCGATTCGAGTCGTGTTACACCAAGCCGTACGGGACGATCCTCGTCACCGGGCCGACCGGGTCGGGCAAGTCCACCACGCTGTACGCCACCCTCAACCAACTGAACACGCCCGACCGCAACATCATCACGGTCGAGGATCCGGTCGAGTACCGGCTGCCCGGCATCAACCAGGTGCAGATCCACCCGAAGGCCGGCCTCACGTTCGCGGGCGCGCTCCGATCGATCCTGCGCGCTGACCCCGACATCGTCCTCGTCGGTGAGATCCGGGACAAGGAGACCGCGGTCATCGGCATCGAAGCCGCACTGACCGGCCACCTCGTGCTCTCGACCCTGCACACGAACGACGCCGCGTCGACTCCCATGCGACTGGTCGAGATGGGCGTCGAACCGTTCCTCGTGACGAGCGCGCTCGACTGCATCGTCGCCCAACGACTGGCGCGCAAGCTGTGTGACAAGTGCAAGGAGCCGTACCAGCCCACCGAAGCCGAGCTCGTCGGCGCCGGTTGGCCCGCCGAGGAGCTGGAGGCGGGGGAGTGGCCCACGTTGCAGCGGGCCATCGGGTGCGGCTCGTGCGGGCGCACCGGCTATCGCGGCCGCTTCGGCATCCACGAGGTCATGGCGATGTCCGAGGAGATCGAGCGCTGCATCATCGAGCGCCGTTCGTCCGAAGACATCCAAAAGGTCGCATTGATGCAGGGCATGTTGTCGATGCGTTCCGACGGTCTGCGCAAGGCGGCCAAGGGCATGACGTCGATCGAAGAGATCTTCCGAGTCGTCGCGTGAACAGTGCAGGCATAGGCCCACGGCCGGGAAACCCGCCCGATTCGCACCGAATCACGACGCTTGATTCACGCTGATCTACAGCGGGGCCCATGGTGCGCCGATATGTGGTCAGTCCGAGAGCCTCTGAGGGGGACTGCCATCCATGTTGGCCAACCAGGCGCGCCGATTCGGTGAGACGCTCGTCGATCGACACGTGTTGTCGCGCGACGACCTCGAGCAGGCGATCGAAGAGTCCGAACGTTCCAAGCAGGCACTGCCGTCGGTGCTGCTGCGCTTGGGTCTCGTCGGGAGCAAGGACCTAACGGCCGCGCTGGCCGACCAGATGGGTGTCCGCTTCATCGACTTCCTCGAGACCCCGATCCATCAGGACGCGCCCGAAACGCTCTCACCCGAGCTCGCGCGCCAGTACGTCGCGGTGCCGGTCGACTTCGAGGGTCAAAAGCTCGTCGTCGCGTTCGCGGAGCCGCCGAGCGAAGCTGCGCTCCTCGCGGTCGGTCACGCAACGAGCTTCGAGGTGATTCCCGCCGTCGCCGACCGGTCCGAGCTCATGCGTGCGATCGCGATGATCTACGGCGCTACCGACGGTGACATCGCCGAGTTCAACTCGACCGTCGTGGTCGGCGAGGAGGTCGAAGACGAGCTGCACATCAACGACCTGCTGAACCTCGTCATCGAGTGGGGCGGGTCCGACCTCCACCTCGCGTCGGGATCGCCGCCCGTCATTCGTGTGCACGGCGAGCTGCGTCCCGTCAACGAACTGCCGATCTTCAACGGCTCGCAGATCCGCCAGATGGTCTTCTCGATCCTGACCCAAAAGCAGCGGGAGAAGTTCGAGAACGAGCTGGAGCTCGACACGTCGTACGCGCTTCCCGGCCGGGGTCGGTTCCGCGTGAACGTGTTCCTGCAGCGCGACTCGGTCGGCGCGGTCATGCGCGCCATCCCGTACGAGATCGTCGACTTCGAACGTCTGGGCATTGCGCCGGCCGTCATGGGTTGGGCGCACATGCCGCGTGGCCTCGTACTCGTGACCGGCCCGACCGGCTCGGGCAAGTCGACGACACTCGCGTCGCTCATCGACATCGTCAACAAGGAACGCGCCGTCCACATCATGACGGTCGAGGACCCGATCGAGTTCCTCCACACGCACAAGCGGGCGCTCATCAACCAGCGTGAGGTCGGGGAGGACACGCACTCCTTCGCCAATGCGCTCAAGCACGTGTTGCGCCAGGACCCCGACGTCATCCTCGTCGGTGAGATGCGAGACCTCGAGACGATCTCGACCGCGCTGACCGCGGCCGAGACCGGCCACCTCGTGTTCGCGACGCTGCACACCCAAGACGCGCCACAGTCGATCGACCGTGTCATCGACGTGTTCCCGGCGCACCAGCAACAGCAGGTGCGGGTGCAGCTCGCGTCGGCGCTGCAGGGGATCTGCACCCAGCAGCTCGTCCCGAACATCGACGGGAAGGGCCGGGCGGTGGCGTGCGAGGTCATGGTTGCCACTCCCGCGATCCGCAACCTCATCCGGGAAGGCAAGACGCACCAGATCTACTCGATGCTCCAGGCCGGCGGTCGTTACGGGATGGTCACGATGGACATGTCCCTCGCGCAGCTGGTGAAAGCACGGCGCATCTCGGTGGAAGCCGCGATGGAACGTTGTGCGAACGAAGAGGACCTCCGTCGACTCTTGAACGGCTGATCGATCATGCCCGAAACGTTCCAGTACAAGGTCAAAGACAAGGCCGGCAAGCTCGTCGAGGGTTCGCTCGAAGCCGAGAACGCGCAGCTCGTCGTGAGCAAGCTGCGCTCGATGGGCTACGTGCCCATCGAGATC
>JBEPUZ010000174.1:0-10297 GCA_041691275.1 Actinomycetota bacterium | reverse complement strand
GCGTCGGGCACCGTGACCTCGACGCTCCACGTGCCGGCCTCGGCGTTCACGACCGCGAGGTCGACGGAGCCTTCGGACGGCGACCAGGAGCGCGCCGACACCGGGCCCCGTGACCAACCGCGCACGCGCACACGTTCTCCCGCTCCGAGCACGGTGACGACGACCGTGTCGTCGTCGAGCGCGATCTCGGCGATGCGGGCGTCTCCCGTGCACGCGTAGAGCTCGGGATCACCGAGCACCGCAATGCCACCCGCGAGCACCGGGGCGAGCACGCGGTAGTCCCACTCGGCCCGGGCCAACGAGACCTCATAGGAACCGTCGGCCGGCATCACCTCGACGCCGCCGCGCCGCCAGTCGAAGACCGCGACCTCGTCGGATCCGGGACGGTCTCCACCGAGATCCGAGAACGCGACGCGCGCGGTATGCGCGTCGTCCGCACCGACGTTGCACGTCAGCACGTAGCCCCACCGACCGGCCCCGTGCCGGGAGTAAGTACTGCCGACGAGGAGGTCGCCCGTCCACACCGGTGCCGTGAACGCGGCGGCATCGGTCGCGGCGATCGGGACGTCGGGCCGGACGAGCACGCCGTCGGCGCGACACGTGCGCCGGATCAGGTCGACGTCGGCTTCACCGATGCGGTCGCCGATGCCGACCGGGCCGGCCGACATCGCCGAGAGCAGCGCCTCGACCTCGCGTGTCGCCGACGCGCTCGTCGAGTGGAACACGTCCTTGTACGGCCACAGGCCGAGGGCGCGCGCCATCACGTTGTTGTGCAGGAACCACGCCCACAGCACCTCGGGCCCGACGAGATATCCGTGATCGCCGCTCGTACGGATCGACGTGATGTTGTGGAGGCGGCTCGTCTCCGCGAAGTCGGCGGGCGACGCCATGCACCACTGCGCGTGGAGGTCACGCGCGGTCAGGGCGGCGTCGATGCCTTCCTGCCAAGCCGCAGCCCGACCGGGAGCCCGCAGGCCGCGGACCCCGAGGAAGCACTCGATCAACCAGTCGTGCTCGAAGACCTCCACGCCCCACGCGACGCACTGGTCGAGCAGGCGCTCGTAGAGCTCCGGACCCTGCGGGTGAGCGCGGTCGGCGTCGGTCCACATCGCGATGTCGTCGGCGTAGTCCGACTGCGACGAAAGATGGCGACAGTGCACGACCAGTGGCCGGCGGCCGAGACGTTCCCGCAGCGCGGCGACACCGTCGGGCAACACGTCGGCGCGCGGCTCCCAACGAACCATCCCTGACGGCGGGACAACCCATTCGTCGGTGTCGAACGGTCGCAGCACCTCGTGGGGATACCACCACGAATCGAGTTGGACCGAGCCAATGCGCGCCCCGCGCGCCTCGAGGTCGTCGACCGCGGCGACGACCGTCGACGCGGGGTCGAGCCCGGGCTCGGTGCGGTACCAGTACGCGCTGCCATTGTCGGTCCAATACGACAGCCGCGTCCCCAACACGTCGGCATCGCGCGCGGGCGCGGCGACTCCCGACGCGTCCCGGAGCAACCGGGCCCAACGCTCGTAGCAATCACGCGTTCCTTCGCCCGCGATGATCGCGAGCTCGGTCGCAAAGCCCGCGTCGACCTCGTCGATGTCTCCGTGCCAACCGGCCCGTAGACCGTTGCCTGCCTGTTCTTTGCCCGCGGGTACGCCGATCACCTGCTCGTGGAACGACAGCAGCGGCGCGAGCAACACGGTGCGACCGTCGGGAGCCACCAGACCGAGGGGCATCACGACCGCGGGCCGGAACGGCAGCAGTCGCCACCGCGAGAGCTCGACGTCGCTGAACACGGGCAGCGCGAACTCGGTGTACTGGTGACCGAACGCGCGCAGCCCTTCTGGAGCACCGCCTCCGGACCGGCCGAACGGATCGAAGTGCCAGGCGACCGCGGGGGTGGCGAAGTCGCCGGTGGCGATTCCCGCGAGCGCGTCGACCGCTTCGAGTCGCACCACGACGACCGGCTCGCCGGCGAGCGCACGGATCCCACTGACGATCCCGCCTGCGCGCACCGAGAGCTCCGACCCGTCCGCCGACGCGGTACGCGCCGACGACGGGTCGGGGGTGAGCAGGCGGGCGGGACCGAGCCAATCGGGCTCGTCCCAGCCGACGCGGAGGACCGCGTCGGCCGTCAGCTCGACCCGCAAGGGGCCGGCTTCGAGAACGTGTCGACTTCCCTCGGGCTCAGTCACAGACCGCATTCAAGCGCGTCGCGACGCGATGATGAGCGACATGAGCGAGCTGCGTGATCTGTTGACCCGGACCGCGAACGAGATCGCGAGCCACCGGGAGAGCGTCGGCGACGACCGGGTGTTCCCCGACGCCACCGCGGACGAGCCGCGGGCCGCCTTCGGTGGGCCACTTGCGCGCCAGGGTCGCCCTCCCGCGCTCGTGATCGACGACCTGATCGGCGCGGCGCGGCTCGGACTCGTCGCCACGACGGGCCCGCGCTACTTCGGGTTCGTGATCTGCGGTGCACCTCGATTCGGCGACCGCGGCTGAGTTGCTGGTGACGGGTTGGGACCGACGTCGACCGATCGGTCGCCGCGATCCTCGCCGCCACCAGTTCGAGTTAGGAGAGATCCGCCGGTTTCACGGAACGTCGACGTCGAGCCGGCGACCCGCGAGCGCCGCCCGCAATGCGTTGAGCTCCACCAGGCTCGCGTCGGCCTTGTCGCGGTCGCCTGCGGCAACGGCCAGTACGAGTGCTTCGATCACGACGAGCGTCGTGCCGTGACTCGCAAAGAGACCCGGGGCACCCCGAGCGCACTCGAGGATCGTGTGGACGTCCGACCAGAGCCGGCGTCCCAACGTGTCGGTGATCAGCACCACCGGGACGCTCAAAGCTTCGGCCCGTTCGAGCAGTACGCGCACGTGCGCCTGCAGCCGGCCGTACGCGAGCACGACGACGACGTCTCCCGGCACCAACGTGAGGAGATCGTCGGCGAACGACGTGCCCGTCTGTACGAACGCGGCGCTCGGTTTGCCGACCCGTTCCGCGAGGAGTTGGCCGTAGGCGGCCAGGTGCGCCGACGGCCCGACCCCACGCCACACGATGCGGTTGCTCGCAGTCAGGACCGTTGCCGCCTCTTGGAACCGTTCCGCGGTCACGTTCCGCATCAGCGCCTCGAGGCTGTCGAGGTGATTCGCGATCGCCGTCGCGAACAGCTCCTCACGCGGACCCTGCTCGAGGCTGCGGCGGAGTCGCTCGCCGATCGGCGGCTCGCTCGTGTGCGCCACCAACGAACGCCGAAGCTCCGCGAGCCCGCCGTAACCCAGCGCCTTGGCGGTCCGCACGATCGTCGCGTCACTGGTGCCCAGCCGTTCGGCCAGCGCCGCGGCCGAGAGGAGTGAGGCCTCGGCGCCGAGCTCGAGCAGGCCACTCGCCACCCGACGCTCCGCGGGCGCGATGTCTCCACCCCGGCTCGCGACCCGCTCGCCGAACGATTCGGTAGCTGATGCTACGGCTGTAGGCATACTCGTAGTATACGCTACGACCCTCGGGAGACGACGAAGATCGGACGGGACATCGATGCACAGCGTGTTGCTCGTCGCCGCCGCGTTCCTCGCGGCCGCGGTCGAGATGGTGGAGGCGTTGACGATCGTGCTCGCGGTCGGTGTGACCCGGGGCTGGCGATCAGCGTTCTGGGGCGTCGCCGCCGCGATCGCCGCACTGGCCGTCATCGTCGGCGCGCTCGGGCCCGCGATCGCGAACATTCCGATCGATTCCTTGCGAGTCGTGATCGGCAGCATCCTTCTCGTCTTCGGGCTGCAATGGCTGCGTAAGGCGATCCTGCGCGCGAGCGGGCTGAAGGCGCAGCACGACGAGGACGCGATCTATCAGGCTGAAGTCGACGAGCTGCAAAGCGCGGCCTCTCGCGGCGTCAGTGACTGGTACGCGTTCACGGTGTCGTTCAAAGGCGTGTTCCTCGAGGGACTCGAGGTCGCCTTCATCATCGTGACGTTCGGGGGCGCGCAGAAGAACGTCGGGCTCGCGGCGATCGGCGCGGCCGCCGCGCTCGTCGTCGTCTTGATCGCGGGCGTCATCGCCCACGCTCCCCTCTCCCGGGTCCCCGAGAACACCTTGAAGTTCGGGGTCGGGATCATGTTGAGCTCGTTCGGCGTCTTCTGGAGCGCGGAGGGCGCGGGCGTGTCGTGGCCCGGAGCTGATGCCTCGCTGCTCGGTGTGATCGCGTTCGTCGTCCTCGTATCGTTCGGTCTCGTGGCGTGGCTACGGCACACGGCGCGCGGCACTGCGGTTGCAGTCGCGTGAAGTGGATCTCGCAGTTCGGCCGCTTCTGGTACGACTTCGTCATCGGCGACGACTGGACGATCGCGGTCGCGGTAGTCGCGCTCGTCGCGGTCACCGCCGCGATCGCGCACACCGGCGCCGTCGCCTGGCCCATCCTCCCGATCGGCGTCGCCGCGGTGCTGGGTGCATCGGTGTGGCGCGCGCTACGAGTTCACGAACGTGAGACCAAGGAAGAGCGTCAATGATCAGCTATTTCCAAGCCATTGTCATCGGACTCCTCCAAGGCGTGACGGAGCTGTTCCCGGTCTCGAGTCTCGGCCACTCCGTGCTCCTGCCCGCGTGGCTGGGGTGGAACACTCTGGTGAAGGATCAGTCGCAGACGGAGTCGCCCTATCTCGCGTTCGTGGTCGCGCTGCACGTCGCAACCGCGCTGGCGCTGCTCGTCTACTTCCGTTCCGACTGGGTGCGCATCATCAAGGCGTTCTTTCACACGCTGCGAACCCGCACACTCGAGACTCCGGACGAACGGATGGCGTGGTTGCTCATCGTCGCGACGATTCCGGCCGGCATCACCGGGATCCTGTTGGAGCACTCTTTGCGCACCTTGTTCGCCAAACCGCTCGCGGCCGCCATCTTCCTCACGGCAAACGGGTTGCTACTCCTTGCGGGCGACCGCCTCCGTCGGCGCGAACCGGCGCAGAGGCTCGTGGCGACGCACGCCAAAGCACACACCGGCGCCGAGGAGGGCCGGCGCCTCGACACGCTCGAATTCCGCGAGTCGGTTGCAGTGGGGGTAGCGCAGATCGGTGCGCTGTTCGCGGGCATCAGCCGTTCGGGGATCACGATGGTCGCCGGTCTCGCGCGCGGCCTCGATCACGAGGACGCGGCGCGGTTCTCGTTCCTGCTCGCGACGCCGATCATCCTCGCGGCCGGCTTGTACAAGCTGCACGATTTCTTCGGCCCCAACGGCAACGGGATACGGGGCCAGGCGCTCGTCGGCGGGATCTTCGCCGCGGCTGCGGCGTTCGTCGCGGTGAGGTTCCTCGTGCGCTTTTTCGCCACCCGCAACCTGTTGCCGTTCGCGATCTACTGCCTCGTCGCCGGCGGTATCTCGGTGATCCGGTTCATCTGAAGCGACGACCGACCGGGAATCGTCGGCATTGTTGTCAGTGGTTCGCCTTACTCTGGCGGGATGCCGCTCGGACGCCCCGGACTCTCTGCGCTCATGGTCGGTCGGGCCCACGAGCTCGAGCGTCTCGCGCGCCTGGTCGACACGGGCGAACCTCCGGCGATCGCGCTCGTCGGCGGTGAGGCCGGCGTCGGCAAGACGCGCCTGGTGCGCGAGCTCATCGATCGCCTCCCCGCGAACATGGTGGTGTTCGCCGGGCAAGCCGACCCGGGTTCGTTCGGCCGTCCGTTCGAGCTGCTGCTCGACGCGCTCGAAGCCGGGAACGTGCACGACGACGATCGGCTCCCGCTTCTGACCGATGCCGAACGCCCCGCCGACGAACGGGTGCGCCTCGGGATGGAGATCGTGCGCGATCTGACCAGAACGACTCCGAGCATGTTCGTGTTCGACGACCTGCACTGGGCCGACTCCGAGAGTGTGGCGTTGTTCGAGCGTCTCGCCGAGCAAGGCAGCGGCCCCCGCCTTTTGGTAGGTACGTATCGCCCCGACGCACTGCACCGCCGGCACCCGACCGCGGAGATGCTCCCCCGCCTCGAACGTCGGCACGCGGTGACGCATCTCCATCTCGACCGCTTGTCTGCGCTCGACGTCGGATCGTTCCTCGCCGGCGTCTACGGGCGGGAGCCCTCGTACCGGGTCGTCGAGGCACTGCACGCGCGTACAGGCGGCAACCCGTTCTTCTTGGAGGAGCTGCTCGCCGCGGGTCAGGGCGACGACCCCGAATCGTTGTTGAGCCGGGAGCTGCCGTGGAGCCTGGCCGAGCTCGTGCGCACTCAACTCGACGACCTGACTTCGCAGGAGCGCCGCGTCCTCGAGACGGCGGCGGTGCTGGGTGTCAACCGGGTCGACTTCGACCTGTTGTCGGCGGTCTCCGGCAACTCCGATACCGAGCTCATCCCGATCCTCCGCAACCTCGTGGAGCGGGGCCTGCTGGTCGAGACCGAGGCCGATCTGTTCTCGTTCCGGCACGCTCTTGCGCGCGAAGCCATCGAAGCCGACCTGCTCGGCCGGGAGCGCCGTCACCTGCACCACGCCGCGCTCGATGCGTTGCGCGACTGCGCCAGTGACGACTTCGCCGCGATCGCGCACCACGCGTACGGCGCCGGGCAGTTCGACGACATGGTGGCCGCGGCGCGCGAAGGCGCCCTCCGGTCCCTGCACGCGGGCTCGACGTACCAGGCGCTGCAGCTCGCCGAACTCGGGTTGAGCGAAGTCGCCGACGACCGCGAGTTACTCGACATCGCGAGCCGGGCGGCCTGGCTCAGCGGACTCCTCCCGGACGCGCGCAGCCTCGCGGGGCGCGGGATCGAGTGCGCACGCCGGGCCGGTGACCTCGAAGCGGAATCAGCCGCGCTCCGGCTCATCTGCCGGCTCGATCACGATGTGAGCGACGCCATCGCCACCGCCGAGAGCACCACGGCCCTCGCCGCGCTCGTGGAGCGTCTCGACGAAGGCCTCGAGCAGGGAACCGCTTTCGCAGTGCTGGCCGAGATGTGCATGCTCGTCGACGATCCCGACGGCGCCAACGCCTGGGCCGACCGCGCGGTCGCGCTCGCGAACCGGCTCGACCTACCCGAGGTGCGGGTGCGCGCCGAGATCGAACGCCAGTCGGCGCTCATGAACAACCCGCTGCTGGTGGAGAAGGCATCGGTGGTGCTCGGGGAATGGATCGATGAGGCCGCGGCGCTCGATCTGTGGGTGCTCGTCGCCCGCGGACTCAACAATCTCGTCCGGGGCGACTGGTACCGACCCGACGCCGACGAAGCGCGCTCGTTGCTCCTGCGCATGCGTGACGCGACGGAGCGGGCCGGATTCGATCTGTTCGCCGGCAGCTACTGGGACGGCCTCGCCGACCTCGCGGAATGGGAAGGCGACCTCGGCTCGGCCTTGACGCACAGCGACGAAGCGCTGCGCGCGCAACGCCACTCCGCGGGGAGCAAGCCCGTGTTCTGGTACCGGGCCCATGCCGCGGGCCTCGCACTCGAGGCCGGCGAGGTCGACCGGGCCGAAGCAATCTTCGCCGCGGTCGAACCGGGCGCCGGTACGAAGGCGATGTGGTGGCGTGGTCTCGGACTGCACATCGCCGCGCTGCGACGCGACGCCGACGAGGTCCGTTGGCACGCCTCGGGATTGATCGAGATCGCAGAGACGCGCGGGGGCGTCGACCCACAGCTGGTGCACGACCTCGTCCGGGCGATGCTCCTCGGCGGCCTTCCGGTCGACGAGGTGCAGGGAGTGTTCGATCAACTCCCGATCGGCTTCGGCCACCGCACCGAGCAGGAGGATCCGTATCGGATGCTCGCGCACGCGCAACTGCTCGAGTCCCAGGGCGACTTCGCGGCGGCGGTGGTCAGTTACGAACAGGCCATCGCCCGCGCCGGCAATCAGCTGCGCCCGGCCGCTCTGGGAACCGCACACGTCGGCGCCGGTCGCAGCCTGGTCCCGCTCCGGCGCACCGACGAAGCGAAGGAACACGCGGCGATCGCGGCGTCTCTGCTCGCCCGTTGGGGTGGCACCCGGGTCGAGGAACTCGCGGTGCTGCAACGACGTCTCGGTGGAGGTGACGCGGGCGAAGGCCGCGACGTGCTGACGCCACGCGAGCGCGAGGTTGCCGCGCTCCTGACGGAAGGGCTCACGAACGGTGAGCTCGCGACGCGCCTCTTCATCTCGCCCAAGACCGCGTCGGTGCACGTGTCGAACATCCTCGCCAAGCTTTCGATGACGAGCCGGGCCGAGATCGCGGCCTACGCCGTGCGCGCCGGTCTCACGAGCGCGTGATCGAGACTCCCGAACAGGCCGTGCGACGCACGCTCGAATGGTTCGAGGTCAACAGCGGCTGGGCGCCACCCGACCACGACACTCTGCAGGAGTGGGTCACCGACGGCGTCTGTCGCTGTCCCGACGACTGCATCGTCGCGCCCGACGCGTGGTGCGAACACGGGCTCGCGTCGTGGTGGCTGATCAGCCAGGCCCTCGATCTCCTCGACGAAGAGGCTCGGCGCCGAAAGCCGCGAGGCTGACGAAGACGTGCGCGCGGTCGGCCGACACGAGGTCGACGGAGCGATCGAGACGGAGCCCGGCACGCGCGCCGAGGTCGGCGAACTCCTCCGTCGTGCGTTCCCGTCCCGTGCCCGTCAGCAGGAGCATCAGCAGGTCGGTGCGTGTCGCGATCGTGTCCCGAGGCCGGGAGGGACGTTCACCGTCCACGACGATCACCCGGCCGGCGGGCGGGAGCACCGCCGCGATGTTCGACAACAATGTGATCGCGTCGTCGTCGCCCCAGTCGTGGAGCACATTGACGAGCAGGTAAGTGTCGGATCCGGACGGGACGCGTGCGAACCCGTCCCCGCGGTTGATCTCGATGCGAGGATGTGGACGAGCGCGCGCGACGACGTCGGGCAGGTCGAACAGCACGCCGCGGAGATGCTGCTGAGCGTCGATCAATCCGACCAAGAGCGCGCCGGTCCCGCCGCCGACATCGCAGATCCGGCGGGTTGCCCGCCAGTCGAGCGCCGCCGCCAGTGCGAGAGCGTGCAGACGCCCGCCGCCGTCCATCGCCCGATCGAACACGGCATGTCGATCCGGATGCTCCGACATCCATTCGAAGAACGGCTTCCCGTGGGCGACCTCGAACGCGGCCGTCCCCGTGCCGCACGCCTCCGGGAACGCGGCGATCGCGCGCGTCACCTCCGGAGATGACGCGAACTCGACCCACGCCCGCCATCCGCCCGCATGATCGGCGCGGAGGAACGCGGTCGTGCGGGAGGGTCGCACCCGGCCGTCCCGCGCGACGCGCACCCATCCGCGTGCCGCCGCGAACTGCACGAGACGCTCCAGCTCGTCGACCTCGACCTCGACCTCGATGAGGTCCGCCAACGCCGTAACGGTCATGGGTCCCCGGATCTGGTCGGGGATGCCGAGCCGGCAGAAGGCGGCCAGCGCAGCGGTGTCGAGCGTGCCGAGGACTGCTTCGAGGATCTGGAGTGGCGGCGGCGCCGTCGACCGATGCAACCCGGACAACCTCGACCGCAGCGTCGCGGTCGCCCGCACCAGGCCCGCAGGCGGCAACACCGGGACACCGACGATCTCGGCCGGGCGCAGGCGATCGCTCCGGACGAACCGCTTCGCACGGAACGGCACGCCGAAGATCCTCGCGCACGTGTACGCATGTGAGCGCACTTGGCCGTACGCTTCGTTGTCGGCCGGCGCGCAGAGCGGCAGCCGGCTGCCGACACGACATGCCCACTTCACCGGAAGGCCGCACCCACATCCTCCTCGTCGAGGATGACGACTCCATCGCCACGCCCTTGGCCGAGGGGCTCATCCGTGCCGAGTTCGACGTCACCGTTGCGCGCACGGGCTCCGAGGGTCTGGTCGCCGCGCCGCAAGCCGACCTGGTGTTGCTCGACCTCGGACTTCCCGACGTGGACGGAGCCGATGTCTGTCGCCTCCTGCTCTCACGCTCCGACGCGCCGATCATCGTGTTGACCGCCCGGGGCGACGAGCAGGATCGCGTGCGGCTCCTCGAGATGGGCGCCGACGACTACGTGGTGAAGCCGTTCGGCCTCCGCGAGCTCGTCGCGCGTATCGGTGCCGTGCTCCGGAGGTCACGACAGAGCCGAGCAGGCGCGACGGACGGCGACGTCGAGGTGCAATCCTTCGGGCGGTTGCGTATCGACCATCGCTCGCGCCGGGTGGAGGTCGACACTCGAGAGGTCGCGCTCAGCCGTAAGGAGTTCGACCTTCTCGCCCGGCTGGCCGAGACGCCGGGCACGGTCGTCCGCCGCGACCGCATCATCGAGGAGGTCTGGGACGAGCACTGGTGGGGTTCGACCAAGACCCTCGACGTGCAC
>JBEPUZ010000173.1:0-10489 GCA_041691275.1 Actinomycetota bacterium | reverse complement strand
GCGGGTCACCGGCCCGGCTCGTGCGATGCCGAAACGCCGCCCCGATCACCCCACCACCCGCAACCGACTCGATCCCGTTGTGGCCGCGGCGCGACCTGACCGCCTCCCGTTCCAGATAGCCGATCGTCTGATCGACCGCCCCCTCGTGCGCAGCCACGACCGCGGTTGCCGTGTCCGGGCTGCCCAGCGCCCACAGCAGCGACACCGACTTCGGCGCCGACAACGTCAGATCGAACGCGCACAACCGCGCGTTACCCCGACGGAGGCGAACACCGGCGGACGGATCCTCACCCGACAACACCGCACGGAACGCGTCGTCGTCAACGTCACCGGCCAGACCCAGCTGGGTGGCGCCGGTGCCGAGCCAACGGCCGGGGACCTCGCCCGCCTCGAGGTAGTAGTCCTCGACACCGTGGGCAACGCCGGCGAGGTAGTAGCCCTCCTGCCCTGCGCTCAGTTTCCCGATCGACATCATCACTACGGATAAGCGCGCGTGCAGACCGAAACGCGACAACAAAGCATCGAGATGCAACGTGTGTGATTCTCGATCTGGCCGCGATTTTCTTGTCGCGTTTGACGAGCCGCGCGCGCTTATCCGTAGTGATGAACGAAACCAACCAGACGACACAGCCAGAAGATCGGACCAACGACGAACGCACGGTGCTGTTGCTCACGATGATCGACGCGGCACGTGCGCTGTCGATCGGACGCACGACGATGTACGAGCTCGTCGCCGCCGGCGAGATCGGCGTCGTGCACATCGGTCGCAGCGCGCGCGTGCCCGTCGCGGCCCTGCAGGAATACGTCGAGCGGCGGCGGGCGGATTGATGATGGCGCCCGCAGCGTTTACCGTGAGCGACCCAACATGAGCATCGAGCGACGCACGACGCAACGAGGAACGGTCTACGACGTTCGGCTCCGCGACCCGAGCGGTCGCCCGTACATGCGCACGTTCCCGACCCTCCGCCGCGCGCAGCAGTTCGAGCGGGGCGAGCGCGCAACGATGGACCGCGGCGCGTGGACCGACCCCCGTGCCGCGTCAACGACCCTGGCGGTGTGGTCGAGAGGCTGGCTCGATCGAGACGCGACCAAGCGACCCCGAACGAAGATTGCCGACCGACAGATCCTCGAGGGCCACGTTCTGCCCGAGCTCGGTCACCGGGAACTGGGCTCGGTGACCCCGCTCGATATCCAACGTCTGGTCGCACCGTGGGCCCTGCGGTACAAGCCGAACACGGTTCGTCGCTACTACGCGGTCGTGCGCGCCGTCTTCGGCGCCGCGGTGACTGCGGACGTGCTCGTTCGGTCGCCCTGTCGTGGGGTGAAGCTTCCTCGGGCCGAACCGTCGCCGCATCACGTGGTCACGCCAGAGGAGCTCGACCGCCTGGCGACCGAGGTCGGTTCGGCCTATCGGCCGATGGTTCAGCTCGCGGCGGTCACCGGGCTTCGCTTCTCCGAGTGTGCGGGATTGCGCGTGCGCTCGCTCGATTTGCTGCACGGGCTGCTGACCGTCACCGAAGGAGTCGTGGAGGCGGGTGGCCGCGTCGTGATCGGGCCGCCGAAGAGCGCGGCCGCGCGCCGGTGCATCGCGATGGCACCTGCGCTCGCCGCGCTGCTGGCCGAGCATCTCGCCCGGAGGGGTCTGACGGCGGCCGACGCCGACGAGTGGGTCTTCCCCGGCCCCAAGGGCGGCCCGTTGCGCTACGCGAACTTTCACGACCGCGTGTGGGTCCCTGCATGCACGCGAGCCGGCCTCGCGGGGCTCGGATTCCACGACCTGCGCCGGGCCGCGGCGACCGTCCTCGTGACCTCAGGGGTCGACGTCCGAACCGCGCAGCACCGTCTCGGTCACTCCGACCCGCGCCTCACGCTCGCGGTGTACGCACAGGTCGCACCGCACGCCGATCGCGCCGCGGCCGCCGCGATCGAGGACCACTTCCTCGCCGGCGCGCGCGATGAACGCGCGATGGACGGCAACGGTGTGTTGCTGACAGGAGCGTCGCGACGGCTCCCACCTGCGAAAGCAGTGGAGCCGGAGAGGGGATTCGAACCCCTGACCTGCTCATTACGAGTGAGCTGCTCTACCGACTGAGCTACCCCGGCGAAGCTGGAGAGTGTAACCGACCCCTCAGGCCGAGCCTGCCGGCGCAAGACTCATGAGCAGCGCGATCAGCCGCATCAAACCCTTCTCGTTGACGATGAAGGCGTCGCGCGCCTCTCGGCACGCGTCGAGCGCAGCCGCCGCGGCGCGGGGAGTCACCTGCAACGCCGGTCGATCTGCGTTGAGCGGGGGCGCGGGAGACGCGAGCGAGTCGCGGTACACCGACTCGATCGCGGTCACGCCTTCGAGCAGAAGATCGATCCGGGTGCGGCGCGTTTCCCGTTTGTGGCGTTCGTCGATCCGCCGGCGCATCCGGGCGGCATCGCGTTCGGCGTAGCCGAGACGCTCCATCTCCGCGTCGAACGCTTCGAGCTCTTCGGTCTGTTCGCGGTCGACCTCGGCCGCGGCCGCTTCGACCGCGGCGTCGAACTCCTGGGCGATCGCGAACGCGGTGGCGCCGTAGCCGTCGACACGCGCGGGGGCGGCGACGAACGTCGCCCGCAGCGCACCGAGTGGTCCCGCGAGCGCACGCGCTCGCGCCATCTGTCCGCCCGCGAGCGCGGCCAGCGTGGCCGCGTCGGCCGCGGGAACGCCTTCGCGCACGAGTACCGCCCGCACGTCGTCATCGGCGATCGGGTCGAAGTCGATGCGCTGGCAGCGCGACCTGATCGTGGGCAGGAGGTCGTCGGGGGCACCGGTGACGAGCACCACGACGGTTCGGTCGGGCGGCTCCTCGAGCGTCTTCAGCATCGCGTTCGACGACTCGTTCTGATTGCCGCGCAGCCGCTCGGCTTCGAATAGCACGAGCACCTTGCGGCCGCCTTCGATCGGGGCCCGGGCCGCTTCGGGCAGGATCCGATCGCGCACGTCTTCCTTCACGCGGTACGACGCGCCTCCGGGTTCGAACTCCACGACGTCGGGATGCACGCTGCGCATCACGAGTCGGCTCCCCCGCTCGTCGTCGGCCACCCCGATGAGCATCGCCGCGAACTCCCGCGCCGCGTCTTCCACACCGGAGCCACGGGGACCTACGAGGAGATACGCATGACCGGGTCGGGCCGCGGCCTGGCGCAGCGCCCCGAGCGCGCGGTCCTGTCCGACGACGACGGTGTCCATCACGGCGAGCCTAGGGAACGATATGCGAGACCGCGCTCAGGACGCGGGCCGCGACCTCGGACGGTGTTCCCGCCGCGTCGACGATGACCCAGCCGCGGGCCGGCGCGAGCGTCCGGTACGCGTCCCGCACTCGGGCGTGGAAATCGGCGCCTGCCCGTTCGAATCGGTCGCGGGTCGCCGACACCCGGGTCTCCGCGACCTCGTCGGGTAGGTCGAGCACAACGACCACGTCCGGTTCGATACCGGCGGCCGCCCACGCGCTCAACCGCTCGATCTCCTCGACGCCGAGGCCGCGCGCCACACCTTGGTACGCGAGCGTCGACGGCGAGTAGCGATCGCACACAACGACGGCGCCCCGCCCGACCGCGGGCCGGATGACCTCGGCCACATGCTGGGCCCGGTCGGCGAGCATCATGAGCAACTCGGCGCGGGGCGCGACGGGGCTGTCGGCATGCAGCAACACCGCGCGCAACTCGGCGCCGGCACGCGTGTCGCCCGGCTCGAAGGTGACCACGACCTCCCGACCGCGAGCGCCCAGCGCGGCCGCGAGCAACCCCACCTGCGTCGACTTCCCAACCCCCTCGCCGCCTTCGAGCACGAAGAAGCGACCCGCGCCGTTCGTCATGACGGGTACGCCGACGCGTCGATCCGTCTCGACATGCGCATGCGCCTTCGCGCCGCGAAGCCGGAGGCGATCGTGATCAGCCCGCCGAACCACAGCGCGAGCCGCGGCCCCGGCAGGCTCAGATGGAAGGTCCCCAGCTTCACCGACCCGTTGGTGACGGCGTTCGAGAGCGATCCGAGGCCACTCGACACGAACGGACCGATCGTCAAGGAGAGAAGCAGGCACAATCGCACGATGGTGTAGAGCGCGGCGAAGATACGACCGCGCATGTCGTCGGCAACTCGTTCCTGCATGACAGTGAAGCCGGCGACGTACGCACACCCGGCCGACGCGCCCGCGAGGGCACCCAGCAGCATCGCGGGAGTCAACGACGAGACCGCGCCCGCGCCGATGATTGCGCCGCCCGCCGCCACGACCCCCGCCGTGAAGACCGTGTCCCTCGGAACAAGTCGCTGTAACGCTTGCAGCGCGACGACTCCGATCGCGCCGCCCACGCCGAACGATGTCAGGAGCAAACCGAACGCCGACGAACCGCCCCCGAGAACGTCACGCGCGAACAACGGACCAAGGGGCACAATCATGCCGCCGCCGATGATCCCCCCGGCCAATCCGATCATCACGCCCCGCACAACGGGGTTCGAGCGCATGAATCGGAGACCGTCCACGATGTCGTGCCACGTCTGCGACGCGGTGACCTTTTGGATCGGTCCCCGGTCGGACTCGTCCAGCCACAGGCCGGAGATGAGCAGAGCGGACACCAGGAACGTCAGCGCGTCGACCCAGATCGGCAGCAGCTCCTGTTGATGGAAGCGACCGAGATAGTGGATATCCCCGAGCCACTTCGAGACGCCCGCCAGCCCGGCGAAGAACGCGGCACCGAGCGGGAAGGTTCCGTACGCCGCACCGAGGCCGAGCGAGTTGGCCGACGCGAGCTGGTCGGGATCCTTCACGACGTTCGGCACGCTCGCGTCCTTCGCAGGTCCCCACATGAGCGTCAGGACCTCGATGAGGAACGAGATGACGATCAGCCCGGCCAGATCGTCCCAGAAGGGAAGCACGACGAGCAGGCCGGCGCGGCCGATATCGCAACTGACCATGACGGTCTTGCGGTTCCAGCGATCGAGAAGCACCCCTCCGACCGGTGCGAGTACGAGGCCCGGAAGCATGCGCGCGACCATCACCAGACCGATCCCGGTACCCGAGGTCGAGACCCTGCTCGCGATCGCGAGGATGGCGAACAGGCCGGTCCAGTCGCCCAGGCTCGAGACGAACTGCGCGCCCAAGAGCCGCCGGAAGCCGGGGGTGCGAAGGACCCTGCCGGACGCCGCGCGAACGGGATCCTCATCGGCCGCGGGAGGTATGAACGGCGCCTGGTCGCTCATGGACGAACCAGCCTACGGGCCCGCTCCGGGCCATCCCGGGACGACCGCCAGCGTTACTCCTCGGAAGACTTCGGAGCCTCTGCGGCCTTCTTGGCCACCTTCCTTGCAGTCGTCTTGGTCGCCTTCTTCGCGGTCTTGGCCGTCGCCTTCTTGGCCGTCTTCTTGGCGACCTTCTTCGTGGTCTTCTTGGCCGCCTTCTTCGTCTTCTTGCCGCCTCCGGCCTCGGCCCGGGCCCGGAGCAGGCCGACGGCCTCGTCGAGCGTCAGCTCGGTCGGATCGGTGCCACGCGGCACCGTGGCGTTGACGTTGCCGTCGGTCACGTACACGCCGTAACGGCCCTCGAGCACCCGCACCGGTTGACCATTGTCGGGGTTCTCACCGAGCTCGGCGAGCGGCGGTTTCTGCTGGCGGCCGCGCCGCAACTTGGGTTGGGCGTACAGCGCTTCCGCCTCGTCGAGGGTGATCGTGAGCAGTTGGTCCTCGTCGGACAAGCTGCGGGTGTCGGCGTCGGATCGCTTCAGGTACGGGCCGAAACGGCCGGGCGACGCCAGGATCTCGCGACCCTCGCTGTCGACGCCGACCAGTCTGGGCAGGCTCAGGAGCTGCAGCGCCTCGGGAAGCGTCACCGTCTCCGGCGTCATCGCCGCAAAGAGCGACGCCCGTTTCGGCTTCTTCTTCGTTCCCTCTTGCTGCTCACCGAGCTGCACGTACGGACCGAATCGACCGGTCAGCACGAAGATCGGGAGCTCGGTCTCCGGGTCGGCGCCGAGCTCGCGGGGACCTTCGGACTGCTTCGCAATGAGATCGAGCGCGATCGGGACCGTGAGCTCGTCGGGTGCGATGTCGGGCGGCAGCGACGCGGTCTCGTTGTCTTCGCGCTGCACGTAGGGGCCGTAACGGCCGACGCGCACGATGATCTCGTGCCCGGTGTCGTCGACCCCGATCGGGATCGTGCTGACACCGCGCGGATTGATGAGCGCGAGCTGCTCGTCGGATACGAGCTCGTGCAGACCCGGTTGACCGTTGCCGTAATAGAACGAGTGCAGCCACTTCTCGGCTTCACCCTCGCCTCGGGCGATGACGTCGAGCGCTTCTTCCATCGTCGCCGTGAACGAGTAGTCGACGAGATGACCGAAGTGCCGCTCGAGCAGGTTCGTCACCGCGAACGCAGTCCACGCGGGAACGAGTGCAGTTCCCTTGCGCCACACATAGGAACGCGCCTGGATCGTCTCGATCACGGCCGCGTAGGTAGACGGACGGCCGATGCCGCGCTCTTCGAGCTCCTTGACCAAGCTCGCCTCGGTGTAACGCGCCGGGGGCTTTGTCTCGTGACCGACCGACGCGAGCTCGCGGCAAGAAACCGACGCGCCTTCGACGACCGAGGGGAGCACAGCCTCCGACTCGACCTCGTCACCCTCATCGATATCCTCGACGTACGCGCGCCGCCAGCCGAGGAAGTCGTACGCCTTGCCCGAAGCGCGGAACGTCGCCTGCTCGCCCTGAGGCGAGGTCGCACCGAGCCGGATCGTCAACTTGCGACCACGCGCGTCAGCCATCTGACACGCGACGGTGCGGATCCAGATCAACTCATAGAGACGACGTTCGTCGCCGTCGAGCTCGGCGTTCACCGCGTCGGGCGTGCGGATGCGGTCGCCGGCGGGACGGATCGCTTCGTGCGCCTCCTGGGCGTTCTTGACCTTGCTCTTGTACGCGCGCGGCTGCTCGGGGAGGTAGTCGGCGCCGTACTGCTCACGGATCGCCGTGCGGGCCGCACCGATCGCCTGCTCCGACAGGTTGGTGCTGTCGGTACGCATGTACGTGATGAACCCACGCTCGTACAACCGTTGCGCGACCGCCATCGTGCGCGCTGCGGTGAAGCGAAGCTTGCGCCCGGACTCCTGCTGCAGGGTCGACGTGGTAAACGGTGCGCGGGGCCGTTCGGTGAACGGATCGGACTCGGTGCTGGAAACCCGATACGCGACGTCACGCAGACGATCTGCGAGATCGGTCGCGCGTTCGCCGTCGAGGAGGACGACGTCGTTCGCGCGCGCTGCGGAGATGGAACCGGTCGCGGCGTCGAAGTCGCGACCTTCGGCGACGCGCTTGCCGTCGAGCTCGACGAGCGACGCCCGGAACGCCTGGTCCGCGGCGACGAACGTTCCTTCGAGGTCGTGCCACTGGCCGGAATTGAAGCGCATGCGGGCGCGTTCGCGCTCGACGACCATGCGGACGGCGACGCTCTGTACGCGTCCGGCCGACGCGGCCTGGCCCCGCCCGAACACCCGCCACAACACCGGCGAGGTCTCCCAACCGACGATGCGGTCGAGCTTGCGCCGCCCTTCTTGCGCCTCGACGAGCTTCATGTCGAGGTCACGCGGATTCGCGAGCGCTTCGCGGATCGCGTTGGGCGTGATCTCGTGGAAGACCATCCGCTTCACCGGCACGCGCGGGTTGAGCGCCTCGAGCACGTGCCAACCAATGGCCTCGCCCTCACGATCCTCGTCAGTCGCAAGGATGAGCTCGTCGGCGCCCTTGAGCGCCGCTTTCAGCTCGGCGACGACCTTCTTCTTGTTCGCGGGAACGACGTAGACCGCGTCGAAGTGGTCCTCGGGGTCGATCCCCGCCAGCCGCCCGTGGGTGACCTTCTTGTCGTCCGGGACCTCTTCCTTGCTCCGGGGCAGGTCGCGGATGTGCCCCACGCTTGCCTTGACCGTGTAGTCGCTCCCGAGAAATCCCGCGATGGTCTTGGCCTTCGCCGGGGACTCGACGATTACGAGCGGTTTCGCCACTGCTGCTCCCTCTTGCGCCGGCGGCACAGAATGTGTCCTTCTCGGCACTCGGGTCGCGGACCGTAGCCCGTCCCCTCTGACTCGGCGCTCCGGACCACCCCATCGGCGCACCGAGTGTCCGCCCAACCACTCTCCGCGGACCGTCTAGGGTCTGGCGCCGTGAGGACCCCGACGACAGGCGTGCAGGCCCGATGACCGCTCTCCTCTCAGCCGTGAACTGGCTGAGCCCCCGAGATCTGATCGAGACCTTCGGGACGATCGGATTGATCCTCGTCGTGTTCGTCGAGTCCGGGCTCGTCCCCGCCCCGCTCCCCGGCGACTCCATCCTCTTCTTGGCCGGAGCCTTCTGCGCGACCACGAAGGCCGGCGACCCCCACCTCAACTTGGCGGTCGTCGTGCTCGGCTCGTTCGTCGCCGCGGTCGCCGGCGCGCAACTCGGATACGCATTGGGGCATCGATACGGCATCCGCATCTTCAAGCCTCACGCCCGGATCTTCAAGACCGAGTACCTCGAGCGCGCCCAGGAATTCTTCGACAAGCGCGGGCCGCGCTCGGTCGTGCTCGCCCGCTTCATCCCGTTCGTGCGCACCATCGTCCCGATGCTCGCGGGCACCGGTCGGATGGACCTGCGCAAGTACACCGCGGCCAACGTGCTCGGCGCTGCAATTTGGGCGGTCGGCATCAGCCTGCTGGGCTTCTGGCTCGGTAAGTCGATCGACATCGACAAGTGGATCTATCCGATCGTCGCGGTGATCATCGTGCTCTCGTTCATCCCGCCGTACCTCGAGTACCGCAAGCACAAGCGCGCGCAAGCTTCCGGCTCCTGAAACACCGCGCGCTCACCGCGCAGTTGCATCGCGCCACTCAGCGCGGGTGAGTTTCGTGATGTGCAACTCGGTGCGATACACGGGATGCACGACGACACGGTCGAGCCGGAACCCAAGATGTCGCATCACCGCGCCCGACGCGCCGTTCGCGGGCTCGTAGATGCTGACGATCTCGTCGAGCTCTCCGGCACCGAAGCCGTAGTCGACCCACGCGCGCCCCGCCTCGGTCGCGTACCCGCGCCCCCAGAACTCCTTGCCCAGACGCCAACCGACCTCGACCGCCGGCAGTATCTCCGGCAGGAACGTGGGTGTCGCCAGGCCGGCCCAACCGGCCAGCCGTCCGTCGGCGCGGATCACAACGGCCGCGACGCCGAAGCGCTCGCTCTCGTATCGCTCGCGCATGCGTTCGAGAAAGGCGCGCGTCTCGTCGGGCTCCCAACCGCGACCGAGCGGATACCTCCAGAACGACTCCTCGGCTTGCAGCACCGCGAGGTCGTCGAAATCATCGAGCGTGAGCGGCCGCAGGATGAGGCGCTCGGTCTCGAGGGTCGGCGGCGTCACCCCGAGCACAGTAGAACGCACCGCAACTCGCACAACGAGAAGGGCCGCCCCGGAGGGCGGCCCTTTTCGAACGATTCCGATTCGGGCTCAGTTACCGACCGCGACCGCGCGGGCGGTCTCCTCGGTGGGACCGTCAGCTGAAATCGTCGCTCCGCCCCGCTTCGAGAAGAGGATGGCGACGATCAGCACGACCAGCGAGACGCCGGCGATGCTGAACCGGGCGCCCGAGTTGTCTCGCAGCGAGATGACTGCGGGCAGGATCAGCAACGAGATCAGGTTCATCACCTTGATCAGCGGGTTCAACGCCGGCCCGGCGGTGTCCTTGAACGGGTCGCCGATCGTGTCGCCGATGACGGCGGCGCGGTAGGCATCGCTGCCCTTCCCGCCGTAGTTGCCGTCCTCGATGTACTTCTTGGCGTTGTCCCACGCACCACCGGAGTTCGACAAGAAGTTGGCCATGAGCTGACCGGTGAGAATGACCGCCGCGAGGAACGCGCCCAACGCCAGGTAGTTCACACCGAAGCCGATGATCACCGGCGACAACACCGCGAGCAGCGCCGGCGTGGCGAGCTCCCGCAGTGATGCCTCGGTGCAGATGTCGACGATGGCACCCGAGTCGGGCTTCTTCTCGCCCTTCATGATCAGTCCGTCGGCGAACTGGCGTCGCACCTCCTGTACGACGACGTTGGCCGTGCGACCGACCGCCCGGATCGCGAACGACGAGAAGAGGAACGCGATCGATCCACCGATCAGCAGACCGATAAACGTCTTCGGGTTCGCCACGTTGATCGACGTGAACTTGTTCGTGAAGAGGTCGTTGCCGGTCAAGTTGAGGTTCAACTGGTTCTTGATCGTCTCGATGTACGAGGAGAACAACGCGACGGCTGCAATGACCGCCGAACCGATTGCGAATCCCTTCGTCACGGCCTTGGTGGTGTTACCCACGGCGTCGAGACTGACCATGATGCGAGCGGGCTCACCTTCGAACTCACCCGACATCTCGGCGATGCCCGCCGCGTTGTCGGCTACCGGACCGAAGGTGTCCTCGGACACCACGATGCCGGTGGTGGCCAGCATGCCCATGCCGG